>NZ_JBFPKP010000017.1:0-159306 GCF_040948855.1 Paraburkholderia sp. BR10882 | reverse complement strand
TTCCCATCCCGAACAGGACCGTGAAACAGCTCCACGCCGATGATAGTGCGGATTGCCCGTGTGAAAGTAGGTAATCGTCAGGCTCCTTATGCTGTAACGTCCAGAACCCCGGTGTCTCCGAAAGAGAACCGGGGTTCTGGCGTTTGGGCTTCTTCAGATGCAGAAAACAAAAAAGCCGTCCAATGGACGGCTTTTTGCGTTAACCCGCTTTCACAAGCGCAGGCTTACTGCGCCGCTTTCTGCACAGCTGCTGCGACGCCAGCGTCCTTCGCCAAGGCCACCTCTTCTGCGACGTCCGTCAGCTGCTCTTGAGTCAGTTCTTCAAGCAGCGCCAGGTCGCGCTCGATGACTTGCGGGAGATGCGCGCGCAAGAATTCCACCCACGTCTTCGTCTTCGCATCGACGAACTTGCGCGACGGATAGAGCGCGTACACGTTCGTCTTTTGCAGCTTGTGCTGTGGCAGCACGCGCACGAGCGTCCCGTTACGCAATCCTTCTATTGCGGCGTAGACCGGCAACATCCCGATCCCCATCCCCTCGCGTATTGCCACGGCGAGCGATTCCGCGATGTTCACCTGCACCGGCCCGTCCACTTGCATCTCGACGCTGCCCTCAGGCCCCTCGAGCGTCCACTCATGCGCCGGGAACGCTGGCGATTTGAGAATCAGACAGTCGTGATGCGAGAGGTCGGCGGGAGTGCGTGGCGCACCGTGCGTATGCACATACCCAGGCGAGGCGCACAGAATGCTGTACGTCGAGCCCAGCTGATGCGAAACGAGATCGGAATTCGGCAGCGATGACGCCGTGACCACCGAGACGTCGCTGCTGCCCTCGAAGAGATCCGGCATGCGTTGCGAGAGCGTCAGTTCGACGGTGACTTCGGGATGCAGCGCACGATAGCGCGAGATCGCCGGCAGCACGTACTGCTGACCAATACTCGCGAAGCTGTGCATGCGCAGCGCCCCGACCGGGCGTTCGTGCGCGCAGCTCGCTTCTTCTTCCGCGCTATCGACGTCCGCGAGAATCTGCGAGCAACGCTTGAGATACCGCTCGCCGGCGGGCGTGAGCGCGAGCCGGCGTGTCGAGCGGTTGAGCAGACGGGTGCGCAAGTGCGCTTCGAGTTCCGATACCGCGCGCGACATCGCGCCGGTGGTCGAATCCAGCGACTGAGCCGCGGCCGTGAAGCTGCCCGCTTCCACGACGCGCACGAACACCCGCATGTTTTGTAACGTATCCATCAGACCTTCTTGACCTTCTTGTTCGGTACAGAAACGATATTGTCCGCCTGTATGGGCGCGCCATTGTTGAGTGATCTGGAACGGAGGTTCCCCGCGCGTCCCATTAATGCGGCGCAATGA
The DNA here is from genome assembly GCF_040948855.1 of Paraburkholderia sp. BR10882. Classification (NCBI taxonomy): domain Bacteria; kingdom Pseudomonadati; phylum Pseudomonadota; class Betaproteobacteria; order Burkholderiales; family Burkholderiaceae; genus Paraburkholderia; species Paraburkholderia sp. BR10882. The sequence goes on along the minus strand of NZ_JBFPKP010000017.1, from coordinate 157,948 downwards.
CGCTCCTACAATCGGCCCCTGTCTTTGAAACAGCCCGAGCGTTTGTCATGAGCCGCCAGCCTGCGATACATCGAGCGTTCGACTCGCGTCGGCGCGCGGAGATCATATGGCGCGCGGTCAGACGGGCGTTGCGCGACTGGCAGGCCAGCGACGGCACGATCTGGCTCCATCTGCTGAAAACGGTCGCGGCTTGCTTGCTTGCCATGGGCATCTCCATGCTGCTGGACCTGCCGCAGCCGCGCATCGCGATGACGACGGTGTTCGTCCTGATGCAGCCGCTCTCGGGCATGGTGTTCGCCAAGAGCTTTTATCGCATCGTCGGCACTGCGGTGGGAATGGTCGCGGCGGTAGTACTGGGCGCCGTGTTCGTCCAGCAGCCCGAACTCTACATCCTCGGGATGACGGGGTGGGTGGCCGCATGTACGGCTGCCGCCATGAGGAATCGCCATTTTCGCTGGTACGGTTTCGTGCTTGCCGGCTACACGGCAGCGTTGATCGGCATTCCGCTCGTGATGCAGCCCAACGGTCTCTTTCTCGCCGCACTCGGCCGAGGCGCCGAAGTGGCCATTGGCATTCTCTGCTCGGGCATGGTCAGCGCGGTGATCGTGCCCCGGCAGTCGGGCTCGTTGCTCGGTCGAACCCTGCGCTCACGCTATCTCAATTTTACTGCGTTCGCTGCGGCGGTGTTGGCTGGGCGGCTCGAAAGGGGCGCATTCGAAGGGCGATTTGCGAGTCTCGTCGACGATGTCGTCGGCTTCGAGGCCACGCGTGCTTTCTCGTCTTTCGAAGATCCGACGATGCGCTCGCGCAGCGGCCTGCTTTCGCGTCTGAATTCCGAATTCATGGATGCCTGCGCGCGGCTGCATGCGTTGCGCCAGTTGCTCAAAAGACTGCACTGGCGCGACGCGGCGATCGCACCGCTCGCGCCGTATTTTGACGAACTCGCGGCGCTGCTCGCACAACGGCCTGGCCGCGACGAAAGCGATCGCGCCTATGCGCGGAGGGTCGCCGATGGGCTCGAGGCCTTTCAGCGCACGCTGCCGCGTCATGTGCGCGAGACGCGGCGGCCGCTCGAACATGCGCTGCCCGAAGCGCTGCCCGACTTCGACACCTCGGCCGAACTCATCTATCGCTTCACGACCGAGATCGTGCGCTACAGCCGCACCTGGGCAGCGCTCATGGAAGCGAGTCCTGCGCAGGCGCCGCGCGCCGCGCGCTACGTGCCTCGCACGAGCTGGTACGTGGTGGCGTTCACCTTCGTGCGTACGGCCGTGGTGGTGGCGTCGCTGGGCTGGTTCTGGGTCGAGACCGACTGGCCGAGCGGCGGCCTTGCGATGATCGCGGCGGCGCTCACGTGCGCGCTCACCTCGTCGGCGCCGAACGCGTCGCGCATGGCCGTGCAGATGGCGGTTGGCGCGGCCTTTGCCGCCGTGACGGGCTATCTCTTCACCTGCTATGTCTATCCCAATGTCGACGGCTTTCCGTTGCTCTGCGCGACACTCGTTCCGGTGCTCGCCATCGGCGCCTTTCTCGCCACCCGCTCGCGCATAGCGGGCTATGGCGTCGGCTTCTCGGTGTTCTTCTGTCTGCTGGCTGGTCCGGACAACGTGATCGTGTACACGCCGGATCTGCTGGTCAACAACGGCATCGCCGTCGTCGCCGCGATGCTGGTCGCCTCGCTCGCGTTCGCGGTGGTGTTTCCACCGCACATGAACTGGCTCGTCGAGCGCATGTGCGTGTCGTTGCGCGGCCAGGTCGTGCTGGCCAGCCATGGGGAACTCGATGGCCTCGGCCAGCGCTTCCAGTCCGGTACGCACGATCTGATGCACCAGTTGAGGCTCTTGCTGAACGGGCGCCGCCAGGCGCACCGGCGCGCGTTGCGCTGGATGCTCGTCACGCTCGAAGTCGGGCACGCCGTGGTCGATCTGCGCAACGAGGCGCACGCGGCAGCCTGGCTCGACCGTCATGACGCGCGCTGGCCTGCGGCTCTCGCGCGCGTTCAGGGGGACATCGCGCACCTTTTCGAGAGCCCGGACGGGATCGCGCTCGACCACGCGCTCAGCGCCGTGCGCGCGGCGACCTGGATCGCCCAGGAGGCGCTCGCCACCGTGCATCACGAGCGGGAAAGGCGGCACGAGGCGCAACGGCTGCTGAGTCATCTGCACTTCATCCGCAGCGCGCTGCTCGACCGCGACGCGCCGCTCGGGCCGCTGGCGCGCCGTGCACGCCGTACGCTTGCGCCGCGCAGATCGTTGAAAACACAATGAAAATGCGGGCCCCGCGCGATCTTGCTGCAGTCTGGAAAAATGCCTTCCACCCCGACTCCTTAATCTATTCGACCCTGAGTCATATAGTCACATCACTGCTTCGCAGTAACCGTTAGCACTGGAGAGTAAAATGAAGTCCCTGAAGATCGCTGTTGTTGCCTGTTCGCTGTTTGCCGCCGCCGCTGCTTATGCACAGAACGAAGCACCGGCAGCGAGCGTCCCTCAGCAGGTTGCGCAGTCCGCTGCCCCGCAGGCAGCGCAAGCGCCCGCCCACCGCGAAATCGTAAAGCCGGCAAAGAAGGATGAATGCGTCGGCCCGGTCAGCTTCTGCAATATTTATTTCGGTAGCTGAAATCGAGAGCACGCCAGCCATGTGCAGGCGCACGCTGAAATCTTGTGCCGCGACGCCTTCAAAAGGGCGCCGCGGCTTTGCGCATTGTGGCTGCTCAAAACACTGCAACAGTGTTTTGTGAAACTCACAGTGCACGACCGCCGATGCAAGACCTGAAAATAGGCACCAGGCGATCAGAGAGTTTGTGGAGACTTTGATGTACGAAGACCGTATTCGTTGTGCCGCCTTGCGCGGGAAAATCACTTCGGCCGCCGAGGCGGCCCAACTCGTGCGCAACGGCATGCGCGTTGGCGCAAGCGGCTTTACGCGCGCGGGCGACACGAAGGCCGTGCCGCTCGAACTGGCGCGCCGTGCGCGCGAAGAGAAAGAGCCGCTGCGCATTACGCTGATGACGGGCGCCTCGCTCGGCCACGACGTCGATCGCATGCTGACCGAAGCGGGTGTGCTCGAGCGCCGTCTGCCGTTCCAGGTGGACGCCACGCTGCGCAAGGCGATCAACCGCGGCGAAGTGATGTTCGTCGACCAGCATCTTTCGGAAACCGTGGAGATGCTGCGCGCGAACCTGCTCGGGAAACTCGATCTCGCGATCATCGAAGCCGCCGCGATCACGGAAACCGGCGCGATCGTGCCGACCACGTCGGTCGGCAATTCGGCGAGCTTCGCGATTCTCGCGGAGAAGGTGATCGTCGAGATCAATCTCGCACAGCCGCTCGCGCTCGAAGGCCTCCACGACGTGTGGATTCCTGGCCGTCGCCCGCATCGCGATCCGTTGCCGATCGTGCGTCCGCAGGACCGTGTGGGTACGACCGCCATCGAGATTCCGCCGGAGAAGATCGCCGCCATCGTCATCACGAACGAAGCGGACAGCCCCTCGACCGTGCTGCCCGCCGACGAAGAAACCGCGCGTATTGCCGGCCACCTCATCGAATTCCTGCAGCACGAAGTGAAGCACGGCCGCATGAGCGCGCAACTGCCGCCGCTGCAGGCCGGCATCGGCACGATTGCGAACGCGGTGCTTTCGGGCTTCGTGGATTCGCCGTTCGAAGCGCTTACGATGTACTCCGAAGTATTGCAGGACTCGACGTTCGATCTGATCGATTCCGGCAAGATGGTATTCGCCTCGGGCGCATCGATGACGCTCTCCGCGCAACGCCAGGCTCAGGTGCTCGCCGAACTCGACCGCTATCGCGACAAGCTCGTGCTGCGTCCGCAGGAAGTGAGCAACCATCCCGAAGTGATTCGGCGCCTCGGCTTGATTGCGCTGAACACCGCGCTCGAATGCGACATCTACGGCAACGTCAATTCCACGCACGTGGGCGGCACGCACATGATGAACGGCATTGGCGGCTCGGGCGACTTCGCGCGCAATGCGTCGTGCGCGATCTTCGCGACCAAGGCGATTGCGAAGGACGGCCGCATTTCCAGCATCGTGCCGATGGTGCCGCACGTCGATCACAACGAGCACGACGTGGACGTGATCGTCACCGAGCAGGGCCTGGCGGATCTGCGCGGACTTGCGCCGCGCGAACGTGCGAACCTCGTGATCGAGCGTTGCGCGCATCCGCTTTATCGCGACCTGCTGCGCGACTACTATCGCGACGCACTCAAGTTCGGCGGCCAGACGCCGCACGATCTCGCACGCGCGTATGAAATGCATCTGCGTTTCAATCAAACGGGTTCGATGCTGCCTGAAGCGACGGGCGGACTCGTTGCGAACGCCTAAGGTCCACGGCGCTCGCTATTTAGAAGCACACAAAGACAAAGCGGGAGCACCGGCAACGGTGCTCCCGCTTTTCATTGATAGCGCAAATTCGCTACGCTCGTCGCACGAGGCGGATGATGAAGAGCAGAATGACCGCGCCGACAATGGCGGTAATGATCGAACTGATGATGCCGGCGCCGATATGAATGCCGAGCACCCCGGCAAGCCAACCGCCGATGAACGCGCCGACAATGCCGACAATGATATCGACGAACAATCCGAAGCCGCCGCCTTTGACGAGAACGCCAGCGAGCCAGCCTGCGATTGCGCCGATGATGAGCCAGGCAATGATGCCGTGTTGCATATGAGTAGACTCCCCTTGTTGGCGTGAACGAATCACGGTGAATGGAGCTTAGTCCAAGGGCGAATACGCGTCCATGAAACGCGGCCAGAATTGACAGTTCTTGAAAACCGCCGCCGATAGTTTCAAAAAAAGCAACGAATTAGAAATGCATTCGTAAGAAATGCCGGCCGATGCAATGCGCAAGGCTCATTCGGGCGCGATTTCGGGTTCCGCGGCGGTCCAGCTTATGCTCGAGACGCCTTTCTCCATGCTCAGGCGGTTCGCCAGGAGCTCCAGCTTCGACTGGTACTTCGGGTGCAGGCGCATCGTCGCCGTCACGCGCAGGCGCGGCGGATCGCCGGCCAGGTCCTCGCTCGTGAGGCTCTGGAACGAAAGCGGCGTGGAGTACAGAGAGTTCGAAAGCAACGTGCGGATATGGATTTCATCCTCTTCGCGGCAAACCACCGTAAGCACATAAGCGCGCACGAGATCCGCATTCGAAACAGGCGACGCGTTGATGATGCGGCTCACCTCGCGCAGCACGGTATTCGTGAGCAGCACGACAGCGGTGCCGGCCACCGCCGGGCCGTAATGGCCCGCTCCGCACAGCACGCCCACGGCCGCTGAGCACCATAGCGTCGCCGCGGTATTGATGCCCTGAATCGAGCCCTTCTCGCGCATGATGACGCCGCCGCCCAGAAAGCCCACGCCGGAGACGACATAGGCCGCGATCTGCGTCACGCCGGTCGAGCCATTGCCGGTCAGCACGCCGAGCGTGACGAACAAACATGCGCCGCTGGCGACGAGCGTGATCGTGCGCAGACCGGCCGTGCGTTGGCGAATCTGGCGTTCGAGGCCGATGGCGACGCCGCAGGCGAACGCCGCGAGAAGGCGCAGGGCGAATTCGAGAGTCATCGTTTTGTCATCAAAGCGCAGGGCGGCCGTACGCCAGGCGGCTCTCGCGCGAGGCGTCGGGATGCATCGCAGCACGCCCCGGGGGCCCGTGGATCATACGCGCGACGGGGCTTTGCGCCAAGCTGTCCGCGCTGTCATGTTCGAGTCAGGATCAGGCCACGGCTCGTCGGCGAAACTACCCTCATTCGTATGGAGATGGGAAGGCAGGTCGAATGAACGGGAGTTTCTGATGGATACGCTGCGCAATATGCGGGTCTTCGTGCGAGTGGTGGAGTCCGGCAGCTTCACGCGCGCTGCGGCGAGCGAAACGATGACGACGGCGCAGGTCTCGCGCGCGGTCACCGACCTGGAGTCACGGCTACGCACACGGCTTCTCAACCGGACCACGCGGCGCATGTCGCTGACCGAAGCGGGCGAGCGTTACTTCCAGAGCTGCAAGCGCATTCTTGCCGACATCGAGCAGGCCGAAGCGGAAGCCGCCGCTGCGCACGCGAACCCCGCGGGCAAGCTCCGCGTGTACGGCGGCACGAGTTTCGGGCAGCACTATGTGATGCCGCTCATCGCGCGCTATCAGCAGCATTTGCCGGAGGTCTCGGTCGATCTCACCATCGCGCAGCAGATGCCGGACATCATCGAGGAGGGCTTCGATGTCGCGGTCGTGGTGGCCGCCGAACTCGAGGACTCCGCGCTGATCTCCCAGCATCTGGGCAGCACCGCTGCCATTCTCTGCGCTTCGCCTGCGTACTTGCGCACGCGCGGCGAGCCGCAATCGTTCGATGACCTCGAAGCGCATACCTGTCTGCACCTGACCGATGCGAGCCTGCCCGCCGGCCAATGGGTTTCCGAGGGACCGCTTGGCGAGACCTTCCGGCATACGGGCGTGACGCCGTTCCAGGTGAACAATCCCGAAGCGCTTGCGCTCGCCATACGCGAAGGCATGGGCATCGGCCCGCTGCCGGTGCCGGTTGCGCTGCCCGGTCTCGCCGACGGCACGCTGGTGCGCGTGCTGCCCACGCACACCCTGCAAAAGCTCAACATCTACGCGCTGTACGCTTCGCGTCGCTATCTGGATGCGAAGATCCGCACCTTCGTCGAGTTTCTGCGCGAGAAGGTGCCGCTCGTCCTTGCCGAGCAGGAGGCTGCGCTCGCCACCTGCGACGAGCCGCTTCGCGAAATGGATGCACACGCGGGCCCGCGAGGCGCGCGTGCGCGCAGCGGTCGGGGCCGCGGTCACAACACGCACGACCTGGAGCGCCTGCGTCTTGTGAACTGAAGCAGTTAAAGAAGTCTTCGCGAAGCGCGAGTGTGTTACGGCGCGTTTCGCGGCTGCGGATTTCCGGCGCTTCGCGACGCTACAGCGCCGATCTATCTGCATTCCAGTGCGCTTTCGCGCGTCTCGCGCATTGCCTGTCAATTTCGCCATATTGGCGACAGCGACCTGCCACCGCCATTGCCTATGATGCGGCACCCGCTGGATGAATGCGTCGCCGTCTCAACCCCTCGCCTGAGTTGTCCGAAACACTGACATGTGGATTGTCAATCTCGCGCTGAAGCGACCGTACACGTTCATCGTGATGGCTATCCTGATCGTGCTGGCCACGCCGTTCGTGCTCATGTCGATGGCCACCGACGTGCTGCCGAACATCAACATCCCGGTCATCAGCATCATCTGGTCGTACAACGGCTTCTCCGCGAAGGACATGGCCGATCGCATCACCTCGGTCAACGAGCGCAGCTTGACGACCACGGTGAGCAATATCGAGCACATCGAGTCGCAGTCGCTGCCCGGCATCGCGATCATCAAGCTGTTCCTGCAGCCTGGTGCGAGCCTGCAAACCGCGATCGCGCAGGCCGTTGCATCGGAACAGGCGCAGGTGAAGCAGATGCCGCCCGGTGCGACGCCCCCGCTCGTCATCAGCTATTCGGCCTCGAGCATTCCGGTGATCCAACTCGGCCTGTCCAGCAAGTCGATGAGCGAGCAGGCGCTCGCCGACGTCGCGATGAACTTCTTGCGCCCGCAGCTCATTACGATTCCCGGCGCGCAGGTGCCTTACCCGTATGGCGGCAAGACGCGCGTGATTTCCGTGGACCTCGATACGCGCGCACTCATTTCGAAGGGCCTCACGCCCGCCGATATCGTCAATGCCGTCAACGCGCAGAACCTGATTTTGCCGACGGGCACGGCCAAGCTCGGGCAAACCGAATATCGTGTGGACACCAATGCATCGCCCGATACGCTTGCCGGACTCAACCGCATTCCCGTGCAGACGGTAAACGGCGCGACCACCTATCTCGGCGACGTGGCGCACGTGCGCGACGGCTTCACGCCGCAGACCAACGTGGTGCGCCAGGACGGCCAGCGCGGCGTGCTGATGTCGATCCTCAAGAGCGGCGACGCCTCGACGCTGCAGGTGGTGGGCGCCCTCAAGGACCTGCTGCCGAAGGCACGCGACACGCTGCCCGCCGACCTCGTCGTCAAGCCGCTCTTCGACCAGTCCGTCTTCGTTTCCGCCGCCGTGCAGGGCGTGGTGCGCGAAGCGCTCATTGCGGCCGCGCTCACCGCGGCGATGATCCTGCTCTTTCTCGGCAACTGGCGCAGCACGCTCATCATCGCGGTGTCGATCCCGCTGTCGATTCTCTCGTCGATCATCGCCCTCTATGCGCTTGGCGAGACCATCAACATCATGACGCTCGGCGGCCTTGCGCTCGCTGTCGGCATATTGGTGGACGACGCCACGGTTACGATCGAAAACATCGAGCGGCACCTGCATCTGGGCGCGAAACTGCACGACGGCATTCTCGAAGGCGCGGGCGAAATCGCGGTACCCGCACTCGTCTCGACGCTGTGCATCTGTATCGTGTTCGTGCCGATGTTCTTCCTCACCGGTGTAGCGCGCTTTCTGTTCGTGCCGCTCGCGCAAGCCGTGGTGTTCGCGATGATCGCGTCGTACATCCTCTCGCGCACGCTGGTGCCGACGCTCGCCATGCTGCTCTTCGAGGGCCACGATCCCACCGCGCATGCACAGCGCGCCCAAGGCTCGCTCTTCGCGCGCATACACTGGCGCTTCAATCATGCGTTCGAGCGCTTGCGCGCCAATTACATCGCGCTGTTGAGCCTGCTGCTCGCGCGCCGCAAATTCTTTGGCGGCACCTTCCTCGCGTTTTGCCTGCTTTCGCTCGTCCTCGTGTTTTTTCTTGGCCGCGACTTCTTTCCTTCGGTCGATGCGGGCAATATTCGTTTGCACATGCGCGCGCCAACGGGTTTTCGCATCGAGGAAACCGCGCGCCTGGCCGACCAGGTGGAGCAGGTGGTTCGCGAAGTCGTGCCGGCCGATCAACTCGAAACGATCGTCGACAATCTGGGCCTGCCCTATAGCGGCATCAACCTCTCGTATAGCAATGCGGGGACGATTGGCACGCTCGACGGTGAAATCCAGATCGCGCTGAAGCCCGATCACGATCCCTCGCGCATTTATATCGACAAGCTGCGGACCTTGCTGCCGCAACGCTTCCCGGGCGTCGAGTTCTTCTTCCAGCCCGCCGACATCATCACGCAGATTCTGAACTTCGGTCAGCCCGCGGCGATCGACGTGCAGGTCGTGGGCGCGAACCTGAATCAGGACATGGCGCTTGCGAGCACGCTGCTCAAGCAGGTGCGGCAACTGCCGGGCGCTGTCGATGCGCACATCGAGCAGCGTAACGACGAGCCCGCGCTCACGCTCGCCATGGACCGCACGCGTATGCAGCAGTTGAACCTGAGTCCGCAAAATGTTGCGCAGGACGTGCTGATCGCGCTTTCGGGCAGCACCCAGACCTCTCCTGCGTTCTGGGTGAGCCCGCAAAACGGCGTGGAATATCCGCTCACGGTGCAAACGCCGCAGTATCGCGAGACCTCGATGAACGAGGTGATGGGCACGCCCGTTTCCGCACGCGCGACGAATCCCAATGCGCCGCTGCAACTCGTGAGCAACCTCGTGCAACTCAATCCGCATAGCGGGCCGGCCATCGTCACGCACTACAACATCCGTCCTGTGATCGACCTGCTCGTGAGCGTGGAGGGCAGCGACCTGGGGTCCGTGGGCGTGAACATCAACGACATCATCCGGCATGTGCAGGCGCACGCGCCGCGCGGCACGACCATCACCATGCGTGGGCAGATCGGCACGATGCGTTCGTCGTACGTGGGTCTGGGCGTCGGCATTGCGATGGCGGTGGTGCTCGTGTATCTGCTGATCGTCGTGAACTTCCAGTCGTGGGCCGATCCGCTCATCATCATCAGCGCGCTGCCCGCCGCGCTCGCGGGCATTGCGTGGATGCTCTTCATCACCGGCACGCACCTGAGCGTGCCCGCGCTCACCGGCGCGATCATGACCGTGGGCGTCGCGACCGCAAACAGCATTCTCGTGGTCTCGTTCGCGCGGCAGCGTCTTGCCGCCGGCGCGTCGCCGCTCGCCGCCGCGCTCGAAGCCGGCGCTACCCGCATACGCCCGGTGCTGATGACGGCGTTCGCCATGATGATCGGCATGGTCCCGATGGCGCTCGGCCTCGGCGAAGGCGCGGAGCAGAATGCGCCGCTCGGGCGCGCGGTGATCGGCGGCCTGCTGTTCGCTACGGTCTCCACACTTTTGTTCGTACCCCTGATGTTTGCGACCGTACATACCCGGCTCGCCCACCGCGCCGCCGCGAAACGCGAGCGCGAGGCGCAGCGCCGGGCTACGCGAGGCGATACCCGTTAAGTCAAATTGGCCGAAGACATGAACGAACCTCACCACCATTCATCTCTCGACATCACCGTGGGCAGCGAGCAGGGCATGGACCTGCCGGCGCGCGGCCAGGCGGGCAAGCGCGCACGCTTTGCGCTGATCGTGGTCGCGCTGCTGCTGGCCGCGGGCGCCACGCGCACGATCGTGTCGAACCTCATGAACGGCCACCATCTCGCAGATGTCACGAAGCAGAACGCGAAGCAGTACGTGAGCGTCGTCCAACCGGTAGCGGCGGGCGCGGACGGCCGCATCGTGCTGCCGGGAACGCTGCGCGGCTTTGTCGAAGCGCCGATCTACTCGCGTGCGAACGGCTACGTGCGGCGCTGGTACGCCGATATCGGCGCGCACGTGCAACAAGGGCAGTTGCTCGCGGAGATCGATACGCCCGAGATCGATCAGGAACTCGCGCAGGCGCAGGCGCAGCGCGATCAGGCCGCCTCGACGCTCGCTCTCGCAAAGACATCGTTCGATCGGGCGCAGCAATTGCGCCAGCGCGATGCGGTCTCGCAGCAGGAACTCGACGACCGCCAGGGCGCCTTCAACACCGACCAGGCGAATCTCGCCGCCGCCGATGCGAACGTGCGCCGCCTCACGGAGATGAAGTCGTTCCAGCGCATCGTCGCACCGATCACGGGCATCATCACGCAGCGCAACGTCGATATCGGCGACCTCGTGAACGCGGGCAACGGCGGGGCGGGTCATGCGCTCTTTTCGATTGCGCAGTCCGACCCGCTGCGCCTCTACCTCGACGTGCCGCAGACCTATGCGCAGCAGGTGGCGGTCGGCCAGCACGTGAGCGTGACCGAACAGGAGCTGCCGGGCCTGACGTTCGCCGGCACCGTCACGCGCACGGCGCAGGCCATCAACGTGGCCACGCGCACGCTGCAGGCCGAAATCTCGCTGCCCAACCATGACGGCAAGCTGCTGCCCGGCGCGTACGTGCAGGCCGCCTTGCAGACCGACGCGAAGGGCCTGCTCACGGTGCCGGGCAACACGCTGCTGTTCCGCTCGGAAGGTCCGCGTCTTGCAGTCGTCGATGCGGATGGCAAGATCAAGCTCAAGCCGGTGGAAATCGCGCAGGACCTCGGGCAGACGCTCGAAATCAGCCGCGGGCTCGCGCCGACCGATCGCGTCGTGCTCAACCCGAGTGACTCGATCGCGGATGGCGACAGCGTCGTCGTGGTCGCGCCGAACAAGACCGAAGCGGCGCACGAGGCCGCCAGGCGGAGCGCGACGTGACGATGCGGAATAACACGCGGCAACGGCCGCTCGCTTGCGTCACGGCGCTGGGCGCGCTCGGTCTCGCGGCTTGCACCGTGGGCCCCGACTATCACGCGCCGCAAACGCAAAGCCCCTCGGCCTGGCGCGTCGATTCCGCCGATTCATACTGGCACGCGGCGCAGCCTTCGCATGCGCCGCTCGATCCGCAGTGGTGGAAGGCATTCGACAACGCCGAACTCGACACTCTGGAAACCGCGGCGCTCGCCGAGAACCAGACGCTGCGCGTGGCCGCCGCGCACTACGCGCAGGCACGCGCGACGCTCGCTTCGGTGTCCTCGCAGCAAAGCCCGCAGGTCGGGCTCGACGCGGGCCTCGCGCGCGAGCGCATTTCCGCGAACCGGCCGCTCACGAACTACGCGACGCCCAACACGTCGACCGTGCAGAACCAGGTCACCGTCGGCGCGACCGTGAGCTACGAACTGGATCTGTTCGGACGCATCCGGCGCATGGTGGAGTCGGCGCAGGCGTCGACGCAGCAGGCCGGCGACGATCTCGCCAACGCGCGCCTCGTGCTCAGCGCCGAACTCGCCACCGACTATTTCGCCATGCGCGAACTCGACAACGAGATCGACGTGGTGAACCGCTCGGCGCAACTGCAGCAAAAGGCGCTCGATTTCGTGACCGCGCAGCACGATCTCGGCGCGGTTTCGGGTCTCGAACTGCTGCAGCAAAAGGCCCAGCTTGCGGCGACGCAAACTCAGGTGCATCTGCTCGAAAACCAGCGACAGCAGGAGCAGAACGCCATTGCCGTGCTGGTCGGCAAGCCCGCGCCCGAATTCACGATCGCGCAGAAGGTGATGCCGCTGCCGGTGCCGGCGCTTCCCACCGGGCTGCCGAGCGAGCTGTTGCAGCGGCGGCCCGACGTGGCCTCGGCCGAGCGGGCGATGGCCGCGGCCAATGCGCAGATCGGCGTGTCACGTTCCGCGTACTTTCCGGACATCACCCTTTCGCCCACTTTCGGCTGGGAATCGACGCGTTTTGGCGGCCTTTTCTCCGTGCCGAGCCTGATGTGGTCGGTGGGCGCGACGGCCAGCGAGGTGCTGTTCGACGGCGGCAAGCGCGCGGCGGGCGTGGATTTCGCCCAAGCGGGCTACGAGTCGGCGCAGGCGTCTTATCGTCAGACCGTGCTCACCGCGTTCCAGGAGGTGCAAAATGCGGTAACGGGCCTTTCGGTGCTGGAACGTGCCTCGACCGACGGTCAGTCGGCCGTGGACGACGCACGCAAGTCGTTCGAACTCGCCAACGACCGCTATCAGGGCGGCCTCGTCGCGTTCATCGACGTGCTCAACGCGGAGCAGCAGTTGCTTGCCAGCGAGCGCCAGGAAGTGCAGATTCACGGCCAGCAGGTCGCCACGGTGGTCTTTCTCGCGAAGGCGCTGGGCGGTGGCTGGAGCGCCGACGACCGCGAGCTGGCCTGCAGCGCGGGCACGTGCCGCGAAGTGCCGAAGGCCGAGGGCAGAAGCTGAGTCGCACGCAAGGGCTGAAAACGGGGCATACGAGAGCTACAAGAGGGCTTGAGCGGGCCCGGCACCAGGGTATATAAAAGCGCGCAACGGCGGTCGCGGGCCGCGTCGGCCGGCACCGCCAGGGCAGCGCGCGAAGAGGAGGGCGGGCATGAAAGTATTGGTAATCGAAGACGAGCGCAAGGTCGTCGACTACTTGCGTAGCGGACTCACGGAGCAGGGCTGGGTCGTGGATGTCGCCATGGACGGCGAGGAAGGCGCGTGGATGGCCACGGAGTACGACTTCGACGTGATCGTGCTCGACGTCATGCTGCCGAAGCTCGACGGCTTCGGCGTACTGCGCGCCGTGCGCACGAAGAAGGACACGCCGGTCATCATGCTGACGGCGCGCGACCGCGTGGACGACCGTGTGCACGGTCTGCGCGACGGCGCCGACGACTATCTCACCAAGCCGTTCTCCTTCCTCGAGCTCGTCGAGCGGCTGCGCGCGCTCACGCGGCGCGCACGCACGCAGGAATCCACGCTGATTTCGGTGGGCGATCTGCAGGTGGATCTCATCAGCCGCCGCGCGACGCGTGACGGTGTGCGCCTCGATCTCACGGCGAAGGAATTCCAGTTGCTTTCGGTGCTCGCGCGTCGGCGCGGCGAGATTCTTTCCAAGACGCTCATCACCGAGCTGGTCTGGGACGTGAATTTCGAAAGCAATGCGAACGTGGTGGAAACGGCGATCAAGCGGCTGCGTGCCAAGCTCGACGGCCCGCACGCGGCAAAGCTGCTGCACACCATACGCGGCATGGGCTACGTGCTCGAAGTGCGCGAGGAAGGAGGCCAGACGTCATGAAACGCTCGATCTCGCTGCGGCTTTCGGCGATGTTCGCAGCGGTGTCGCTCATCGTGTTCACGCTCACGGGCGCGGGCCTCTTCTTCCTGATGCAGCGTCAACTCTTCAACGAATTGCGCGAAACGCTCGACACGCGTGCGCGCATTGCGAGCCTGATCGTTTCGCACGCACCGGACGTGCAGAAGTGGGCCTTCGTGCAGGAAAAGCTGCGCGACCTCTCGCCTGCTGACAGCCGCATGCATTACTACGTCGAAGGCCCCGATCCGCGCTTTCGTTTCGGTACGCCCATCGTCGGCAAGGTCACCGGCGACGTCGGCCCGAATCATCTGCTCGTGCGCCCACCCGGCTGCAGCTACGACATCATCACGACGACCTTTATCGTACCCGCGAGCGGCGACCGGCCTCAGGTGAAACTCGTGGTCGGCAGCGACTGCGTGCGCACCGAAGGCATGCTGCGGCGCTTCGGCATTGCGCTCGGCGTGCTGATCGCGCTGTCCACCATTGCAGTCGCGCTGCTGAGCCGCGCGGTGACGCGCTTCGGACTCGCCCCGCTCACGCGCCTCTCGCGCGAGGCCTCGCAGTTGAGCCCGTCGAACCGGCGCCAGCGTCTGCACTCGGACGAACTGCCCGAGGAGTTGCACGAACTCGCCACATCGTTCAATGGCGCGCTGGAGCGTCTCGACAAGGCCTACGAGCGGCTCGAATCATTCAACGCCGATGTGGCGCACGAGCTGCGCACGCCGGTGAGCATCCTGATTGGCCAGACCCAGGTGGCACTCACGCGCGACCGTTCGGTCGAACAGCTGCAACAGACGCTGCAATCGAATCTTGAGGAATTCGAACGATTGCGCGTGATCGTGAACGACATGCTGTTCCTCTCGCGCAGCGATCGCGGCGAACGCGCGACCGACCTCACGGAAGTGTCGTTGCGCTCGGAGATCGAACGCATGCTCGATTTTCTGGAGATGCCGCTGGAAGAGGCACAGCTGCGCGTGGAAGTGCAGGGCGATGCGCGGGCTTGGGTGAATACATCGCTGATCGGCCGCGCCGTGAGCAATCTGTTCGTCAACGCGATCCAGCATTCGCAGCCCGGTACGACGTTGCGCGCGACGGTCGCGCCGCAGAACGGTCACGTCGAGATCGCCGTGTCGAACCCCGGCGAGCCGCTCGATCCGGTCACGCGCGAGCATATTTTCGACCGCTTCTACCGCATTCAGGAGGCGCGCTCGAACAGCCACGAGAATCACGGGCTCGGGCTGTCGATCGTCAAGGCCGTGGCGGAAATGCACGGCGGCACGGTGTTCGTGCGCAGCGCGGACGGCATCAACACGTTCGGTTTTTCGGTTGCCGTGGACGGCGCCGAAGCGCCCGAAGCGCCTGTTGCCGGTGTTGCACGCCAGGGCCGCGCCGGCGTGCCGCTGCACGTTTCGCCATAGCGCCGCGCTTAGACGGGCTCGTCTTCCACGGGCGTGCTTTCGTTTTCGATGTTGTGCTGGTCCTTGCGCAGCAGGTCCCAGCAGCTGATGAAAAGCGCGGCGACGAGCGGCCCGATCACGAAGCCGTTGATGCCGATGAGCGAAATGCCGCCGAGCGTCGAGATCAGCACGACCCAGTCAGGCAGGCGCGTGTCCTTGCCCACGAGCACGGGGCGCAGCACGTTGTCGACGGTGCCGATCACGACGGAGCCGAAGACGATCAGCCCGACGCCCTTCGCCACCGCGCCCGTGGAAAGGAAGTAGATCGCAATGGGCCCCCACACGAGCGCCGCGCCCACGGCGGGCAACAGCGAGAGCAGCATCATCACGAAGCCCCACAGCAGCGCCCCCTGAATGCCGAGCACCCAGAGCGCGATACCGCCCAGGCCGCCCTGCACGACCGCCACGGCCACGTTGCCCTTCACCGTTGCGCGGATCACCGTCGTGAACTTGCGCATGAGATGCAGCTTGTGCTGCTCGTCGAGCGGAATGGCGTCGCGTACGAGCCGCGAAATTTCGCGGCCGTCGCGCACGAGGAAAAAGAACAGATAGAGCATCACGCCGAAACTCACCAGAAATTGCAGCGTGTTCTGCCCGAAGGAGAAAGCACGCGTGGCGACGAACTGGCTGATCTCTGCGGCGCCCGCCGAAAGGCGCTGCTGCAGCCCGGGCAGATCCATGAGGTCGTAGCGCGCTAGCAGGTTCTGAATCGACTCGGGCATGGCATGGACGATCTGCGTGAAGTAGGCGCCGAAGTCGAGGCTGCCGCTTCGCACCCCCTGATAGGCCAAGGCGACCTGCTGCACCAGCGTGGCCGTCACCAGCGTGAGCGGAAAGATCACGATGACGAGGCAGATGGTGAGCGTAATGAGCGCGGCGATATTGCGCCGCCGCCCGAGCCGGGCAACGAGCCGGCGCTGCACGGGCTGGAAGATCAATGCAAGTATGGCGCCCCAGAGCACCGTGCTGAAGAACGGCGCGAGGATGAAGCAAAGCGCGATGGACACCGTGAACAACAGCAAATAGAACGATGTCTGGTGAAGCTGCTTGTTGCCTTCCATGTGCGATGGATTCCAGTTAAAGCGGCAGGCGGACGAACGGCGGCATCGTCCGATGATACCGGCAAGGCCGCGCGGGCCGTCGGGCGCAGCGCGCCCAGGGGTTCACTGTGCGCCCACCAGCCGCACGCGCGTGATTTCCGAAGGCGCGCCAAGGCGCTTGGGCGGCCCCCAGTAGCCCGTGCCGCGGCTCGTGTAGACCCACAGGCTGCCGAGCTTTTCGAGGCCCGCAGTGAACGGCTGCTGCAGCCGCACGAGAAAATTCCACGGGAAAATCTGGCCGCCGTGCGTATGGCCGGAGAGTTGCAGCGTGAAGCCCGCATCGACGGCGGCGTGGGCCGTGCGCGGCTGGTGCGCGAGCAGCACGCGCGTGTTGACGTCGGCGGGCGCGCCGCGCAGCGCTTCGGCCGGATCGCTGCGGTGCGCGGGATCGAACTGGCCGCCCGTGTAGTCGGTCACGCCGGCCAGCACGAGCCGCGCGCCGCCATGCTCGATCACCACATGCTGGTTCATCAGCACCGTGAGGCCGATGCGGCGGAACTCGGCAATCCAGGCGTCCGCGCCCGAGTAGTACTCGTGGTTGCCGGTCACGAGATACACGCCGTGATGCGCGTTGAGCTTGCCGAGCGGCGCGGTGTGCGCGGCGAGATGCGCCACGCTGCCGTCCACCACGTCGCCCGTGATAGCGACCACGTCGGCGTCGAGCTGGTTCACGGCGCGCACGATGGCGTCGACGTAGCCGTGCTTGATCGTCGGGCCGACGTGGATGTCGCTCAGTTGCACGATCGTGAAGCCGTCGAGCGCGGCGGGCAGGCCGCGAATCGGCACCTCGACGTTGCGCACGCGCGCGCGCCGCCGCGCGTTGAAGAAGCCGAACCCGGAGGAGAGGAACGCAAGCGCGATCACCGCGGCGGCGCTCACGGTGCGCCAGCCGGCGAGATCGATGGCTTTGGGCCACAGTGCCTCCACGGTCATGGCCGAGGCGAGCACGATGTCGCGCGCGATCGTCAGCATGAGCAGCGACGAGAAGAAGCCCATGGCGAGCATGCCGATCCAGGCGAGGCGGTCGCCGAGCGGCTGGCGCTTGAAGCGCCGCGCGAGCATGCCGGGCGGGATGAACAGCACTGAGAGCACGAGCCACAGCACGGCGAGCCACTTGCCGGCGGCTGGCACGCTCAGGTCGGGAATCAGGCGAAAGCCGACATAAACATGCAGCAGCACGCCGATGGCGATGAAGCGGACCAGAAAGGAGAGTCGGGGCATGGCGGCGCGAACGGATGGGAGCGGACCGGCGTAGGCTGGCGTGCCGGGCTCGGCGCGCTGCAGCAAAGCCCAACCATCGAGGCCCGGTCGAAACCCGGCCGACCGGGCAGTAGAGGTAGGCTGCGTTGCATTTTACCGGCGCAGCAGACTTCGTGCCGATAGATGGCGGCGGATTGGGGTTTGCGCGCTGCGATGCATCATCGACGTGCATCGACATACATGCATGCGTGTATGCGTGGGCCTTGACGCTTTCCCGCCTCCGACTGTGGCAGTGCGGCATTTCCCTGGATTGCCAGCGCGATCTCACCCGTCGCACTATGTTCTCGTTGGGGCCGAGCGCACTCTATTAAACGTCCATTGAATCGGCCCTTGCGATGGACTATGCTCGAAATGAGGCCCGCGTGGTTTCGGGCGCTCTGGGGGAGACGGATCATGAAAGGAATCCGGCCGGTCGCACATGGGCTGCATGAGGGTTTGCATGGTCGTCACGTCGGGCACGAGGGCAGCCATGTCATGCTGCCGATGGTCGTTCTGTCGATCATGGCCATCGCGCTGTATATCGCGGTCAAGAACATCGACATTCTCGAAATTGGCCGAAGCGCGTTGTTCGATGTCGTGATGGTGTTCGTCGCGCTCGGTATTGCGGGCATGTTCGGCGTGCTGGGCGCCTGGCTGCGATCCCGCACCACCGACGAACCCGCCGAAGGCTTCTGCTTCGTCGGCGCGCTCATCGGCGCGGCGGTGTTCTATATCGCACTGCTCACCTGAATCGCCTGTTTGTCGTTTCTGTTGATTCGCAATCCTGCGGGAGGCGAGGGCGGGCGGCGGCCGGGTCCGCGCCATGCGAAACTGGCTGCTTTCCCGCTCGATAGAAGCACGCCCGATGTTCGATCTTTTCGACGATACGCCTGCCCCTGACGTGGCATGGCATCCGGCATGGCTCGCGCCAGAGCCGGCCGCCGACGCGCTCGCGCGCATCATAGCCGAGGCCGACTGGCGCCAGGAACGTATTCGCACGCCCGGCGGCTGGGTGGACCAGCCGCGCCTCACGGCCTGGCAGGGCGACGAAGGCGCGATGTACGTCTATTCAGGCATCCGAAACATCCCGCAGCCGTGGACGAGCCAGGTAGCCGAGCTGCGCGACGCCATCTCTGCGCTTTGCGGCGTTCGCTTCAACAGCGTGCTGCTCAACCGTTACCGCACGGGAACGGACAGCATGGGTTGGCACGCGGACCACGAACCCGAACTCGGCCCTGAGCCGGTGATTGCCTCGCTGAGCCTCGGTGCGACGCGGCGCTTCGACTTGCGCCACAACGCGACGGGCGTGGTGCGTTCTTTTCAGCTGACGAGTGGCAGCCTGCTCGTGATGCAGGGCAAGACCCAGGCGCAATGGCGGCATCGCGTGCCGAAGGAGCCCGCCGTGAGCGGCGAACGCGTGAGCCTCACGTTTCGCGTCATAATGCCACGTTTGCGAAAATAGGCGCCTAGATCGCTGTGGAAGGGTATTAAATCGCCGATGTTCAGTGCGCGGACTATGCTCGCGCGAGTAGCTGGGCGCTAAAAATAAAATAAGAATTTATGCGCATAAACGCCAACTCGGCATTTGCGCGGCGATCAGCCGTCCTGGCCGAGCCGGCGCCGCACGATTGCGACGAGACGCTCCAGCGGCAAACTCGAGCCCGCGAGCGCGGTCACCTCGGGATACTGCTCGCGCGCGATGTCCGTGAGCACCTGGCCGGGCGGCGCTTCGACCAGCACGCTTGCGCCCGACTCGATCATGACGGTGAGCGCGTCGTACCAGCGCACCGTGTAGCGCATATTGGTGGCGAGATCGGCGCGGACGGCGTCGGCGGTGTAGAGGGGTCTGCCGCCGCGATTGTCGACGTAGACGCTGCGCGGCGTACGAAACGGTATGTCGCGCGCCCACTCGGTGAGCGCATCGGCGGCATCGGCCAATAGTTCGCAATGCGAAGGAACGGCCACCGCGAGCCGTTGCGCCTTGCGCGCGCCAGCGGCGAGCGCGCGGGCCGCGAAGGCTTCGAGCGCGCCGTCGGCGCCGGCCACGACGATCTGGCGCGGCGCGTTGACGTTCGCCACATACACTCGCTCGCCGCCTTCGCGCGCATGCGCATCGGCGAGCGTTTCGACCTGCGTCTCGCTCAGCCCCGCGACGGCCGTGAGGCCGTAGCCCGAGGGCCACGCGTTTTCCATCAACTCGGCGCGTTTGCGCACCATCCGCAGTGCGTCGCCAAACGCCAGGGCCTCGCAGCTTACCGCGGCCGCATAGGCGCCCACGGAAAGCCCTGCGCTGAATTGCGGCGCGAGTCCTTCGTGCGCGAGCGCACGCGCCACGGCCACGCCCGCGACCACGAGGCCGATCTGAACGGCAATTGTGGAGCGCAAGGCGTCGCCGCTATCGAGCGTGATGACGTCGAAGCCGAGTGCCGCCGACGCCTCGTCGAGCGTGGCCCGCACGGCGTCGTGTTGCGGCAGCCTGTGGAGGAAGCCGGCGTTTTGCGCGCCCTGGCCCGGAAAGAGCAGGGCGAGCGTCATGCTGCTTGCCACGGGTCGGCGACAAGTTGCGCACCGCTGGAAGCGCGCGCGAGCACGCGCGGCTTGTGGGCAGCGAGTTCGGCGAGCGCGACACCGCCTGCGGGCGTTTCGAGTTGCGCGTCGATGCGTGTGCCTGCGCGGCTGGCGGCCTGCGCGAGCGTCTGCGCAAGCGACTCGATCGCCGCGCGTGAGACGCGTTGCGGCAGGCGAATCAGGATGTCGAGATCGCTCGATGCGGTGAGGGTGGGTACGCCCGTGGCGAGTTCGAAGCCGGCGCTGCCCGTTGGGCCCCAAACGTAACTGCGCAATGGCGAGGCGCCCGTGCGCAGGGTAGCAAGCGCGATGAACGCAGGCAGTGCGCGGCGTGCGCGAAGCGGCTCAACGCCGAGCAGATCCTCCGGACTGGCAGATGATTCGATATCCTCAGTATTGAGCCAGGTGCCGAAGCGCTCCGAACGTACGCTGCCGCGCACGCCCACAGCCACGAAACCCGCCGCCGCGCACGTGCGCCGCACGACCACCCAGGGCGCGCGCGCGAGCGCGCCGCGTACCCAATCCGGCTCGTCGCCTGATGGGGGGTGGCGCGCGATGCGCAGCAAGTCGTGCGCGCGCCAGCGCGTGTCGTCCACGCGCGGCGCATCGGCAGCGAACGGCGGGGCGGCGCACACGCGCATCAGCTAGCGTCCCACTGTTGCGCCAGACGCTTGCGCACCTCGATCGATGCCGCACGCGTACGCTGCGCCGACGCGCCTTGCAGACGATGCGCGAGGCCGCTCTTGTCGCCGCGTGCTTCCCGCACCCTCTGTGCGAGCACATCGCGCACGCGTGCAATCTGTGCATCGCTCGGCGCGTCGGCATCGACGCCTTCGATCAACTCGTCGAGCAGACCGAGCTTCGCGAACGAAGCCATCGAATACGACATCGGCACGATCTTTTCGCCCAACTCGTCGAGGTCCTCGACGCTGCGCCGCGTGACCCGCGCCGCCGCTTCCTTGCCCATGGCGTGGACCATCGTGCCGGGCGCGTCGAGCGCGACGATGCGGTTGGCCTGATAGCCGTGCGCGAGGAACGCGCCCGACATGGCGGGCCCGACGATCAGCGCCACTACGGGATGCCCCGCGAGCCGCGCGCTCGCGTAGGCGTCCACGGCCGAGGCGCAGGCGAGGTGAATGCCGAGCATCTCCTCGCGATAGCCGTAGGCCTGGCTCTTCACATCGACGATCGCAATGATGGGGCGGCGCTTGCCGCTCGCGGCGTCCTCGGCAATCGCTTCGCGCACCGCCTTCGCGAGACGCCAGCCCTGTTCGAGGCCCACCACGTTGTCGCGCGCACGCGGAAAGCGGTTCGCGGGATCGGGTGCGACAGTGATGAAGCGCGCGGTCTCGTCGTCGAGCGGCGCGTCGGCGTATTGCACGCACGCGCCTTGTGTGTCTACGCCCGCGAGGGCGCGCAGCCAGCGTGAACCGCGGCTCGTCGTCGTGTCGTTCATGCGCTTTCTCCGCGCAGGTTCAGGGGCGAAGCGGCGAACACCGCACGCATCGTTTCGGGGGTGACGCTGGCGGGATCGATCTGCGCGAGTTTCGCGAGCATGGCATCCACATCTGCCGAGCGCGGCGTGTGCGGCGCGCCTTGTGCAAACGCCGCGCGCACGGCGGCGCGCACGTCGTCCACGGCGTCTTCGACGAGCGCATCGGCGAAACCGGTTTGCGCGCGCTGCTCGCCGCCGATCAATTGCCACACCTGACGGCGATCGCTCGAATCGAGTTCCTCGATGCCGGCTTCCTGCTCGATCACCTCAGGGCCATTCATGCCGAGGCGCCCTTGCTTCGTCATCACGAGCGTCGAACACAGGGCCGCCGCGAGCGACATGCCGCCAAAACAACCCACCATGCCCGCGATCACGCCGACCACGGGCACATGCGCGCGCAACGCGACGATGGCCGACTGGATCTCCGCAATCACAGCGAGGCCGAGATTGGCCTCCTGCAAACGCACGCCACCGGTTTCGAACAGGATGACGGGCCGCACGATCTTGCCGCGCTCGCAGTCGGCGAGCGCCAGTTCGAGTGCGGCGGCGATCTTGCTGCCCGACACTTCGCCGATGCTGCCGCCCTGGAACGCTGATTCGATCGCGGCTACGACAGCGGGCTGCCCGTCGATGGTGCCGCGCGCGATCACTGCGCCGTCGTCGGCCTGGCAGACGATGCCCTGCAACGGCAGCCACGGCGATTCGATACGGTCGAAGGGCCCAAGAAGTTCTCGGAACGTGCCCGCGTCCAGCACGGCGGCCGCGCGTTCGCGCGCGCTCAATTCGATGAAGCTCTCGCGCAGCAGCGCGCCGGGCGTCAGTTGATTTGTGCTGCTCATGACTGCGCCTCCTGCGCGGCTTCCACGGCTTCCGCGAGACGGAGCGCCACCACGCCGGGCGTGGCGCCGAAGTCGTTGATCTCGATGAGCGCCGCGCCGTCGTAGCGCGTGAAGAAGCGGTCGAGCACGCTCTTCCAGATGTGGCTATAGCCGTCCACGCTCGTATGCACGACCACGCGTGCCTGCATGTCGCTCGCGGGCTGCAGCAGCACTTCGAGATCGCCCGAGCCCACCACGCCCACGTGGGCGCGCGTCGTCACGGCGCGTTGCGCCGGATAGTCGAATGTCAGTTGTTCCATGAAACCGTCCTCCCGCCCATGCGGTGCTGAACCAGTCTGTCGATGAAAAGCGTCGCGGCAAGCAGATCGGCCGCGCCACCCGGCGATGCGTTGAGTGCGAGCAACGCGCGTTCGAGCGCATCGAACGCGGCGCGGCCGGCTTGCGTGGCAAGGCCGCCCGCGTCCCGTACGCGCTGCGCGCCCGCTCGAGCGGCCTCGCGCCCGGCGAGCCCCGAGCGATGCAGCACGCAGGTGTCGTCGAGCGAGGCCATGATCGCGAGCAAGGCGTCCACGCGCGCGTGGGCTTCGTCGTGGCCTCGCGCGCGCGCGGCGTGCAGTGCGGGCAGGCCCACGCGCACGACATGCGGAAAACCCTCTTGCGCTTCGCTGCGCGCACCGCCTACGTTGTAGCGCTGACGCACGCGCTCGCCGTTGCTTTGCACGGGCTGCGCGAGCAGGTCGTCGAAGCGCGCGATCTGTGCAGCCGTTTCGCAGATGTGCGCCGCGTGGGCATATTCGCTGTCGCTGCTTTGCGGCGTATGCACGATCGCCGCGCCCGCCACCAGCAGACCGACAATCCAGATCGCGCCGCGATGCGCGTTGCTGCCTTGCGTCGCGCGCATCATCGCGGCTTCGCCGGCACGGCCGATGCGTGCGAGATCGGTGCGCAGCGCCGTGCCGGGCGCGGCCCGGCGCGAAGCGCGCGCGAGCGCTTCGAACGTGGGCTCGAGCGCATGCGCCGAGCGCAGCATCGTCGCGAGATCGAGATCGCTGTGCGCGCCGCTACCGCGTGCGTCCACGAGCGCGGGCTTGGGCGTGAGGCGCGCCTCTTCGATCAGCGCGTCGCGGGCGAAGCGGGCGAGCTGCGCGTCGCAGGAGGACGGCCGCGAGTCGCTGGCGCACGGGAGCCGCCGCGCGAGACCCGCCGAGCCCTCGGCAAGCACCGTAAGAGGAAGCGTACGCATCGCGCTTACCAGCTACGGAATCGGGCCGGCGGCGTATAGAGCCCGCCCGACCACGTCACAAGATCGTCGATGCTGCGTGCCGCGAGCAGCGAGCGCTTGGCCTCGCCGCGCAAAATGCCGAGATCCTCGGGGAACTGCACGATGCCGCGGCGGCGCAGTTCGTCGGTTTTCTGCTGCTGGGCGCGCAGGCCGATCGGCGTCACGCCCGCCACGGCCGCGAGCGCGGCGCGGCGCTCGTCGATGCCCTCTGCGCGATGCAGGTGCGCAATGCCTTCTTCGGTCACGACATGGCTCACGTCGTCGCCATAGATCATCACGGGCGCGACAGGCATGCCGCTCTTCTGGCCCACGGCGATGGCGTCGAGTTCGTCGACGAAGGTCGGCTCGCCGCCTTTCTTCCACGTTTCCGCCAGTTGCACAACGAGCTTGTGGCCGCGCGAAACCGGGCCGTTGTCCTTGAGCAGCTTGAGCCATGCTTCGCTCGCATGGCGCCGACCACGCGGATCGTGGCCCATGTTCGGCGCGCCGCCAAAGCCCGCGAGCCGGCCGCGCGTGACGGTGGACGAGTTCGCGTCCGCGTCGATCTGCAGCGTCGAGCCGATGAAGAGATCCACTGCGTATTGCCCCGCGAGCTGGCACAGCACGCGGTTCGAGCGCAGGCTGCCATCGCTGCCCGTGAAGAACACATCGGGCCGCGCGGCGATATAGGCTTCCATGCCCACTTCGCTGCCGAAGCAATGCACGCTCTCCACCCAGCCCGATTCGATGGCGGGAATCAGCGTGGGGTGCGGATTGAGCGTCCAGTTGCGGCAGATCTTGCCCCTGAGGCCCAGCGATTCGCCGTACGTGGGGAGCAGCAATTCGATCGCGGCGGTGTCGAAGCCGATACCGTGATTGAGCGCGGCGATGCCATAGGGCGCGTAAATGCCCTTGATGACCATCATCGCGGTGAGCACCTGCAAGTCGCCGATGTGGCGCGGATCGCGCGTAAAGAGCGGCTCGACCGCGAACGGGCGGTCGGCCTGCACGACCACGTCGACCCACGAGCCGGGAATGTCCACGCGCGGCAGTTCATCGACAATTTCGTTGACCTGAACGATCACGATGCCCTGGCTGAACGCGGCGGCCTCGGCGATGGTCGGCGTGTCTTCGGTGTTCGGGCCGGTGTAGAGATTGCCGTGGCGGTCGGCTTTCTCGGCGCACAGCAGCGCGACCTGGGGAATCAGGTCGACGAACATGCGTGCGTACAGCTCGACATAGGTATGGATCGCGCCCACTTCGAGCTGGCCGTCTTCGAGCAGTTGCGCGACGCGCAGGCTCTGCGGCCCCGCGAACGCGAAGTCCACGCGGTGCGCGATGCCGCGCTCGAACAGCGTCAGATGCTCGGGGCGGCTGATGCTCGAAATGAGCAGGTGAACGTTGTTGACCTTGGCCGGATCGGCCTTGGCCAGCGAGCGCGAGAGGAAGTCGGCCTGCTTCTGGTTGTCGCCTTCCAGCGCGACGCGGTCGCCCGGGCGGATCAGCAGTTCGAGCGCATCGGTCATGCGCGAGGCGGGCAGGACGCCGTCTTCGAGCCAGCCCGACACGGCGGCGAGGCGGCGGGCCTTGTCGTCGCGGCGCGTGGTCCACGAACGCGGCGCGAGGTCAGGCGAGGTTGGCGTATCAGCTTGAGGCTTCATCGGCAGTTCGGCTCCGTGAGCGGGAAGAGGCGGCGCGCGGTTTTGCGGCGGCAGTTTGCACCGAAGGTGGCACTGAAGTTGCCACTGCAGGCAGCGCGGCGCGCTCGGTCAGGAAACGGTAGATGAGTTCGCCCGTGCCGAGCAGGTGCTCGGCCACGAGCTTTTGCGCGGTGAGCACGTCGCCGCGCTTCACGGCGGCGAGAATTTCGGCGTGCTCACTATCGGATTCGCCCTTGTATTCGGGAAAGCCGAATTTCAGGCGCAGATAGCGTTCGCCGCGGCGATGCAGGGCGGTGAGCATCTCCATGAGCTGCGGGCGGCCGGCGGGCGCGTAGAGGTTCATGTGAAAAGCCTCGTTGCGCGCGACATAGAGCGACGGATCGCGTTCGCGTTTCGCGGCGGCGGCCAGCGCGGTCACTTCGCGCAGCGTGGCGCTCGTGTGATTCGGAATGGCGAGGCCGAGCGCGAGGCTTTCGAGCGCGGAGCGGATCTCGTAGATCTCGCGCGCTTCGTCGGCGGAGAGCGAGGCCACGCTCGCGCCCTTGTTTACCTCGATCTTCGCCCAGCCTTCGCTCGCGAGCTGGCGCAGCGCCTCGCGCACGGGGATCGCGCTGACCGAGAAATGCCGCGCGATCGCGTCCTGGCGCAGCGGCGCATTGGGCGCGAGCTTGCCCTCGACGATCGCGCTGCGCAGGGCGTCGGCGATCATGCGCGAGGTGCTGGTGCGAGGCGCTGCCGCGCCTTCCAGGGGAAAACCATTCGTTGCGTCGCTCATGAGATCAAATATTATATATAAAACGACCAAGGCGAAAGCCTCGAAAACCCGCAACGCCGAAACACCAGATTCACTATAGACGGGTAAGAAGAACGGGGGCTTACAGGGAGTTCCTGAAGAGGGCCGGCACTGCCGCGGCCTGCATTTCCGCGTTTCGCGGCGTGCGTGCGCATCTTGCTGCGTGGGCTGGCGAGGCATCAATGGAGAGATGAGCATCATGAATTCGATCACCGAGTCCGCACGGCGAACTCGCACCAAGACACCGCTCAACCGGTCGCAGATCGCCGGTTTCTGGGGCGCCTGGGCAGGCTGGACGCTCGACGGGATGGACTCGTTCATCTACGCACTCGTGCTCACGCCCGCGCTCACGGAGCTGCTGCCGCGCTCGGGCTATGAGGCGAGTGCGGCGAACATCGGGCTTGCCGGCTCGATCCTGTTCGCGCTCTTCCTCGTGGGTTGGGGGCTGTCCTTCATCTGGGGGCCGCTTGCGGACCGCTTCGGGCGCACGCGCGTGCTGGCCGGCACCATCTTCATGTTTGCGATCTTCACGGGACTTTCGGCTACCGCGCAGAGCGTCTGGTCGCTCGGCATCTATCGCTTTCTCGCGGGCGTGGGCATCGGCGGGGAGTGGGCGCTCGCGGGCACTTACGTGGCCGAATCGTGGCCCGAGGATCGCCGCAAGATGGGCGCGGGCTATCTGCAGACCGGGTACTACGCGGGCTTCTTCATTGCGGCCGCGCTCAATTACACGGTCGGCGTGCACTTCGGCTGGCGCGCCATGTTCCTCACGGGTGCGGTGCCGGTGGTGGTGGCCATTCTCGTGCTCACGCGTGTGGAGGAGCCGGCCAAGTGGCAGAAGTCGGAGGCGAGCCATGTGCACCGCGGCCACCCGCTGCGTGAAATCTTCGGCGATGTCTACCGCCTGCGCACCGTGGTGGCGTGCGCGCTGCTGACCATCGCGATCATCGGGTTGTGGGCAGGCGCGGTTTATGAGCCGTCCGCCGTGATCCAGCTGGCGACGAAGGCGGGCGCGAACAAGTCCGAGGCGATCCGCACGGCTTCTATCGCCACGGGCATCCTGTCGATCGGCACGATTCTGGGTTGTCTCGCACTGCCGCCCATGGCCGAGCGCATCGGCCGCAGGTGGACGCTCGCCGTCTATTTCGCTGGCATGGCCGTGACGATCGCGGCGAGCTTCGGCTGGGCGTTCTACCTGCAGAACGGACTCGTGCCGTTCATCGCGCTGCTCTTCGTGCTGGGCTTCTTCGGCGGCAACTTCGCGCTGTTCAGCCTGTGGCTGCCCGAACAGTTCGAAACGCGTGTGCGCGCAACGGCGTTCGCGTTCTGCACGTCGTTTGGCCGCTTCGTGGGCGCGGGCGTGAACTTCCTGCTTGGCGCGGCCGTGCTGCGTATGCATACGCTCGGCGTGCCGGTGGCGCTCACGGCGCTGGCCTTCGTTCTCGGGCTTCTGATCATTCCGTTCGCGCCGGAAACGAAGGGTCAAACGCTGCCGTCCTGAGCCCGATATGCGGCGCGTTGGTTAGCGCCGCGCCTTCACGAGCCTCGGCGGCAACAGGCGCCAGCCGAGATTGACCCCGAGGCTCGCCGCCACGATCAGCGCCATGCCCGCAAGCTGCGGCACACTCAGTGCGCGACCGTAGACGATCGCATCGACGGCGATCGCAGTGAGCGGATATACGAACAGCAGCACGGCGATCACGGGCGTGGTCAACATCGGCAGCGCGCCGTAGATCAGCACGTACGATAGCCCCGTGTGCAGCACCCCCATGCCCACGAGCCAGCTCCATTGCGTGGCCGAGATATGCACGAGTTCGAGCGGCGCAAAAAATGGCGCGATGAGCGGCAGGCACACGGAGCCCACCACGCATTGCGTCAGCGTGAGCAGATGCGGGCGAAAGTTGCGCAGGCTCTTGGCGATCAGTGTGACGCTCGCATAGAGCACCGAACCGCCCAGCGACTCGCCAATGCCGATCATGTAGCTCGTGCGATCGGCCACATGGGCTTCGGCGAGCACGCCGGAAGCGAGCACGAGCCCCACGAACGCGATGCCGATCCAGCCCAGCCGGTCGGCGCCGAGCCGCTCATGAAAGATCGCCGCGCCCATCAGCACGACCCAGAACGGCTGCACATGGAACACGACCGTCGAAACGGCAATGCTCGTGCGATGGATCGCGTCGAAGAAAGCCACCCACTGCGTGACCATCAGCACGCCTGAAATCACCGCGAGCGCGAGCGTGCGGCGCGTGAACTGCCGCGGCGAGAGCCAGCCCTTGTACGCGCAGTACCCGGCGAGCGCGAGCATGCCGAAAAAGCAGCGGAAGAACACGAGCGTGAGGGCGCCGAGACGCGCCTCCTCGACGAACACGCCGATCGTGCCCATCAGGAGGCCGCCGCCCGCGAGCATGAAGACGCCTTGCTGACGGTTGCCGTGATGTTCGGATTGCATGGCCGGAGCGGGGGGATCGAAAGGGGGTTGGAGACAGGTTAAGTATTCGCCGGTTGCGGGGCGCGGGCAAACGAATTAAATTGAAGAATTCCATCAACGCAGCTTATGAATAGGCCGCGACCCGGCCACCCAGCGTATGAACCCCGAATTCGACATCGATTTGCTACGCACCTTCGCCGCCGTCGCGGATGCGGGCAGCTTCACGAAGGGTGCCGTGGCCGTGCATCGATCGCAGGCGGCGGTGAGCATGCAGGTCAAGCGGCTCGAGCAGATGCTGGGCACCACGCTATTTACGCGCGATACGCGCAATCTCGCGCTCACGCGCCCGGGCAACACGCTGCTCGAATATGCGCGGCGCGCGCTCGATCTGCAGGAGGAGGCGTGGGCGGCGCTGGTGCGGCCCGAGGTGACGGGGCGCGTGGTGCTCGGCGCGCCTGACGACTATATGGCGTCGCTGCTGTCACCGGTGTTGCGGCGCTTCTCGACGCTTTATCCGCATGTGGAGATCGAGATCGTCTGTGCGCAGAGCGTCGCGCTCGGGCCGATGCTGGCGGACAACAAGATCGACATCGCGTTCGTCACGCGTGACCGCAAGATGCGCGGCGAGTTCGTGCGCGCCGAGGAGATGGTCTGGGTGGGGTCCGCCACCGATCCCGCGCCGCTTGCCATGTCGCCGTTGCCGGTGGGGCTCTACGAGCACGGCAGCGTGGCGCGCGCGCATACCGTGGCGGCGCTCGACGGCGCGCACATCCGCTACCGCGCTGCATATAGCAGTGCGAGCTTGATGGGTTTGACGGCGACGGTGGAGGCGGGCATTGCGATCGTCGCGCTCACGCGCTGCAGCGTGCCGGCGCGCTTCGCGATCCTCGGCGAGGCGCAGGGTCTGCCGAAGATCGAGCCACTGGAAATCGTGGTGGCGCGCAGTGTCAAATCGAACCGGCCGACTTGCGACTACCTCGCGCAGCAGATGGTGCAGGACCTTTCGGTGCCGCGTCAGCGCGGATAGACGCTCACTTCTCCGCCCACCGCGAGCCGCACGCGCTCGCCTTCGCGCGGCGTGCGATAGCCGGGCACGCGCGCTCGGACCGTTGCGTGCGCATCGATCAATTGCAGCGTGAGCGCGGCATCCTGGCCCTGGAAGGTGATGGCCTGCACCACCGCTTCGAGCGCGCCGTCGCGCTGGTCGGTTTCGGGGAGCACGTCGATCTGCTCGGGGCGCAGCATCACATCCACGGCGCCTTCTGCCGCATGCTGGTCTGGCTGGATCGGCAGCGCGCCGAGCACGCAATGCGCCCGCCCGTTGGCCACCGTTCCCCGTAGTAGCACCGCCTCGCCGATGAAGGCCGCGAGTTCGCGCGTGGCCGGGCGGCGATACAGCGTTTGCGGCGGCCCGCTCTGCAGCAGCTTGCCGCGCCACAGCACGGCGACCTCGTGGCCGAGCGAGAGCGCCTCGGCCTGGTCGTGCGTGACGAGCACGGCGGTCGCGCCGGCAGCGGCGAGCGCGCGCGCCACGGCTTCGCGCGTTTCGACGCGCAGCGCGGCATCGAGCGACGAGAATGGTTCGTCAAGCATCACGAGGCCGGGCGAGGGCGCGAGCGCGCGAGCGAGCGCCACGCGCTGCTGCTGGCCACCCGAGAGCTGTTGCGGCGCGCGCAAAGCATAGGATTCCGGAAGACCGACGAGTTCGAGCAATTCGGCCACGCGATGATGCGTGCGCCGCTGCGCACGCGGCAGGCCGAACACGATGTTCTCCGCAACCGTGAGGTGCGGAAAGAGCGCACCCTCTTGCGGCACGTAGCCGATATGACGTTGCTCGGTCGGCAGATGCAGCCGGTCTGCGGCGACGCGGCGGCCGTCGATCTCGATCGTGCCGGCGTCGGCGCGTTCGAAGCCGCACAGCACGCGCAGCAGCGTGGTCTTGCCGCTGCCCGACGGCCCGAGTAGCGCGACGAGCGAACCCGAGCGCACGGAAAGATCGATGCCGTGCAGGACCGGATGGCCGTCGAAGGCCTTTTTCAGGCCGGAAATGCGAAGTGTGCTCATGGGCTAACTTGGGGCTAACTTTCGGGCTAACTGAGGCTCAGGCGTCGTCGGGCGGCGCGTTGATCGTATCGACCGGTATATTGACCGTTGCATGGCCCGCGAGCGCGGAGCGGCCCGCAAACGCGAACAGCAGACCCGAAGCGGCGAGCGAAAGTGCGGTGAGGAGCGCGGCATAGGGCGCGGCGGCCGCGAAGGCGAGCGTCGAGGTGTCGGTCCAGACCTGCGTGGCGAGCGTGTGCGTGCCGATGGGCGCGAGCAGCAGCGTGGCGTTCAGTTCGGTGACCACCGAGATGAATACCATCGAGGCCGCCGCGCCGAGGCCGGGACCCGCGAGCGGCAGCACGACGCGGCGCAACGTTGCGAACCATCCCAGGCCGAGCGCGCGCGCCGTATCTTCGAGGCGCTGCTGTGCTTGAAGGAGCGCTGCGCGCACACTAACGAGAGCCAGCGGCAGACAGAGGATCGCGTACGCCGTAATCAGCAGCGTGGTGCCCTGGTAGAGCGGTTCGAGCGCGCGTACCGCGAGGGAAACGATGGCAAGCGCAATGACGAGACCGGGCACGCCCTGCGCGATGAAGGCCGTGCGTTCGAGAAACGTGGCGGCGCGGCCGGGATGGCGCGCGAGCAAATACGCGAGCGGCAGCGCGAGCAGCGTGGTGAAAAACGCGGCCGTGAGTCCGAGGCGCAGCGAGGCGAACGTGGTCGAAACCAGCAACTCAGGCGAGACATCGGCGGGCGTGATCGCGGCGGCGCCGGGCTGCGTGAGCCAGTAGCCGATCATCGCGAGCGGCACGCCTAGCGTCGCCACATTGAGCGCGACGAAACCCGCCGCCATAGGCCAGCGCCAGCGGCCGAGCGCATGGCGCACGCTCACGCGGCGCGCGCCGCGATCCACGCGCTCGTAGCGCGCGCGTCCGCGCACGCGGAACTCGAGCACGAGGCACACGAGGCAGAGCAGGATCAGCACGCAGGCCAGCAGCGAGGCGCCGCCGCCATCGAAGCTCGTGCGGTATTCCGCGTAGATTTCGGTGGTGAACGTGCGAAAGCGCAGCAGCGTGAATGCGCCGAATTCGGAGAGCACGCCAAGCGCGACGAGCAGCATCGAGCCGAACAGCGCGGGACGCAGTTGCGGCAGCACGACGCGCACGAAAACAGCCCAGCGGTTGCAGCCGAGCGCGCGCGCCGATTCTTCGAGTGCGGGATCGAGGCCGCGCAGCGCGGCGGCCACGGGCAAATAGACGAGCGGGAAGTAGGCCGTCGTGATGACGATGAACGCGCCGAGGAAGTCCTGCAAATCGAGGCTCAGCGAGACCCACGCGTAGCTCGTGACGAACGCGGGCATGGCGAGCGGCGCGGCGGCGAGGAGCGCCCAGGCGCGCCGCCCCGGCACGTCGGTACGCTCGACGAGCCACGCCACCGCGGTGCCGAGCACAGCACAGGCGAGCGTGGCCGAAACGGTAATCGAGAGCGTGTTGACGAGCAACTCGCCAACCAGCGGCCGGAAGATCAGTTCGGCGGCGTCGGCCAGACCAAAGGACAGCGCGCGCCAGAACGTCAGCGCGAGCGGCAGCAGCACCAGCAGCGGGCCGAGCGCAGCGGCGGCGAAGAGCGCTCGCGGCGCACGCCGCCGCGTGCGCTGGGGCGGGACCCCCGCGACATCGACTTGATGAGACTTTGGCACGGCTTGTGCCGTCGTCACTGCTTCGCTCACGATATTGCTTCGTACTCCATGCCGATTACAGCAGGCCAGCCTGACGCAGCAGCTTGCCCGCCTGGCTGTCGTCGCCGAGCTGCTGGATGGTCAGCGCGGGCGGCTTCAGCTGCTCGAACGGCTTGTTGATGGGGTCGCTCGCCACGCCGGGACGCAGCGGGTACTCGTAGCTGATGTGGTCCTGCGCCATCAGCTTCTGCGCGCGCTCGCTCACGAGATAGGCGAGGAACTTCTGTGCCCCGTCCACATTGTGCGCGGACTTCATCACGGCGGCACCCGAAACATTGACGAGCGCGCCCACGTCGCCATCGGCGAAGTGCGCGACGGCGCTTTGCGTCTTCTTGTCGCCGATCTCGGCGTGCAGGCGGTCCCAGTAGTAGTTGTTGATGATGCCGGTGGCGACCGCGCCGCGATTCACGGCAGCGACCACGCCTTCGTCGTCGTCGAAGATCTGCGAGTTGGTCTTGAGACCCTTGAGCCATTCGAGCGTGGCGGCCTCGCCCTTCACGGCGAGCACGGCGTCGACGAGCGGCAGGAAGTCGGCGTCGCTCGGCGCGATGCCGACCTTGCCCTTCCATTCGGGTTTGGCGAGATCGAAAATCGACTTCGGCAATTGCGCGGGCTGCACCTTGGCCGTGTTGTACGCAAGCACGTTCTCGCGCGCGGTCACGCCCACCCATTGCCCTTGCGGTGAGTTGAAGCGTTCGGGCACGACCGCCAGCGTCGCTTTCTGCACGGGGGCGAGCAGACCCTTTTCTTCCAGCAGCATCAGTTCAGGCGAGTTTTCCGTGAAGTAGACGTCAGCGGGCGTCTTTTCGCCTTCGGCGACGAGCTGGGCCGCGAGCGCCGGGCCTTCGCCGCTACGGATCTTCACGTCGATGCCGGTCTGCTGCTGGAAGTCTTTCGCAAGCTGGTTCACGACCTGCTCGTGCTGTGCGTTGTAGAGCGTGATCGAGGCCGCGTGCGCGGCGAGCGGCAGCATGCCGGCAAGCGCGAGCGAGAGGGTGGCGGCGCACAGCGGCGCGCGCATCATGGATAATTTCATATTGCTTCGTTGTCCGTTGTTATCGATTGAACTAAAGCGATCTCAGGCGCTGAACAGCTCCGCGCCGATGAACGAGCCCGCCTTCGCGCCGGGCGGGCACGCGAAGATCGCGCTGCCCACGTGCGTCGTGAACTGGTTCATCATGTCGAACTTCGCGAGCTTTTCGTTGATCGGAATGAAGCCCGTACGCGGATCGCCCTGGTGGGCAATGAAGATGAGGCCCGCGTCATATTCGGTTTCCTGGCGCCACGGCGGCCAGCGCTCGATGTAGAAGTCCGTGCTGTCGTTGTACGAGTACGAGCGGCGCAGGATCTGCGCGCCGTTGTTCGACGCGCGATTCGAGAGACGCACGTGCGAGTTCTCGGGAATCTGCGGATTGCCGTCCTTGTCTTGCGCCTCGAGATCGACTTTGTCGAACTCCTTCATCTGGCCGAGAGGCGCGCCGCTGTATTTGTGGCGGCCGAACACCTGCTCCTGGAAGCCCAGTTCCATCTGGTCCCAGTGCTCCATCGTGATGCGGATGCGGCGCACCACGGTATAGGTGCCGCCCTGCATCCAGGGCGCGTCGGCGGCGGTGGCCCAGACGAACTGGTTCATCGCCTTCGGGTCCGTGGTCGGCGGGTTGTTCGTGCCGTCCTTGAAGCCCATGAGGTTGCGCGGTGTTTGCGCGCGCGGGCCCGAGAGAAAGCCCGCCTGGCCCCAGCGCATCGTCAGGATTCCATAGCCTTGGCGCGCGAGCTGGCGCACTGCGTGGAAAGCGACTTGCGCATCGTTGGCGCACGCCTGCACGAAGAGATCGCCGCCGGTTTTTTGCGCGATCAGCTGGTCGCCGTTGAAGCGCGGCAGGTCGACGAGTGCGGCGGGGCGCTTGCGCGCGAGACCGTAGCGATCCTTGTCCTGCGACGTGAAGAGACCGGGGCCGAAGCCGAAGGTGACCGTGAGGCCCGCCGGGCCGAGGCCCAGCACGTCGCCGGAGTCGGCCGCGGGGTGGTCGTCGCCGGTGTAGTCGAGCGCGGCAGCGGGCTGCGCCTGGCTCATGCGCGCCGCAGACTCGGTCCACTTGCGCAGCAGGTTGATGACGTCGTCGCGCGAGGTCGTCGTGAGGTCGAAGGCCGCGACATACGTGTGCGCCTGCTGCGGCGTCACGATGCCGCCCTGGTGCTCGCCGTAGAACGGCTCGACGGCGAGCATCGGGTCGGCGGGCATCGCGTGATGCTTTGCCTCGGCGGCCTGGGCGAGGCCGCTCGTGGCCGCGCCTGCGCCGAGGCTCGCGCCGAGCGCAGCGCCGGCTTTCAGGAAGCCGCGACGCGCGGGGCGCGATGGTTGGTTAGGGGTATCGTCGGAGGACATGATTATTTAGCCAGCACGAGAGTGTTCACGTCGTCTTCCACGTAGTAGAAGCCGTCGCCTGCCGGGGTCAGCGCGATGCCGAAAAGATCGCCGTTGCCCGGAGGCGTTTGCGCCTTGTCCGTATCGATCCAGCGCGCGTACAGCTGCTTTGCCGCGGCCGGATCGATCTCGACGACCTGGCCGTTCAAGGCATTCGTGACGAGCAGGTGGCCCTGCGGCGTGGTGATCATGGCGAGCGGACGGTGCAGCAGGCCATCGGCGGTCAGTTGGCGGCCCACGCCCGCGCTCGTGTCGCGCGTGAGCGGGTCTTCGATCACGTTGATGCGGTTGCCGATTGCGTCGGACACATAGAGCAGCTTGTTGTCCGCCGAAAGCGCGAGGCCGGTCGGGCCGACGAGGAAAACGCCCTTGTCTGCCTGCGCGCCGAAGCCGCTCGCCACCACGGTTTCGCTCTTCAGGACCGGTGCCTGGCCGCTCGGGATGTCGAGGTCGAGCCGCAGCACCGTGGCCTGCTTGAACACGGGCGGATTGCCGTCTGCGCCGCCGACGCCGAAGCCCGCATTGCTCACGAACAGCGTGGCGTGGTCGCCGTTGTCGACCACGGCCATGTTGCCCCACGGGTCATTGATGTTGGGACTGCTGATGACCTTGGCAATCTTGCCGCTGCTGTCGAGCACGATCATGCAGCCCGCGCCCTTGGTGCCGGTCGTGCCGTCGTTGCTCGGCGTGCTACCCACGATGACCCAGCCCGACTTGAGCATCGTCATCGCGGTCGAAAGGCCGACGCCGCCCGGGCACTCCTTGAGATCGCGCGGAATCGTCGCGAACAGCGACATCTGCTTCGTGTCGGGGTGATAGTCGATGATCGTGCTGCCGGTGCCCTGCAGGTTGGCCGCGTTGTTGAAGTTGTCGACCAGCACGTCGCCTTCTTTCACCGCGCCGGAGGAAACCGGCGCGACGAAGATCGCATACGGGTTCTGGTCGCCGTTGTCGGGCACGGTGTTGATGAGCGTGGTGTGATGCTTGACGGTCTCGAGCAGGCCCTGCGGGTCGGCGTGAGCGGCGAGCGGCGCGCCGGCGAGCGCCGCCGCGGCGGCAAGCGCGAGCGCGGAGCGGACCGCGTGGGCCGTGCATTGCAGGAGCGTGCGCGTAGCGTGTTTCATACTGAATCTCCGTGCCTCGCGCGGCCGGCGCGCACGCCGGCGGGAAGACGCGAGGACTTGGGGTTGAACATGGGTCGGGTGCGCTTGCGTGGGCTTAGAACGTGATGTTGGTCCGCACGCCGATCACGAACGTATTGCGCAGCGGCGCGGTCGGATCCTGCGGATTCTGGCCGGCGCCTGCGTTGAACGTGTATTGCGCGTCAGCCTGGAGAATCCACCACGGCGTGACCTGATACTGATAGGTGGCTTCGAGCGCGGTTTCCTGCGTGCGCACGCCGTACGGACCGCCAGTAAACATCTGCTGGTCGAGGTCGAGGTTGTGCACGTTGTTGCCGACCTTGATGTAGGTGGCGGCAAGGCCCACGCGGTCGTTATCGCGTCCCTTGAACGGCGCCTTCATGACGATGCCGAGGTTGGCCGCGAGGCTCACGAGATTGCGGTCGCCGGGCGCGCCCATCACGCGCGCGAATACGCCGATGCTGCGCGGCTCGTCCGGATCGGGACGCCAGATCATCTGGTCGGCCACCGCATAGAAGCTGTAGTTGCCCTGGTGCTGCGCCGGGATGCCGGTCGAAGCCGGATTCGCGAGCGAAAGGCCCGTGTTGTCGAAACGCTGGTCGGCAAACGAGTTGGTGTTGTACCAGAAGCCAACCTTGTAGGTGCCGGGCAGGCCGTGATTGTCCGCACTGACCAGTTCGCCTTCGGACGGCTGGTTGATGGCGTACTGCAGCTCGCCGATCCACAACGTGCCGTTGCGCAGATTGAAGTTCGTACCACTAAGGTTGTTCGGATCGTTGCCGAGCGGGTCGCCTGAGAACACGCCTGCGAGTGCCGTCAACGAAGGTGTGATCTGCCCGCGCACGCGCACGCCGAGACCGGCGAGCGGATAGGCGGGACCGCCCGAGGGCATGTCGTACGAAGGCAGCGCCGGCCAGCCGAACATCGTGTTGATGAAGAGCGCCCCGTACTGGCTCACGATGAATTCCTGGTCGAGACTCTGCTGACCGATCTTCACGTCGAGGCGCTTGTTGAAGAACGATTGCTGGTACCACAGCTCCCACAGGCGCGTGGTCGGCGTCGCTTCGATGCCGCTCGCCGTGTTCAGCGTGCCGAGGTTCGACGTGCTCAGGTTGGTGCCGTGGATCTGCAGGGCGCTCACGTTGAAGAGGCCGCCCGGAATGCCGAGCGCCTTGCTCGTGTCGACCTGAACCGTTGCCGTTGTGAGGCCGTCGTACGCGCCGCCGGTCTTGAGACCGCCGCGCAGGTTCGCGAGGTACTCGCTCGTCTCCGTGAGCTGGAACGTCACCCCGTATTTGCCGAGCCACGGCCGCAGGCCGCCCATGTCGCCGAGCATGTTCTGGCGCGTCCAGAAGCCCGT
Organism: Paraburkholderia sp. BR10882; assembly: GCF_040948855.1. Lineage (NCBI taxonomy): Bacteria > Pseudomonadati > Pseudomonadota > Betaproteobacteria > Burkholderiales > Burkholderiaceae > Paraburkholderia > Paraburkholderia sp. BR10882. Next base: position 120,451 of record NZ_JBFPKP010000017.1, on the reverse strand, counting down.
CCAGAAGTTCGACGGCTGCGCCTGAATGGCGAGGTCGGCTTCCGGCGCTTCTGGCGCGGCGTCGGGGTTCGCGTTGCTCTGGGCGCGTGCAGCTCCGCTCGCGAAAGTCACGCTCGCGGCAAGCACGGCAATGGCGCGCCACGCCGGTGCGCGCCGACGCGCCGGGCGGCCCGGCGCTGCGCTGCGCGAGCAGGCGAGCGCAGGCACGCGGACGGTTCGGGTCAATTCCATCGTATTCCTTACTTATTGAAATGTTTGCTTGATTGATCGCGTTGGCATTTGTTATTCGCAAGCCGCTGAATACCCGACATCTCCAGACGGCGCCATCGTACTAACAGTAAATGCGAGCGTCAACAAAAACGAGAATGATTCGCAACTGTCTTACGCCTGTTTTACGCAGGATCACAGGCATTCTTGCGAAGTGCTTTCATTTGTGTATTTACAGATTACAGATCGTTAGCGTTTGATGAATCAGTCAGGCGAATGAAGTCGCTTATCATCGCGTGTGCGTACGCATGTTTTGCCGCACAAACTTCAAGACAAGCTGGCTCCATGACCGACATTTCCCCAGGCAACGAACTCGATCTCGACGCGTACTTCGCCCGCATCGGCTACGACGGTCCACGCACCGCGACACTCGCCGTCCTGCGCGAACTGCAGCGTCTGCACCCGCTTGCCATTCCTTTCGAGAATCTCGATCCGCTGGCGGGACGGCACGTATCGATCAAGCTCCCGGACATCGTCGCGAAACTCGTGACGAAGCGGCGCGGCGGCTACTGCTTCGAGCACAACACCCTGCTCGCGCACGTGCTCATGCAACTGGGTTTTACGGTCACCCCGCTCGCCGCACGTGTGCTGTACGGTCGTGAGCCCGGCGCTCGCACGCCGCGCACGCATATGCTGCTGCGCGTGGAGGCGCAGGGCGATACCTGGCTCGTCGACGGCGGCTTCGGTGCCGCGACGCTGCGCGCGCCGCTCTCGTTCTCGACCGATGCGGAACAGCCGACGCCGCACGAACCGGCGCGGCTCGTGACGTTGTCGGCGAACGAGCGCAAGCTGCAATTGCACGATGGCGAGAAGTGGTTCGATCTCTATCGCTTCGAATTGACGCCTGCCGAGTGGGTCGATTACGAAGTGGCGAACTGGTACACGTCGGCGTCGCCCGAGTCGTTCTTCACGTTCAGTCTGATCGCGTGCATCGCGCGCGAAGGCGGCCGCGCGATCCTGTTCAACGAGCGTTTTACCGAGCGCGATGCGCAAGGCCAGGTGAGCGAGGAGCGTAACCTCGCCAATGGAGCGGAACTCGCGCACTGTCTGCGCGAACGCTTCGGCATCGATATCGCGGGCGGCGGCGCGGGGCAGCGTATCGATGCCGACGCGCTATATGCGCGCATGGCGTCGCACAGCGCCACGCAGTAGGCGCGAGCGAACGCGAGTCAGCGTCCCCGCGCGCAAGGAGGGCATCATGACTGAGCTGAAAATGACGAAAGCGCTAATGGCGAAGCTGTTCGTGCAAGTCGTAGTCTGGTTCGGATTGATGGGCGTGCTGTTGTTCGTTTCGGCGGGCACGCTGGCGTGGACGGCGGCGTGGCTCTGGCTCATCGAGTGGGCGTTGTGCGGCGTGTGGATCGGCTTGTGGCTCGGGCGCGAAGATCCGGGTCTCCTGGTCGAGCGGCTCGCGCCGTTCGCGCAGCGCACGCAACAGCCGTGGGACCGCGTGTTCATGCTGTGCGTTTCGGTGGGCTTTTGCGCGTGGCTCTGCCTGATGGGAATCGACGCCGTGCGAATGGGCTGGTCGCGCGTGCCGCTATGGCTCAGCGTGCTCGGCGCCATCTTCATCTTCGTCGATATCTACGCGACGCGCGCCGTGTTCGCGGCGAACCGCTTTGCGGCGCCCGTGGTGAAGATTCAGAGCGAACGCGGGCACACAGTCAGCGATACCGGACCGTATGCCTATGTGCGCCACCCGATGTATGGCTTCGCGTTGCTCTTTCTCGTCGGCACGCCGCTCATGCTCGGTTCGTGGTGGGGGCTTGCGTGCGTGCCCGTGATGGTCGTGGGGATCGGCTATCGCGCGGTGCGCGAAGAGCAAACGCTGGCGGAAAATCTGCCCGGCTACCGCGAGTATCTGGCGCGTGTGCGTTATCGCTTCGTGCCGGGCATCTGGTAGTGAGAGATTAGCTCGTGGAGGGCGAGGTCAAGGCTTGCGCGTAACGCCGATAAAGCCAGGCAAGTGCCGTGGTGGTGAGCAGCGCAAACACGATATTGCCGATGCTCTGGCCAATGGCGAGCGCGGTGAGCCACCCCGGCTGCCGCACGATTTCAGGCGTGACGCCCGCGAGGCCCATACCGATCAGCACGATCAGGCCGCACACCGCAATGGGCAGCGCGGCGACGAAGGTGACGCCAAAGAGGCTCCAAAAATGCCCGCGGCTGTCGCGCCAGGCGGCGCTGAAGGCGATCTTGCTGCCGACGGCGAGCGCCGGAAAGAGCAGCGAGAGGCGCACCGCCACGAACATCCAGATCGCAATGACCACCAGAAAGAGGAACGCGGCGCCGCCCTGGTATTGAGGCCGCAGCACGACCCACAGCAAGAGCGCGAAGGCGCCGAGCGCGACCGCCAGAATGAGACCGACCGCGAAAATACGCAGGAACGGCCTGGCCCCGGCCGGCATGAGCGGCGCGCTGCGCTCGCCTAGCAGCACGAAGCGCGAGATCTTGAGCGTGAACCAGAGGTAGAGAAGCGAATTCAGGAGCGAGGCGAGATTGCCGAGCGCAATGAGTCCGGCGGAAGGCGTTGCGCCTTCCGCCGGTACGGGCCGCCCGGCAAGCCCGAACCAGCCGAGCGCCGCGTAGATCACAAACGTTCCCACAAGGAGAACCGGCATTTGCACGGCGGCCTGCCAGGCGCTCGCCCATGCGCGCTTGACGCATTCCATGAAGGTCATCTGTTGCATGAGGTTTTCGCACGGGTAACAGAGAGCCTACAGTCTAACGCGGCGCCGCGAAATCGAGGGCGCTCGTGCGAATCCGCGCGTGCAACTCACTTCACGGCGAACAGCGTGAGGTTCATGAAGACCTTGAACGCGAACCCGAGCGAGACGGCCGCGCCCACGCCCGCGCACCAGAGGAGTACGAACCAGAGCCAGCCGGGCAGCGCGCGGCGCACCGTGTTAGTGGTAGTGATGGGTGTCGCCATGACGCACCTTGCCTCTAAAGACCCAGTAGCCGAGCATCGTGTACGCGAGGATGATCGGCAGAATGAACGCTGCGCCCGCAAGCGTGAACATCTGGCTCTCGCGCGGCGCGGCCGCTTCCCACAGCGTGAGGCCCTGCGGAATCGCATACGGCCACAGGCTCACGAGCAGGCCCGCATAGCCGAGCAGCACGAGACCGATAGCTGCGATGAAGGGCGTCTTGTGATGGCGCGCATGCACGGCCCAACGCATCCACGCGGCGCAGGCGAGCACGAGCAGCGGCACCGGCGCGAGACGCCAGAAGAGGCCCGAACGGAACCAGCGTTCAGCGATGGCCGGGTCCTGCAGCGGCGTCCACAGGCTCACGAGCGCGATGAAGCCGAGCAGCATGACCGTGAGCGGCCAGACGAGCTTGCGCAGGCGGCGCTGCAGGTCGCCCTCGGTCTTCGCCACGAGCCAGCAGCAGCCGAGCAGTGCATAGGTCGCGACGAGCCCGAAACCCGAGAGCAGGCTGAAGGGCGTGAGCCAGCCGAAGGCGTCGCCGGCGAACTGGCCGCCGTCCATCGGGATGCCTTGCAGGAACGCGCCGAGCGCGATGCCCTGGAAAAACGCCGCGCCCGTCGAGCCGCCGATGAACGCGAGGTCCCACAAGTGCTTCGTGCGATTGGCCTTGGCGCGGATCTCGAACGACACGCCGCGGAAGATCAGGCACGCGAGCATGAACACGAGCGGCAGGTAGAGCGCGGAGAGCACGGTCGAGTACACCACGGGGAACACGGCGAAGAGCCCCGCGCCGCCGAGCACGAGCCAGGTCTCGTTGCCGTCCCACACGGGCGCGACCGTGTTCATCATGAGATCGCGCTCATCCTCGTCGGGAAAGAGCGGAAACACGATGCCGATGCCGAGATCGAAGCCGTCCAGCACCACGTAGAGAAGAACGCCGAGCGCGATGATCGCGGCCCAGATGACGGTGACATCCATTTGCTTGCTAGCCTCGTAACGATGAATGCGGGGAGCCTCAGGCGTCGATCAGCTGATCGGCGGCGCACATGGGGCGGCGCGCGGTCTGACTCGCGCTGAGCGCAGGGTGGGCCACGCGCGGTTCACGTGGCTCGCGGGGCGCATGCGGCTTCGGGTCGGGCAGCGCGGGACCTTTGCGCAGAAGTTTGAGCAGATAGTAAATTCCCGTGCCGAATACGAGGAAGTACACCGCCACGAACGCCATCAGCGAAATGCCCACCTGCTGGGCGGTGAGCGGCGACACTGCCTGCGCCGTGCGCATTACGCCGTAGACCACCCAGGGCTGACGGCCGGCTTCGGTCGTAACCCAGCCCGCGAGCAGCGTGATGAAGCCCGTCGGTCCCATGGCGAGCACGAAGCGCTGGAACCAGCGCGATTCGTAGAGCGTGCCGCGGCGGCGCAGCACCCAGCCGATCACGCCGAGCAGGATCATCAGGATGCCTAAACCGACCATGACGCGGAAGCTCCAGAACAGCAGCGGCGAATTGGGCCGCTCGTCGGCGGGGAAGGACTTGAGTCCCTTGATCTCGCCGTCCCAGCTATGCGTGAGGATCAGGCTGCCCAGGTGCGGAATGGAAACGGCGTAGCGTGTCGTCTCGGCCTGCATGTCGGGAATGCCGAACAGATTGAGCGCGGTGCCGCCTGGTTCGGTGTCCCAGATGCCTTCGATCGCGGCGATCTTGGCGGGCTGATATTCGCGCGTATTCAGGCCGTGCGCATCGCCCACGAAGGCTTGCACCGGCGCGAGCACGAGCAGCAGACCGAGCGCCATCGAGAACATCTTCTTGATGGCGGGGTCGCGGCGTCCCTTGAGCAGATGCCACGCGCCGCTGGCGGCCACCACGAGCGCGGCCACGATGAACGCGGCGATCGCCATGTGCGCAAGGCGGTACGGGAACGACGGATTGAAGATGATCTTGAACCAGTCCACCGGTACGACATGGCCATCGACGATCTTGAAGCCTTGCGGCGTCTGCATCCAGCTATTCGAGGCGAGGATCCAGAACGTGGAGATGAGCGTGCCGATGGCGACCATCAGCGTCGCGCCGAAGTGGGCACGCGGGCTCACGCGGTTCCAGCCGAACAGCATGATGCCGAGGAAGCCCGCTTCGAGAAAGAACGCGGTCATGACTTCGTACATCAGCAGCGGCCCGGTGATGGGGCCCGCGAACGACGAGAAGCCGGACCAGTTGGTGCCGAACTCATAGCTCATGACGACGCCTGAGACGACGCCCATGCCGAAGGCCACGGCGAAGACCTTCGACCAGAACAGGCAGAGGTCCTTGTAGAACGGCTGGCGCGTTTTGAGCCAGCAGGCTTCGAGCACGGCGATGAAGCTCGCGAGGCCGATGGAGAGCGCCGGAAAGACGATGTGAAACGAAACGGTGAAGGCGAACTGCAGCCGGGCCAGGTCGAAGGCGGAAAGTGACGTGTGCATGTACGTGCCTGTTGCTTGCTTACCGGGAAAAGCGCGGAAGAAACGTCGCACGGCGAGGCAGTGGGGGCGCTGCGCTTCTCGTGCGATGGACGTAAGCGTAGGGGAACGGCGAAGGTTTTGCTGCGCTGCGACGTGCGCCAGCGTGTCGCAGTCGTCAATATCAAAGGGACGAAAACCTGCGCTAACGCATTGATACAGATCAATTTAGATTAAACACTCGTTGCGCAGCGGGGATGTGCGCAGAGCGTCGCGATGCGTCAATACACCGCGCTGCCGCATCGGGTGCGGCAACGTGCCTCGGCGTGCGGCTTCGGGATTCGTGCGGGGGAGAGGTCAGGCGCGCCTGGCGGCGCGAGCGACGCGTACGGCGCCAGGCGGAAAAGATCAGGAATGCGATAGAAGTGGCGTCAGCGCGGATCGCTCCACAGCTTGCCGGCCGTCGCCCAGTTTTCCGGCTTCACGTCGTGGAAGATGATGTCGACGGATTGTGGCTCGACGCCGAGCACCTTGCAGGTGGTCTCGGTCAGGGCGGCGGCGAGCTGGCGTTTTTGTTCGACGCTGCGTCCTTCGAACATTTCGATGTGGAATGTCGGCATGCGGGTCTCCTTGAGAAAGTGAGTGACGCGACGGATGGGCGCGATCAGTCGCGGTATGACGAATCGATGCGATCGAGCTTGCGCAACAGCGCGGGCCATTCGAGCACGCCTTCGATCGCGCCGCCGTCGCGCAACTGCTCGGCCGTGCGTTCGGCCACCCCGGGCGGCGGCACGACGAGCGGCACGCCGCCGGCCTGCGCCTGCAGCTGGATTTCGCAGGCCTTGATGAGCGTCGCCATCAGCACGTAGGCTTCGGCCACTGTGCGGCCGGTGGTGAGCGTGCCGTGATTGCGCAGCAGCATGGCCGGCTGCGCGCCGAGGCTTGCCGTGAGGCGCGTGCCTTCGGCAGGCGTGAAGGCGAGGCCTTCATAGTCATGCCACGCGAGCTGGCCGTAAAAACGCAGCGCGTGCTGCGAGGCGGGCAGGAGGCCGTCGCGCTGGATCGATACGGCAATGCCCGCGGTATTGTGCAGATGCATCACGCACACGGCGTCGGGCCGCGCAAGATGCACGGCCGCGTGCAGCGCGAAGCCGGTGGCGTTCACGGGGTGCTCGCTTGCGCCGACGATACGGCCGTCGGTGTCGATCTTCACGAGGTTCGAGGCGCGCACTTCGTAAGGCGAGGCCGAACGGATTGATGAGAAAGCGGCCCGCCTCGCCCGGTATGGCGGCGGAAACATGCGTGTAGATCAGGTCGTCCCAGCCGTTGAGTGCGATGAGGCGGTAAGCGGCGGCGAGATCGACGCGCAGTTGCTGCTCGGCGGTGGAGCGCGGCGCGGCCTCGGCGCAGGTGCTCGTCGGACGATGGGCGAAAGACATGGCGATTCCTTCAGCGGACGATGGGTTCTTCAGGCGGCGTCGATGGCGCAGGGCGCAGGCGTCGCACTGCCGCGTGCACACTCCAGCTTGCCAGCACGAACGGCGCGGTCAGCGCTGGCAGTCCGCAGCGCACGGCGGCCAGATGCAGGGCTGCGGCGAGCATGGTCGCATAGATCGCGGCGCGTGTGCCGAGCGCGCAGACCGCGAGCGCGGCAAGCGCGCCGTTGAAGCCGGCGAGGCCCGCGCCGAAGGCGTCCGGGCTCGCGCCGCACGCGAGTTCGAGCGTGCTCGCGAGCGCCGCGCCGCCGAGCGCATAGGCGGCCGCGCGCCGCGACGACCAGGAGAGGCCCGCGAGCACGCACAGGCCCGCCGCCGCGCCCGAGGCAAAGGTGGTCTGCGCGAGGCCGCTCAACACGCCGGCGGCGGCGTGTGCTGCCGCGGCGAGCGGTGTGCCGTGCGGGGCCAGCGGGGCTGCGGCGATTGCGCTGGCGACGGGAGCGCTGCCCGGGTGCAGCGGCAGCCAGATCCAGGTCGCGATGAGGCAGGGGACGGAATACAGCCCGAGCGGAGCGCGCGCGAGGTGGCGGTCCAATGGCCCGGCGATCCACGCGCTCGCACCGCCCGCGATGAGGGCAAGCGCGGCCGCCGTGCCCGCATCGCAGACGAAGGTGAACGCCGCGAGCGCGGCGAGCGCGCCGTTGTAGCCTGCGAGGCCGTCGCGGATCGCCGCGTCTGGATGGCCCGCCACGACCGCGCAGACGTTGGCCGCCGCGGCGCCGAGCAGGGCGGCGAAAGCCAGCCGCCAGTCGGTGAGCGCGAGCGCTGCGAGCAGGCACGCGCCCGTTCCCGCATGCGCCTGCAGCACGATCTGGCCGAGGCTGCGCAAAAGGGCACCGACGGCGGCGGTATCGGCGGTACGGGCAGTGGCGCCGGAAGCGGCGCAAAATCGGGCGGACATGGCGAAGGCGTGGCGGGCGGGTACGGGCCGGTGCGGCCCCGCTGAGAGGCACAGGGCCGGCCAGAGTGCGAGCATAGGGGATGCGGACCGCCTCGCGCATGCGCGTGGGTTGATAGTCGCTATTTGTTGACGGGTTACGATACGCGCAAGGCGGTTGTCGTGATTATCCAGAGACAGTCTGCACGGGAGGCGAACGATGCGTGAAGTGCGTTGGGCATCCGAGACGGGCGAGGGTATCGAGCATCTGGCGTTCGATGCGCATTGCGGCCCGAAGTTTGGCGAAAAAGGCGACACGATCCGCGCGGAAAGCGTGGTCATCGGCGAGCGCTACGGCAAGTCCTATGGCCTGTGTTACGCCATCGAGTGCGACGCGCAGTGGCGCGTGCGCTGGGCGGCGTTTCGCGTGATGGGCGGCGGCTCGCTCGTGCTCCACAGCGACGGCAAGGGCCACTGGACCGACGGCGAGGGGCGCGCACTGGAAGCGCTCGACGGCTGCATCGACATCGACATCGCCGCGACGCCGTACACGAACACGCTGCCGATCCGGCGTCTGGGCCTCGCGCGCGGCGAGCGCCAGCCGATCCGTGTGGTGTACATCGCCGCGCCCGAACTGGAGCCCAAGCCTGTCGAGCAGGCCTATGTGTGCATCGAGCGCGACCGCGAGTATCGCTACGAAGGCATCTTTCGCGACTTCACGGCGAACCTGCGCGTGGATGAAGATGGGCTCGTGATCGACTATCCGACGCTGTTCCGGCGTCTGCCGCCGCCGGACCGATAGCACGCGGCGACACCACGCTTACACCGCGCCGCCTGGACTCTTGCCGAACAGCAGTTGTTCGACCAGCGTGTTGTCGATGGTATCGTTGTTCAGCGTGCGAGCGAGCAGTTCGCCCGCGAGCAGTTGCGGCGAAAACACCATATCCGGCTGCAACAGGCGCAGCCGCTGCAGGTTGCGGCTGTCGTTGACGAGCGCCACGGTGCGCACCTTCGGCGCGATCTCCTTGATGGCGAGAATCACGAAGGCATTCTCGGCGTCGTCCGAGCGCAGCGCGAGCGCGGCGAGCGCGGTTTCCGCGCCCGCGTTGTGCAGCGTGGCGGTGTCGCTCGCATCGCCGACGATGAGATCGGCCTCCGGTGGATAGTTGTGCGGAATATTGGGCGCGACGATCACGGTCGCCGCGTAGCCGCGCTTGAGGAGCCCTGCGTACACGCTATGTGCGAGCGGCGACGCACCGACGATCAAATAGTGGTTCTTGCGGGTCACGTTGGAAATGCCTCCCTTCACGATGCGTTTCAAATGGCCGCCGATCACAGGCCCGATCACAGCGCTGATCGACGTCGCGAACACGGTGATGCCGAGCACGATGATCGAAGCCGTAAAGAGCCGCGCGGTGTCCGAGCGCGGCACGATATCGCCGTAGCCGACCGTGGACATCGACACGATCGAGAAGTAGAACGCCGTGACGAGGTTGCGGATAGGCGGGTCGAAATCGTCGCCGAGATACAGCGAGCCGAACACCGCGTAGACGATCAATGAGCCAATGCTCAGGAATGCGAACAGCGAGCCCGCGGCGACGCTCGCGCGATCGAAATGGCGCCAGTAGTAGATCAGCGCGCAGGCAAGCGCGAGCGAGAAGCCGGCGAGCGCGTGGCTGCGATAGTCGCCCCACAGACAGATGCTGGCCGCGCCGGCGAGCAGCACCAGTGAAAGCACCCAAGCCACGCGCGCCCGCAGCGCGATGCCGAACGACATCATCGTGAGGCCGGTCGCGACGAGCGCCTGGGGCAGCGCGAGCACGCCGAACGCGTTGATGAGCGTGATCCAGTCGTCGAACCAGTTGCCGCGCGCGTGTTCGAGCGCTTTCTGCGCGACCGGGCGCACCAGCAGCAGGCCGTCGATCACCAGCAGCACGGCCAGGTAGCCGTGCGGCACGAGCCCTCTGAGGTAGCCGCGCGGGCGGCGCGCGTACGCGCTCATTGCTGCGCGTGTTGCGTCGGCTGTGTCGGTTGCTCGGGCTGCGCCGGTTGCGTCTGCACGATGTGCAGCTCGCGGGTGCGCAGGGGCAGCGAGCAGTGCGCGTCATTGAGCACCTGGCGGACCTTGCGCGACAGCTCCCAGCGCATCTCCCAGAAGGTGTCGATGTTCGACCACACGCGCACGTTGAGCACGGCGGTGCTGTCGTCGAAACGCGTCACCATCACTTGCGGCGCGGGCGAGGCCAGCACGCGCGGGTCGGCGGCGGCGAGCGTGCGCAATGCGTCGATGGCGCGGTTCACGTCGTCGCGCACCGACACTTCCACTTCGAGGTCGAGCCGGCGCGTGGGATTGCGGCTGTAGTTGCGGATCGAATTGCTCCACAGCGCGCTGTTCGGCACGTATTCGCAGATGCCGTCCGGTTTCGTGAGGCGCGTGGTGAAGAGGTTCACTTCCTCGACGGTGCCCGCGACGCTGGCGCCGGCGCTGCCATCGATATAGTCGCCCACCTTGAAGGGCCGCAGCAGCAACAGCATGATGCCGGCCGCGATGTTCTGCAGCGTGCCTTGCAGCGCGAGACCGATGGCGAGACCGGCCGCGCCGAGCACTGCGACGATGCTGGCGGTCTGGATGCCGATTTGCGAAAGCGCGCCGATCACGGCAACGAGGCGCACGCCCCACACGGCGGTGTCGCGCACGATGGGGCGCAGCGTGGGATCGATGCCGCCGCCGCGCCGCTTGATCCAGTTGCCCACGCGCCGGGAGAGCCACCAACCGAACCAGAGGATCGCGAAGGCCGCGCACAAGCGCAGCGCGAGCGCGGAGAGCGCGTCCCACAGGAAGCCCCAGTTGGACGGGTGCAGGTGTTCGAGGAGGGGTTGCATGGCGAATCAGTCCTTGTCTGCGGAGCCGTGGGTCCGGCTCCGTTGCGAAAGGACGTATTGTACGAGCGGCGTTTCGCTGGCGGCGCGCGTGTGGCGTGCCGCCATGCGTTTGAGCGCCGGGCGTCAGCCCTTGGGCGGTGTGTCCGCGCCCGGCCCGAGCGTGCGCTGCATGAGCGCGGTGTCGCGCCACTCGCCGTGCTTGAAGCCGACACCGCGCAGCGTGCCGGTCAGCGAGAAGCCCAGGCGCTCGTGCAATTTGAGCGAGCCGCCGCGCGGGTCTGCGACCACGGCGATCATCTGCCGCCACGGGCCCGCCTCGCAGCGCTCGATCAGCGCGTTGAGCAGCGTGTGGCCGAGTCCGCGGCCGCGAAACGCCTCGTCGATATAGATCGAATCTTCGACCGTGAAGCGGTACGCCGGACGCGGCCGGTAGGGCGTGGCGTAGCAGTAGCCCGCCACCTGGCCGTCGATCTCGGCGACGAGCCAGGGCAGGCCATGTTCGCGCACGGCGGCGTGGCGACGCAGGAGTTCGTCGAGCGTGGGCGGCGTCTCCTCGAACGACGCCGTGCCGTGCAGCACGTGGTGTGCGTAGATCGCGGCGATGGCGGGAAAGTCGTCGGCAGTGGCGTCGCGCACGAGCGCGTCGGGGTGTGGGTTCATCGGTTGGAGCGAGCGCGAAGGCAAATGAGAAGGAGGTTTGCGTTCCTCACTATGCCTCGCGCAGGCGCGCTTTTGAAGCGTGCCAAAAAAGCCCGGTCTAGACGCGCTGCGTGCCCGCGCGATTCGCGACAGCGGAAGCGCCGCCTGCGCGCCCGAAGCGCCGTGCGCCGGCCACGCACGCGATCACCACGGCGGTGACGGCGATCATCGCGGGCGGCACGGCTTCGTGCAGCAGCAGCGCCGCGAGCACGAAGCCGAAGAACGGCTGCAGCAACTGCAACTGCCCGACGCCTGCAATGCCGCCGAGCGCGAGCCCGCGATACCAGAACACGAAGCCGATCAGCATGCTGAAGAGCGACACATAGGCGAGCCCCCACCACGAGGCCGCGCCCACCGCTGCGAACGACGCGGGCCGCAGCCACCACGCGAGCGGCGCCATCACGGGCAGCGAGATCACGAGCGCCCAGCAGATCACCTGCCAGCCGCCCAGGCGCCGCGAGAGCCGCGCGCCTTCCGCATAGCCGAGCCCGCACACGATGATCGCGCCGAGCATGAGCGCGTCGCCGAGCGGCGAGGCGTCGATGCCATGACGCAGCGCGAACGCCACCACGGCGGCGCTGCCCGCCGCGGAAAAGATCCAGAAGGCCGGCTGCGGACGCTCGCCCGCACGCAACACGCCGAACACGGCCGTGGCGAGCGGCAGCAAGCCGACGAACACGATGGCGTGCGCCGAACTCACGTGCTGGAGCGCGAGCGCGGTGAGGAGCGGAAAGCCCACCACCACGCCGAGCGCGACGATGACGAGCGGCCAGACCTCGGCGCGCGCGGGCCGTGCGGCGCGCAGCGCAAGAAGCAGCAGCACGCTGATCATGCCCGCGATGGTCGCACGCACGCTGGTGAGGAACACGGGGGCGAAGCCGAGCACGGCGAGCCGCGTGGCGGGCAGCGATCCGCTGAAGATGAGGACGCCTGCGAGGCCGCAGAGCCAGCCGTCGGTGGTGGAATCGAGCGTTTTGCGCATGGGCTTTGGCAAGAAGAAGCTTCAATGATCGATCCGCTGATGATGCGCGCCGCGCCGTGCGAAGGTAAGCTACAGATCAGTACAATTTGTTCAAACTGTATTGAACACGGAGCAGTACAGATGAAAGACAGAGCGAGGACGCAAGCCCTGCCCATGACGCGCGTCGAGCAGGTGATGCAGGCGCTGCGCGAGCGCATTGCCGCGCGCTCGCTGGCTGCGGGCGCGCGCGTGCCGTCCATCCGGGCGATGAGCGGGCAGCTTGGCGTGTCGAATTCGACGGTGGTGGAGGCCTACGAGCGCCTCGTCGCCGAAGGCGTGCTCGTCGCGCGGCGCGGCGCCGGATTTTTCGTGGCCGGGCACGCGCCGCCGCTCGCGCTCGCCGCGCTCGGGCCGCAGCTCGACCGCGAGATCGATCCGCTCTGGCTCACGCGCCAGTCGCTGCAGACCGAGGCTGACGCGCTGCGTCCCGGCTGCGGCTGGTTGCCCGCCTCGTGGCTGCCGCAGGACGCCGTGCGGCGCGCGCTGCGCGCCCTTGCACGCGACCCGCGCGCGCCGCTCACCGATTACGCGTCGCCGCTCGGCCTGCCGGCGCTGCGCCAGCAGCTGGCATGGCGGCTCGGCCAGCACGGCGTGGAGGCCGCGCCCGAGCAGATCGTGCTGACCGATGGCGGCACCCAGGCGCTCGATCTGCTGTGCCGCTTTCTGCTGGAGCCGGGCGATACCGTGCTCGTGGACGACCCGTGCTACTTCAATTTCCAGGCGCTGCTGCGCGCGCATCGCGTGCGCGTGGTCGGGGTGCCGTACACGCCGACGGGCCCGGATCTCGCCGCGTTCGAGCGCACGCTGGCCGAATCGCGCCCGCGCCTTTACGTGACGAACTCGGCGGTCCACAACCCCACCGGCGCGACGCTCGCGCCCGCGGTCGCGCATCGCCTGCTCAAGCTCGCGGAGGAGCACGACCTTCTGATCGTCGAGGACGACATCTTCGCCGACTTCGAAATCGAGCCCGCGCCGCGCCTCGCGGCCTTCGACGGGCTCGCGCGCGTCGTGACGATCGGCAGCTTCTCGAAGACGATGTCGGCGGCGGCGCGCTGCGGTTTCATCGCGGCGCGCGCCGACTGGATCGAGCCGCTCGTGGATCTCAAGCTCGCGGTCTCGTTCGGCAATGGGGAGATGGTGGCGGAACTCGTGCACCGCCTGCTCGTGGACGGCACGTATCGGCGGCATCTGGACGGCTTGCGCGCGAAGCTCGCCGACGCCATGGGCGAAACGCTGCAGCGGCTTTCGGCGCTGGGCCTGAGCGCATGGACGCGGCCGCAGGCGGGCCTATTCGTATGGGCGCAGTTGCCGGACGGACTCGACGCGGCGCAGATCGCGCGCGAGGCGCTGGTGGAAGGCGTGGTGCTCGCGCCGGGCAACGTGTTCAGCGTGTCGCGCAGCGCGAGCGATTTTCTGCGTTTCAATGTTTCGCAGTGCAATCGTCCGAAGGTCTACGAAACATTGCAGCGTGCGATGGAGCGGGTGGCGCAGCCGGCATGAAGCGGCTGCGCCCGAGCATCACGGTTCGTGACGCAGATAGCCTTCCTTCGACGGATCGCGCATGCGCCACGAGACGATCAGCGAAATCGCGCACAGCGCGGTCACGTACCAGTAGAACGTGGACTCGCTGCCTGCCGACTTGAACCACAGCGCGACGTATTCGGCCGAGCCGCCGAACAGCGCATTTGCTACCGCGTACGAGAGGCCCACGCCCATCGCGCGCACTTCGGGCGGGAACATCTCCGCCTTGATGAGGCCGCTGATCGACGTGTAGAAGCTGACGATCGCGAGCGCCACCGTGATCAGTGCGAACGCGGCCACGGGGCTCGCCACGTCTTTGAGCGCATGCATGAGCGGCACTGTGCCGATCACCGCGAGAGCGCCGAACAGGATCATCGACGTGCGGCGGCCGATCTTGTCGGACAGCGCACCGAACACCGGCTGCATCAGCATGTAGACGAAGAGCGCGCAGGTCATCACGTTGCTCGCGGTTTTCGCGTGCATGCCGGCCGTGTTCACGAGGTACTTCTGCATGTAGGTCGTGAACGTGTAGAAGATCAGCGAGCCGCCTGCGGTGAAGCCCACCACGGTCAAGAACGCGCCCTTGTGTTGCCAGACGCCGCGAATCGTGCCTGCGTCGCGTTTGTGGCGCGACTCGCTCGTCGAGGTTTCGTCGAGCGATTTGCGCAGATAGAGCGAGATCAGCGCGGCGAATGCGCCGACCACGAACGGAACGCGCCAGCCCCAGGCCTTCAGTTCTTCGGTGGAAAGCGTCTGCTGCAGGATCACGAGCACGAGCAGCGCGCAGAGTTGGCCGCCGATCAGCGTGACGTACTGGAACGACGCGAAGAAGCCGCGTCGGCCCTTGAGCGCGACCTCGCTCATGTAGGTCGCGCTCGTGCCGTACTCGCCGCCCACCGAAAGCCCCTGGAAGAGCCGTGCGACGAGGAGCAGGAACGGGGCGAACGCGCCGATCTGCGCGTAGGTGGGCAGCATGGCGATCACGAGCGAGCCGCCGCACATCATGAGCACCGAGATCATCATCGCGCTGCGGCGGCCGTGGCGGTCGGCGATGCGGCCGAACAGCCAGCCGCCGATCGGGCGCATGAGGAAGCCCGCGGCGAACACGCCGGCGGTGTTGAGCAGCTGCGTGGTGGTGTTGCCGCTCGGGAAGAACGCGGGCGCGAAATACAGCGCGCAGAACGAGTAGATATAGAAGTCGAACCACTCGACGAGATTGCCCGACGAGGCGCCGACGATGGCGAATACGCGTCGCCTCGTGTCTTGCGCGGATAGCGTGGTTGGGTCGGTCTGGACGTCCATGGGCGGGTCTTCTCCTGGTTTGTGTGTTTTATGGCGAACGGCCGTCATGCGGCCGTCGCAAGAGTTGCATCGCGCGCCGCCGGGTCCCGGCGCGCGATGCCCGCGATTTTAGCTAACTGTAATTAAATGTGTGGAAAATGTAATGATGTCGCGAACGGGGTCCGGGCAGGCCCCATCAGGCCGGCGTGATGCGGGCTCGCGAGGCACAAGAAAGCCAGCGGGGAGCCGCTGGCTGGAGGGGAAAAGCAGGCGAAGCGCGCTCAATGCTGCTTGCGCAGCGGCACGTCACGCAGCAGCCACGACAGCGCGAACGAGAACACCACCACGACCGCAGCCGAGAGATAAACCGTGTGCAACGCCCCGGCGAATGCATCGAGATACTGCGCGTGCAGCGCGGGCGGCAGATGGTGGATCACGTCGGGCGTGAGCGGCTGCGGCAGTTCCACGTCGGCCGTGAGCACCTTTTCGAGCCGCGCGTGCAGCCCGTGGGAGAACACGGCGCCGAACGCGGCCACGCCGACCGAGCCACCGATCGAGCGGAACAGCGTCGCGCCCGATGTGGCCACGCCCATATGGCGAAATTCCACGGCATTCTGCACGGCGAGGATCAGCACCTGCATCACCATGCCGAGGCCGCAGCCGAGCAGGCCCATATAGACATACATGAGGTGAATCGGCGTGTCGATCTGCAGGCGCGCGAGCAGCATCATCGCCACGGCCACGAGCGCCGTGCCCACGATCGGGAATATGCGGTACTTGCCGATCTTGCTGATGATGCGGCCCGTGATGATCGACATCACGAGCACGCCGCCCATCATCGGCAGCATCTGCATGCCGGCCTGCGAGGGCGTCGAGCCCTTCACCACCTGCAGATAGAGCGGCAGGAACGTAACCGAGCCGAACAGCGACACGCCCACGATGAAGCCGATCAGGCTCGCGAGCACGAAGGTGCGCTGGCGGAAGAGTTCGAGCGGCAGGATGGGCTCGGCGGCGTGCTTTTCCTCGTGGATGAAGCCCGCGACAGCGACGATGCCGAGCAGCAGCGTGAGCCAGAGCGTAGGCGACGTCCACGGCAGCAGCGAGCCGCCCTCGCTCGTGAAGAGGATCAGGCAGGTGAGGGCGGCGGCGAGCCAGCCCGCGCCCATGTAGTCGATCACGTGCTTCACGTGCGCGGCGCGCGGCTTGAACACCGCGCCGATCACCACGAGCGCGATCGCGCCGAGCGGCAGGTTGATGTAGAAAATCCAGCGCCACGACAGATGCTCGACGAGAAAGCCGCCGAGCAGCGGCCCGATTACCGTCGCGATGCCGAATACACCGCCGAACATGCCCTGATACTTGCCGCGCTGCGCGGGCGGGATGACGTCGCCGATCGCGGCCATCGTCACGACCATCAGGCCCCCGCCGCCAATGCCCTGCAAGGCGCGCAGCACGATCAGCTGCTCCATGTTCTGCGCCACGCCGCAAAGTGCCGAACCGATCAGGAAGATCACGATGGCGGCCTGCAGCACGATCTTGCGCCCGAACAGGTCGCCGAACTTGCCGTAGAGCGGCACGACGATCGTCGAGGTGAGCAGGTAGGCCGTGACGACCCACGAGAGCCGGTCGAGCCCGCCCAGCTCGCCGACGATGGTGGGCAGCGCCGTCGAGACGATGGTCTGGTCGAGCGCGGCCAGCAGCATCACGAGCAGGAGCGCCGGAAACAGCAGCCGGATCGGTGGATGGCCGCCGGTATCGGCAGCCTGGCCCGACGCCAGCACCGCTGCATTCGCGTGAGCGCCGACCCCCGCCGTAGCGGGCACAGGGTGTTTCGTGCTGGGTTTCATCGTGTCCGTCAATCTTGAAATTAATTAATTCGGAGGTTAATATTAGGACAATTATTCCAGTTGGTCAAAATTCATTTTGTTACCGGGCAGGACACCTATGAACGCGCCAGAACCTTCCTTCGACAGCGCAGGCGGCACGCCAGGCCGGGCCGCCGCGCGCCGTCCCGGCCGGCCGAGTGGCGGCGTGGGCGGGGCGGAACAGCGCGCGCGTCTGATCGAAGCCGCACTCGCGCTGTTCGCACGCCAGGGCATCCTCGACACCTCGCTCGCTGCCATCGCCCGCGAGGCGGGCGTGACGCCGGCGATGGTCCACTACTACTTCAAGACGCGCGATCAACTGATCGACGTGCTGATCGACGAGCGTTTCGTGCCGCTGCGCGAGTCGCTTGGCGACATCTTCGCGGAGCATCCCGACGATCCCGTGGCGGCGCTCACTGCGCTCGTGCAGCGCTTCGTGGCGCTGGGGCAGCGCAATCCGTGGTTTCCGCCGCTGTGGGTGCGCGACGTCATCAGCGAGGGCGGCGTGCTGCGCCAGCGCATGCTCGAGCGCCTCGGCCGCGAGCACCAGGAAACGGCCCACACGGCCATTGCGCGCTGGCAGCGCGAGGGCCGGCTCAACGCGGCGCTGGAGCCTGCGCTGCTGTTCCAGTCGCTGATGGGCCTGACGCTCTTGCCGCTCGCCACCAGCCAGATATGGCGCGGCGACGCGCAGCAGCCGCACGTGGGCGTCGAGGCGGTCGCGCGCCATGCGGTCGCGCTCATCACCCAGGGCGTGGGGCCAGGGCGCATCGACGCACGCACCGATACGGGCATTGATACGGATTAGCCGCCAGCGCGCGCCGTGGTACGCTCCGGGACCTTTGCGGCACGCCCCGTGCGCGGTGCCGCGCGAATGTTTCCCGGTCGAGGTCCGGTCTGTCTTCTTCTGCTGCTGCTTCCCGCGCTTCTGCGCATCGTGCCCCCGCCATCGTCTGGTTTCGCGACGATCTCCGGCTCGCCGACCAGCCCGCGCTCGCGCAGGCCGCGGCGAGCGGCCTGCCGCTGATCTGCGTCTGGATCCACGATCCGCATGCCTCGGGTGAGCGCCCGGAGGGCGGGGCGGCGCGCTGGTGGCGCCATGAGTCGCTGCGCGCGCTCGAAGCGGCGCTGTCTGTGCGCGGCGGCCGCCTGCTGCTCTTGCAGGGCGACGAAGCGGCGACGCTGGACGCCCTCGTCACCGACACCGGCGCGCAAGCCGTGTACTGGAACCGCCGCTACGGCGCGGCGCAACGCGAGGTCGATCGCGCCCTCAAATCCTCGCTGCGCGAGCGCGGCGTCAGTGCGGAAAGCTTCGGCGCCCAGCTCCTCAACGAGCCATGGACGGTGCTCAATCAGTCCGGCGAGCCGTTCCAGGTCTTCAGCGCCTACTGGCGCGCCTGCCTGCGCATGGGCGATCCGCCGCCGCCGGAAGGCGAGCCCGAACGGATGATTTTTCAATCGCTGCCAGCACGTCTTACCCAACGTGCATCGAAACTCGACGCGCTCGGCCTGGCGCCTCGCGCGCCCGACTGGTCGGGCGGCATGCGCGCGGCCTGGCCTGCGGGAGAGGAAGCCGCGCTGGAGCGCCTGCGCGCGTTCCTCGCCACCGACCTCGACGCCTACGCCGGCGAGCGCGACGAACCCGGCGACGCGGCCACGAGCCGCCTCTCCCCGTATCTCGCCGTCGGCGCGATTTCGCCGCGCCAGGTCTGGGCGGCGCTCAAGGCGGCGCAGCACGCGCACGGACGTGGATCGGCGCGCCGCGCTGCGAGCGCCGAAAAGTTCGCGAGCGAGTTGGGCTGGCGGGAGTTCTGCCATTACCAGCGGTTTCACTACGCCGATCTGGCGACGCGCAACCTGCGTCCCGCATTCGACGCCATGCCGTGGCGCAAGGACGCCACTGGCCTGAAAGCGTGGCAGCGGGGGCTGACCGGCTATCCGCTCGTCGATGCCGGCATGCGCGAACTCTGGCACACAGGCTGGATGCACAACCGCGTGCGCATGGTCGTGGCATCGTTCATGAGCAAACATCTGCTGATCGACTGGCGCGCGGGCGAGTCGTGGTTCTGGGACACGCTCGTCGACGCCGACCCGGCCAGCAACCCGGCCAACTGGCAGTGGGTGGCGGGCTCGGGCGTGGATGCCGCGCCCTATTTCCGCATCTTCAATCCGGTGCTGCAGGGCCAGAAGTTCGACCCGCGCGGCGCCTACGTGCGGCGCTGGGTGCCGGAGCTGGCGGGCCTGCCCGATGCGCTCGTGCACCAGCCGTGGAAGGCCAGCGCGCAGCAGCTCGAAGCAGCGGGCGTGCGACTCGGCAAAACTTATCCGGAACCTGTCGTCGAGCACGAACTGGCGCGCCAGCGTGCACTCGAAGCCTATGCACAAACCGGCAAGGCCAAGGGCCTTACCGCTGCGCGACAGGATCCAAAGCAGGACAAAAAACAGGGCGGCAAAGCGTGAGCGCGGCCGTCATCGGGCTGTCTTGTGATGCGGCTATCGTGCGCGGCGCGGATGGGCGCACGCGCGGCACGCAGGAACCGGACGGCATTAAGATTGCTCTATCAGGACGGCCCGCGTTGCCGTGCGCCCGGCGTGACTCCGGGCCCGTAGCCTTGCGGCACTCGGCCTGACAGACAGAAAGGCATGTAAGCAAACACAATGAACGCAGTACACAAGCTCGACCGGACGACCATCGTCCTCGTCGAAGACGACCCGCACAGCCGGGCGTCACTGACTTCGCTACTCGAGGCGGAGGGTGCGCATGTCGTGGCGGTCGAAGACGCCGAAACCGGCGTCGAAGCGGCCCTGAGCCTGCACCCCGACGCCGTGGTCTGCGATCTCGACCTGCCGGCGATGGACGGCTTCTACCTGATCCAGCGTCTGCGCGATTACGAAATCCGCGGCGACCATGCTCCGACCGTCGCGGTCGCGCTCACGGGCCACACCGACGAAAGCTGGCGTTTGCGCAGCATCGGCGAAGGCTTCCAGCACTTCATGACCAAGCCGGCCCGGCCGGACGAACTGGTGACGCTGCTGAGCGACGCGATCGACGCGCGCCAGTCGCTATGACGCCGCGCGCGTAGCGCGGCGGCAAAGGTGCGGGTGCGGATGGACTGAAGCGCCGCGAGATGCGGCGCGGCTGAGCTGTTGCCCGCGCTCAACGGCGGGCAAGATCGGTTAGCTAACGGACGAGGAGTGCGCGGCGGCTTCCGGCGCCGCAGCGGCGCCCGGCTGTGCAGCCTTGTCGGCCGAATTGGCCTGACTCTCCTGGCATTGCGCGCAGAGACCCTTGAGCTCGATACCGTCGCCGGCGAGCCGGTAGCCCGCGGCCTCGATCTGCGCAACCAACGCCTGGCGCAGCTTGGGCTCGTGCAGTTCGGTGACGTTGCCGCACTGCTGGCACACCACGAGAATGCCGTGCTGACACTGCGTGAGGTCGTGGCACACGGCGAACGCGTTGATCGATTCGATGCGGTGGATGAGCCCCGCCGACAGCAGGAAGTCGAGCGCCCGGTAAACAGTCGGCGGCGCCGAACCCGGATGGATCTGGCGCATTTCGTCGAGCAGCGAATACGCCTTGGTCGCGCGTCCCGAAGCCAGCAGCAACTCCAGCACCTTGCGGCGGATCGGCGTGAGCTTCTCGCCGCGCTCGCGGCAATAGGCCTCGGCCATTGCGAGCGCGGACTCGACCGAAGCGCCCTTGACACCGTCGTGCGAGTGGGCATGGCCGTGCGCGTGGTCGTGCGCCTCGGTGTCGCTATGCAGGGCCGGGGCGTCCGGGGACGGTTTTGCTGTCTTCATGCTTGCGATTATACGGGGCGCGCCGCCGGCCCGCCCGCGCCGCCATGGAGCGACGGCTCAGGTGAGCGGCAGATCGATGTACTTGCGGAAGCCCTGACGCTGCGCGATGCGCTGATACCAGCGTTCGACATTCGGCAGCGGCTCGCGCTCCACGCCTTCGAGTCCGAACCAGCGCCGCGCGTACGCGCCGAGTACGATGTCGGCGAGCGAGAAGCGCTCGTTTTCCATGAAGAAGCGGCCTTGCAGATGGTGGTCGAGCAGCCGCCAAAGCGGGGTCAGCTGATCGAAGTCGGCCGCGAGCTTCGCCGTGTCGCGCTTTTCGGGCGGCGTGCGTACGAGCGCGAGGAACACAGGGCGCTCGATGGGCGCGAGCGTGCCGATCGACCAGTCGAGCCAGCGCTCGATCGAGGCGCGCACCTTCGGGTCGGTCGGGTAGAGCAGGCTCGAAGGGCCGTACTCCATCGCCAGATAGCGCAGGATCGCGTTCGACTCCCACAGCACGAAGGTGCCGTCGGTGATCGTCGGGACCTTGCCGTTCGGATTCATGGCGAGATAGGAAGGCTCGTTGAGATGGCCGAACGAGCCGCCCGCGTCGATGCGCTGGAACGGCAGCACGAGTTCATCGCAACACCACAGGACTTTCTGGACATTCACCGAATTGGCGCGTCCCCAGATCGTGATCATCTGGCGCGTACTCCTTGCAAGAGGAAAAAGGGTCAAGCCTGGCGCAGGCCGCCACGATACACGATTCTCGCGCGGTTTATTTGCGCAGCCAGGCATTTCGTAGAATAGGCGCTGCGCGGCGCCGGGAGTTCCGCCGCCGTACCTGCTTCGTGCGGCACCGCTCTCTCGCTTGCCCGCGCGGCCGCCACGAACCTCAACATCCGCCCGAGACCCGCCCATGGCCCGCATTGTCCCCGACGACTGGCAGCATCTCGAAGCCACCGGCGCCGCCGCGCGCGAGCGCGAAACGCTCGCCGCGCTCGCCCGCGGTTTGCCGAACGGCTACACCGTCTATCACGGCGTGCACTGGACGCGGCTTTCAGAAGGCTTTTCGGTCTTCGGCGAGGCCGATTTCGTGATCGTCAGCCCGGCTGGGCGCGTGATGATCGTCGAGCAGAAAACCGGTTTTTTGCGCGAAACGCCAGGCGGGCTCGTCAAGGCGTACATGCAAACCGAGCGCAACGTGGCGATCGCGCTGGCACGCACGGTCGAGGGGCTGCACCGGCGCTTTACGGCGTCGTTCGGCGCGGGCACCTACGTGCTCGAAGAGCTGTTCTATTGCCCCGACCACGTGGTGCGGGAGCCGGCCATCGCGGGCGTGAACCCGGCGCGCATCGTCGACGCCACGCGCAAGGCGCAGCTCGCCGCCATCGTGCTCGAAGCCATGCCCGCCGACGAGCCGCGCCTGCCGTGCGCCGCCAGGATCCATCACTTTCTCGCCGACGAACTTTCGCTGACGCCCGACACCAGCGCGCTGCTCGGCGCGGCCGGCACGCTCGTCACGCGGCTCGCGGGCGGCCTCGCCACGTGGGCGCGGCGCCTCGAATTCGCCCCGTTCCGGCTGCGCGTGATCGGCACGGCGGGCTCGGGCAAGACGCAACTGGCCGTGCAGGTCATGAAGGACGCGGTGGCGCGCGGCGCGCGCACGCTCTACGTGTGCTTCAACCGGCCGCTTGCAGATCACATCGCGCAGCTCGCGCCGCCCGGGGCAAAGGTGGCGACCTATCACCAGCTGTGCGACTGGGTCGCGCGCGACGGCGGCCACGTGCCCGACTTCGCGAGCGCCGGCGCGTTCGACGACCTCGTGCAGCGCTTCGGCGAGATGCCGATTGCCGAACGCTGGCAGTTCGACGTGCTGATCGTCGACGAAGGGCAGGATTTCCACGAGCCGTGGGTCGGCGCACTCGGGCGTCTGCTGCGGCCGGACGCTGCATGGTGGTGGCTCGAAGATCCGCTGCAGAACCTCTACGTGCGCGAGCCGCTCGCGCTGGCGGGCTGGACCGTGCTGCGCGAGACCACGAACTACCGCAGCCCGCGCGACATCCTCGCATTCCTGCGCGACGTGGCCGGACCGACCGTGCCCGCCATCGCGCAGCTCGCCGCGGGGAGTCCGTTCGACGGCTCCGAGGTGACGGTGGCGAGCTGGGACGAGCATGAAGCCGGACCGGGCGCGGAACCTGGGGTGGTTCTGGTCACGAAACGCGCGATTACGCAGGCGCTTTCGCTGGGCTTTCGCAAGCAGGACATCGTCGTGCTTTCCTGGCGCGGACGCGAGCATTCGCTGTTCGCGACGCTCGATCAGCTCGGCCCGCATCGGCTGCGCAGCTTCACCGGCCAATACGACCTGTTCGGCAATCCGCAGTACCGCGAGGGCGATGTGCTGCTCGATTCGATCTACCGCTTCAAGGGCCAGTCCGCGCCGTGCGTGATCCTGACCGAGGTGGACTTCGAGTCATTCGACGAGCGCGCCGCGCGCAAACTCTTCGTCGGCGCGACGCGTGCGGCCATGAAGCTCATCGTGGTGGCGTCGCCGCGCGCCGCGCGGTTCATCGAGAGCCGGCGCGGCGGCGTATGAACGCCGGCTCGCTCAGCTCCAGGCCGAGGCGCCGATCAGCGTGCCCGTGCGCGCCTGGGCGTTCCACCAGATCACGCGCAGGAGCGGCGCGGTCTGGGCGATCAGGATGGCCTGCACCGGATCGCTCTCGATGAAGTGCGTGACGCCGCTGCGGATGGCCGCCGCGGCCTTGTGCGCAGCCACGGCCGCGGCCGTGTCGTCGTGTTCGTCCGGCGTGCGCATGATCAGTTCGAGGTGCCCGAAACCGTGGCGTTCGAGCCAGGCGAGCGTGCGCTCGCGGTCGATCTCCGGACGCCCCGTGATGATCGCGCGCGTGCGTTTCATGTCGATGCCGGGCAGGCGCTCGAACGGCACCAGCTCGTCGCGCTCGGCGAGCGCGGCGACGAGGTCTTCGTCGTAGCGCGCAATCGGGAGGTCGGGGAGCAGGACGCCATCGAGATCGATGGCGTAGACCGCGTACTCGTGGTCGTCGGCCATGCGCGTGCCGTCGCCGTCGCCATCGCGGATCCAGTCGGCGCGATAACGGTCGGTGTAGGCCTGGCGCTCCCACGGGAACAGCGCGAAATAGCCGCTCGCGTCGATCGAATAATCGGGGCGCAGACGGCTGAGGTCGTCGTAGGCGCCGGTGAGCGTGCGCACGACGAGCCCGTGCTCGCTCAGGAACGCGATGCAGTCCACGAGCGTATGGCCGCGCCCCGCGATGTCCTCGCAGAGCAGCACTTTCGAGCCCGGTTCGGGTAGCGGCAGCGTGGAGTCCCAGCGCACTTCGCGCGTGGCGCGGTCATAGCGCAGGAATGCGACAGCCGCACCCGTTGCGTGCGAAACCATCAGCGCAAGCGGCGCGCCGCCGCGCAGGATACCGACCACGAGGTCGAATTCCTCCGCGATCAGCGCCGGCTGCAGCGACTCGACCCAGTGATCGAGCTGTTCGTAGGTGAGCGGAACGACAGGTTTATCCATGGGTTGAATTGGGTGTCGAAGCGCGTAATCGGCAAGCGCGCGGCAACTGCGCGGCAACTGCGCAATGCGCTTTTCCGATAGCGGTGTACGAGAAAAAGACGGCTATTGTCAGCACAATGTTTGACGATATTATGCCTATGCTCACCAGCGCCTGCTGGCATGGTGGGTGGAGGTAGCAGGAAAACGAGGGAAACGCAGCAGGAAAAAGCGGCGCATTACCGCAAAATGTCGCGTAGCGCGGCGCAAAGACACACGAAAACGACGCGAATCATCGCGCGAAAGGGCTCGGGCAAGATGTGGCATGGGAAGGGATGGCCAGGCTGGCGGCGCTGGGCCGCCGTGGTGGCGCTCGCGGGTGCGGCGCCGTTTTTTGCACCTTCCGCGCAGGCGGCGGGTTCTACGGGTGCGCTCTCGCTCGACGTCGATGGCGAGGTGCGCGTGACCAACAACGCGTCCCACACGGCGTATCACTTCAGCGAGGCGCAGCTGCTCGCGCTGCCCGCGCATTCGATCACGACGGCCACGACCTGGACGCCGCGCTCGACCTTCACGGGCCCGCTGCTTTCGGACGTGCTCGAGGCCGTGGGCGCCTACGGCAGCGAGATCGAGATCCATACGCTCGACGACTACACCTGTGTCGTGCCCGTGGCCGACGCCGCGCGCTATGGCGTGGTGGTCGCCTATGAGATGAACGGCCAGCGCCTCAAAGTGAGCAATTTCGGCCCGTTGTTCCTGATCTATCCACGCGACCAGCATCCGCTCGAGCTCGACGGCGCGGCCGGTGACTCGAAGTTCGCGTGGCAGATCAAGTCGATGACGATCAAGCGGTGAGTAGCGGGTGATACAACGTCCCTTGCGACGCCTGCTGCAGGCGATCATCTGGATGGCGGCGCTCGCGCCGCCCGTGGTGGCGGTCGGCTATCTGCTCTACGCGAACCTGCTCAATCCGCAGGTCGTGCAGCGCATCACGGGCAATTACGACGGCCTGTACTGGGACGCCGCGCAGCTCCAGATCGCCTACGCACGCTTCGAGAGCCAGCTGCTGATGTTCGCGGACGGCATCGACCGCGATCTCGACAAGGTGCGGCTGCGCTACGAGGTGCTGCAGTCGAAGCTCAACGTGATGAAGGGCTCGACGCTCTCGCTCGACTCGACGCCGGGCCTGAAGCGCCGCCAGGACGCCGATCTCGCCATTCTGGCCGCGACGATCTCGCCATTCGAGGCCGAAATCGCCACGCTCGCGGACAACCCCGAACGCGCGGTGCCGATGCTCATGGCGCTCGACCTGCACTGGACCCAGGTGACCGACCTCGCGCTGAACCGGCGTTTCGCCGACGTGACCGAGCGCGAGGCGATCCGGCACGATTTCATCGCCAAGCGCCGCGAACTGTTCGCTTCGGGGCTCGTGCTGCTCGTGCTTTCGGCGGCGGCGGGCGTGCTGCTCGTGATGAACGGCTACCGGCGCACGCGCCTCTTGCACCAGCAGCGCGCGGCGCTCGAAGCCGAGCACCAGGCGAGCCGCGCCGCGCGCGAGGCGAGCATGGCGAAGGACGCCTTCCTCGGCATGATCAGCCACGAACTGCGCACGCCGCTGCACGCGATCGTCTCGTCGATCGAGCTGCTCGGCTTCAACTCGCATTCGGAAGCCGACCGCAAGGTGATCCAGCGCCTCGAAACCGCCGCGCGCCAGCTCGAAGCGCAGATGAAGGACCTCACCGACTACGCGCGTCTCGGCGCGGGCAAGCTCGAATTGCGCCAGGAAGAGTTCGAGCCGCGCGAACTGCTGCAGTCGATCGTCGATGAGAACGAGCAGGCGGCGCGCTCGCGCGGGCTCGTGTTCGAGCATGCGTGGGTGGGCCCGCAGCGGCGCGTGGTGGCCGACCCGCATCGGATTCGCCAGATCGCCGGCAACCTCGTCACGAACGCGATCCGCTACACGGAGCGCGGCAAGGTGCGGCTCGAATTCTGGCTGCAGGCGCCCGCGCGGGTTCCGCGGTCATCACAGGACGCAGAGGGCGCGCCGAAGCCGGCTGGCGGCGACACGCTCGTGATCGTCGTCGGCGACACGGGGCCCGGCGTGGCGCCGGACCAGATTCCGCTCATCTTCAAGGAGTTCACGCAGCTCGACACGTCGCGCTCGCGGCGCTATGAAGGCGCGGGGATGGGGCTCGCGATCGTGCGCGGCCTCGTCGAGCTGTTCGGCGGCACGATCGAGACGCAAAGCCGCGTGGGCAAAGGCACGACCTTCACCGTGCGCATTCCCGTCACGCCGGTCGAGCCGCCGGCGCCCGCGGCCGTGGCCGAAGCGGCGCTGCCCGCGCGGGCGCTGCCGCAGGTGCTCGTCGTCGACGACAACCCGCTCGTGCGCGATTCGCTCTGCGAGATGGTCGCGCACATGGGCTACCGCGCGCTCGCGGCCAGCGACGCCGACAGCGCGCTCGCGCTGCTCGCGCACGAGGTGTGCGACGTGGTGCTGCTCGACCTGCACATGCCGGGCCGCGACGGCTACGACTTCGTGGCGGGGCTCGAGACCGCGCAGGATGTGCTCGCGCAGCCGCGCGTGATCGCGGTGAGCGCCGACGTGGCGGGGCTGGCGGCGCTTCCGGACACTGCGGGCAAGACGCCGGGCGGCGAGGGCGCGCCGTTTTTCGACCGGCTCACGAAGCCGGTGCATTACGAGGTGCTGCGTGCGGCGTTGCAGCGCGCGCTGAGCGCGCCGCGCGCGGCGGTGTGAAAGGCGCGGGAGCGGGTTGAGCGAGCAAAACGCGGCGTTAGCCGCGGTTGAGCCGCTTCGAAAGATCGGCGACGAGAATCGCCATGCGCGCCGGCTTTTCGTAGCAGGCCACGTTGTAGTGGCGTACGACCTGGCTGATCTCCGATTCGCTGGCCTTGCCGGTCAGCAGTTCGCCGGTGAGCACGAAGATGGGCGCATCGGGGTTCTCGGAGGCGCGCACGCTGCGGATCGCCTCCGCGGCGGTCTGGCTGCCGAACAGCCAGTCGATCACCACGCCGTCGAACACGTTGTTTTCGAGCGCTTCGTTGAATGCCGCGAGGCCGTAGAGCGCGAGCGCCGTGTAGCCGCTGTGCTCGAGGTAGTCGCGCAGGTTGTCGGCGGAGGAGCGGTCGTCGTCCACGACGGCGATGAGCGGCTTGTCGGACTCGGCGCGGCGCGGGTAGATCTCGATCTTGTGGACTTCGCGCGCGTTCTGGTAGAGCGCGCCGTCCGGGCGCACCACGCGCCACTGGCCCTGCTTTTCGTAGGCGACGAAGTCGGGGCGGCTGCCCGCCTCGACCGGTGCGCCGATCCAGGCGGTGCAGGGCAGTTCGGCGGCGCTCACGCAGAGGATCGCTTCTTGAGCGCTGGCCCCGACCATGCCGGGGTCGAGCAGCTGCGCCCCGAACAGCTGGCCCGCGGGTTCGCCGAACGCTTCGGCCACTTTCTTGATCTGCGCGAGCGTCCACGGGCTGTTGCCGCGCAGCTTGCGGTGCCCCTGTGAAAAGCTCAGGTCAAGAATCCGGCACAGCTCGGTCGTTTGCTGACGCTTGCCGATGCCGTGACGGCTCATCAGCTCGCGTACGCGCTCCGCCACCGAGGCCGAGTCGGTTGTGTATGCAACGTTCGACATACTGCTTGAAGGGGGATTCGTGGATTCAGTTTCTGATTGATCATGCCGTGGCGCCGCGGGGCCGGTTTGACCGGACCTCCTGCGGCCTGCGCACGGGAGCACGATATTCTAAACGCATAAAATGCCAGGCGACGGCGTTATTTTAGCGAAATGTAATGCGGCGCCGAATACGGGAATGTAAGCGTATATTCGGCTTCGTTTACACATGGCTTGCGATATTCGCGGCATTGCGGGGACGGCGCGCGACTGCGAAGATGCACGATTTTGAACGCCGTGCGCTCGCGCGCGGCGAATCAACCTTACTGGGGCGAGGGGTATCGATTGGACGACGTGCGCAACGGCGGGACATGGCGGCATGAAGGCGTGCCGTATTACAGCCAGTGGGGCAGCGCCGACTGGGTGGCGCCTATCGTCGAGCGTGGCGCCGACCCGTGCGAGGACCCGCGCTGGCGGGCGAGCGGCTTCACCGAGGCCGACGCCTATCGCTTCTGGGCCAAGCGCTTGTGCGGTCTGACCTGCCTCGAATCGGCGCTCGACTATTGGGGCGTCGCGCATGCGCCGCGCGCGCAGATGCTCGAAGAGGCGTTGCGGCACGGTGTATATCGCGTGCGCGAAGATGGCGGCGTGGATGGCTTGATCTACCGCCCGTTCGCCGGATGGGTGGAAGCCGCGTTCGGCGTGCACGTGGAGGTAATGATCGACGAGGACATTGCGGCGAGTGCAGGGCGCGTTGATGCCGAAACGCTCGCCATCGTTTCCGTGAGCCCCGAGATCCGCTATCCCGAGCGGATGGACCCCGGCCGGGGCGGGCATCTGATC
This sequence comes from Paraburkholderia sp. BR10882, assembly GCF_040948855.1. Lineage (NCBI taxonomy): Bacteria > Pseudomonadati > Pseudomonadota > Betaproteobacteria > Burkholderiales > Burkholderiaceae > Paraburkholderia > Paraburkholderia sp. BR10882. The sequence goes on along the minus strand of NZ_JBFPKP010000017.1, from coordinate 91,393 downwards.
CTGCTGCACGGACGTGGCGACGGCGGTGTGTGGTTTCACAATCCTTCGGGCATCGCGCCGTATCAGGCTGACGCCTGGCTGCCCTATGAGACGGTTGCGCGGTTTCATGCCCGGCGGGGTATGGCGCTTAGGCGGCCGTGCTGATCGCGCGTGGTTTTTTTTTGTGGTTCCTGGCTGCTTTGGCCTTTTCTTGTTTTCGCGTCGGTATGCAGGCGTTGCCCCTGTGCGGGGCGGCACCTACTTTCTTTGCGGCGGCAAAGAAAGTAGGCAAAGAAAGCCGCTCAAACCGCTAGCGCCTGCCACAGTTCACATCTCGACGTAAATGGTGAATGGCTCCGGAGCGTCTGTCACCTCGCACCTTCAAAGGTAGTGACAAGGCGCTCATCCTTCCGGCGGCGCTGCGCGCGCCGAATGGCATAACCGAAAACTATTGGTGCGCGTGCGTTCTCGCGAACCTTGGCAATCCCCCCAGGTTTCCCATGCAGACCCCACCGCAGCGCGCGAAGCGAGCAGCGGGATGAATGAGCGCCTTGTCACTAACTCTGAAGGTGCGAGGTGACAGACGCTCCGGAGCCATTCACCATTTACGTCGAGATGTGAACTGTGGCAGGCGCTGGCGGTTTGAGCGGCTTTCTTTGCCTACTTTCTTTGCCGCCGCAAAGAAAGTAGGTGCCGCCCCGCACAGGGGCAACACTTGCATACCGACGCGAACACAAGGAAAGGCCAAAGCTAAAGGCCAAAGCAAAAGCCGCAAACGCTCAGACCGGCGCCAACTGCAGCCCCTCCAGCAACTGCCGCACCCGCGAGAGATCGCGATTCACCGCGCCAGCATCCTCGAACAGCTCCGCGAGCCAGTCAACGAACACGCGCACACGCGGCGACAGCTGTCGCGACTTCACGAACGCCACCGATACCGGCGTGGGCAGCGGCTTCCACTGCGGCAGCACCTCGACCAACGCACCGCTGTCCAGGTACGGCTGCGCAGCGAGCAGCGGCGGCTGGATCAGCCCATAGCCCTGCAAACCGCACGTGAGGTAGGCGAACTCGTCGGAGACATGTACGAAGCCATCCACCTTCACCTTGGTCGGACTGCCCTCCACCTCGAAGTCGAACTCGAACGGGCGGCCCGTGAGCGGCGAGAGGAAGTTGACGACCGGATGCTGCGCGAGATCGTCGAGCGTTTGCGGCGCGCCGTGCCGCTCGAGGTACGCGGGGCTCGCGCAGGTCACGTGCTCCAGCACGCCGAGGCGCCGCGCCGCGAGTCCCGAATCGGGCAACTCGCCGAGCTGGATGCTGCAATCCACGCCTTCGCCGACGAGGTCGACGTTGCGCAGGCTCACGCCGATCACGAGGTCGATCTGCGGATAGCGCGCGTGGAAGGCGTCGAGCGCGGGCAGCACGATCGCATTGGCGATGAGCCCCGGCATTTCCACGCGCAAGCGCCCGCCGATCGCGCCGGGCGACTGGCGCACGCTCGCTTCGGCATCGTCGATGTCGGCGAGGATCTGCGAGGCGCGCTCGTAGTACGCGGCGCCTTCGGGCGTTAGCGAAAGGCGCCGCGTTGTGCGCACGAGCAATTGCGTGCCGAGCAGCGATTCGAGGTTTTGCATCAGCGTGGTGGCACTGGCGCGCGGCATATCGAGTGACTGCGCGGCTTTGGTGAAACTATTGGTGTCAACGATGCGCACGAACGTGCGCATCGCCTGGATGCGGTCGATCACGGGCGAGCTCCTGCAATGGGCTTGAGGCTTGAACGAAATCCGCGCTGGTGCAAAAAAAGGGTGAGCCGCGTAGCGATGAAAGCGCTTCGCGGTGCCGGCGTCTCGCGGAAAGCGACGCTCAGCGGTTAAACAGCCATGACGATTGGATGGCGGCGCATGTGACGCCGGCTCGACTACGGGAGGCCAAAAAAGGAGGCCTCGAAGGGGAAGGGCTGGCGGGCCATCCGGAACGGATGGCCCGGCGGGGCAGGGTGTTACGTCTGGGTGCGCGGCGCTTGTTTGCCGCGCTGCGTGCGCGTTACTTGCGCAGCGAATCGAGGTCGATCACGAAGCGGTACTTCACATCGCTCTTGAGCATGCGCTCATAGGCGTTGTTGATGTCCTGCATCTTGATCATTTCGATATCCGACGTAATGCCATGCTTGCCGCAGAAGTCCAGCATTTCCTGGGTTTCTGCAATGCCGCCGATCAGCGAGCCCGCCAGACGGCGGCGCTTCAGGATCAGGTTGAACACTTGTGGCGACGGGTGATCGTGTTCGGGCGCGCCCACCAGCGTCATCGTGCCGTCACGGCGCAGCAGCTCGATGAACGGGTTGAGGTCGTGCTGCGCGGCCACGGTGTTCACGATCAGGTCGAAGCTGTTGGCGTGCGCCTGCATCTGCTCCGGGTCCTTCGAGATCACCACTTCGTCCGCGCCCAGGCGCTTGCCGTCTTCGATCTTCGACGGCGACGTGGTGAACAGCACCACGTGCGCGCCCATGGCATGCGCGAGCTTCACGCCCATGTGGCCGAGGCCGCCGAGACCCACGATGCCGACCTTCTTGCCGGGGCCGGCGCCCCACGTGCGCAGCGGCGAATACGTGGTGATGCCCGCGCACAGGAGCGGCGCGGCCGCGGCGGCATCGAGGTTCTCGGGTACGCGCAGCACGAACGCTTCGTCCACCACCAGCTGCGTGGAGTAGCCGCCGTAGGTGATGTCGCCGCTCACGCGGTCGGCGCCGTTATAGGTGCCGACCCAGCCGTTCTCGCAATACTGTTCGAGGCCTTCGGCGCAGCTCGGGCAGGTGCGGCAGGAGTCGACGAGACAGCCCACGCCGACGAGTTCGCCCACCTTGTACTTCGTGACACCCTTGCCGACTTCGGCCACGCGGCCGACGATCTCGTGGCCGGGCACGACCGGGTAAATCGTGTTGCGCCATTCGTCGCGCGCCTGGTGCAGGTCGGAGTGGCACACGCCGCAGAACAGCACGTCGATACGGACGTCGAGTTCGCGCATGTCACGGCGCTGGAATTCGAACGGGGCGAGCGGCGAGGCGGCGTCGCGGGCGGCGTATCCGTAGGTTGGGTACATGGGTTGGCTCTCCTCTAGTGCATGGGTGTTGCGGCAGGGTTCCCATCGTAAGGATCGGCACCCACCCAGGGAATACCTGAAGCTATCGAAGACTTGCCTGATTCTCCTGGCGCGCAGCACATCCACAGGTTCGGTGATAGATTGGCAAGCCTGTTTCTCTGCCTGACTTCATCTTTTGGGGCACAACCGATATGGGCTACGTCAAAACCCTCGCCGCGGCGGCCATCGCGCCGGCGGCCGCCACGCAGGCGCGCACGGTCGACCTGCTCATGCAAATCACGCAGCGCGACGGCGTGCACGCCACGGCGGTCGAAGGCGTGCGGCTCTACCGCGGCAGCGAAAGCCATCCGCGCCAGCCGGTCATGTACGAACCGAGCATTTTCATCGTCTGCCAGGGGCGCAAGCGCGGCTTTCTCGGCGACCAGGTGTTCATTTACGACGCCCAGCAATATCTGGTCCTCTCCGTGCCGATGCCGTTCGAGTGCGAGACCGAGGCGAGCCCCGAGAAGCCGATTCTGGCCATCTCGATCCGCGTCGATCTCACGACCGTCGCTGAACTGCTCATGGCGCTCGACGATCCGCGCCGCGCCGTGTCCGAACCTTCGGGCATCTACGCCACGCCGCTCGACGCCACGCTCTCGAACGCCGTGCTGCGCCTGCTCGAAGCGCTCGCGCAGCCATACGAGGCACGCATTCTCGGCCCCTCGATCGTGCGCGAAATCTGCTACCGCGTGCTGATGGGCGAGCAGGGCGACGCAATTCGCGCGGCGCTCACGCATCAGCATCACTTCGGGCGGATCGCGAAGGCGCTGCGGCGCATTCACACCGACTACCGCGGCGACCTCGACGTCGAAACGCTCGCCTCCGAGGCGGGCATGAGCCTTGCCGTCTTTCATGCGCACTTCAAGGCCGTCACCTCGACGTCGCCCATGCAGTACGTGAAGACCACGCGCCTGCATCATGCGCGGCTCCTGATCACGCACGACGGTCTGACCGTGAGCGCGGCGGCCACGCGCGTGGGCTATGAAAGCGCGTCGCAGTTCAGCCGCGAATTCAAGCGCCTCTTCGGCATGAGCCCGGCCGATCAGATGCGCCGCGCGCGCGACGCCGCAGCCGCCGCGGCCGCGCCGCGCGTCGAGGTGTTGCCGCCGCGTTATGTGTCGGCCGTGTGAAGTCCACGCGCGGGCGTGCGGTATTCGATTCGCATATCGAAACATTGACGGAAGGGTGACACGACGATGAAGCCATGCCTGCTGGTCCTGATACTGCTTCCCGCTGAAGACCTCGCCGGGTTTGGCGAACAGTTCGACGTGATCTACGCGCCCGATGCCGATGCGCGCGCCAAAGCGGTCGCGGAACGTGGCAAGGACGTGCACGTGGTGCTCACCAACGGCACGACGGGCCTCACCGCCGACGAAATCGACCGCATGCCCGCGCTCGAACTGGCGGCCGCGCTTGGCGCGGGCTACGAAAATATCGCGCTCGACCGTGCACGCGAGCGTGGCATCGCGCTGTGCAACGGCGCGGGCGTCAATGCCGACTGCGTGGCCGACCACGCGCTCGCGCTGCTGCTCGCGGCCGTGCGCGCCGTGCCGCAGTTCGACGCCGCGTGCCGCACCGGCGTCTGGCGCGACGCGCTGCCCATGCGTCCCACGGTAACGGGGCGGCGGCTCGGCATTGTCGGCTACGGTCATATCGGCGAGAAGGTTGCGAAGCGCGCGGCGGGCTTCGGCATGGAACTCGGCTATCACAACCGCAAGCCGCGCGAGGGCGCTCAGGCGCGCTACTTCGAGAGCGTGATGGCGCTCGCGCAATGGAGTGACTTTCTCGTGATCGCGACGCCGGGCGGCGCGCAAACGAAGCATCTGATCGATCGCGCCGTGATCGATGCGCTAGGGCCGCAGGGTTTTCTCGTCAACGTGTCGCGCGGCAGCGTGGTCGATACGGCCGCGCTCGCCCTCGCGCTGAAGGCGGGGGCGCTGGGCGGCGCGGGGCTCGACGTCTACGAGGGCGAGCCGCAGCCGCCCGCTGCGCTCATCGGGTTAGACAACATCGTGCTCACGCCGCACGTGGCCGGCGCGTCGCCCGACGTGCGCACCGCCACGGTGCGACATTTCGCCGAAAACGCGGCGCGGCACTTCGCGGGCGAGGCGTTGCTCACGCCGCTTTGAGGGCTGACGTTGGGCGCTTTTAGCGCCCGCTTGCGCCGCCTTGTGTATGCCATCGTGCGCGGACGCCTGCGGCGCATGACGTATCATTCCTTCTGTGCGAGCCACAATCGCTGTTCGAGCGGCCGCTAATGACCACTACGGCCAAGAACGTGGCGCGACACCCTGCCCGATTTGCAGATCCGGGCCGTGACGCCAGGGCGGTGATATCGAAGGCTCAAAAATGAAAACGCTGATTGGCGCGCTACACGAGCACGCGGCCCACGTGGTCAACCGCTTCTACGAGGAGCTGGGTCGCTTGCCCAAATCCCGCCGCATCCTCGAAATGCTTTCGGGTGCGGAACTCGCGCACCTCAAGGCGCGGCAGATCCAGAATCTGCTTGCCCTCGCCAGTCTCGGGCCGACCTCGCGCGAGCATGAGGACATGGCGCAGCGCATCGGCCGCATTCATGCCATTGTCGGGCTCGACAAGGAAGAACTCGTGCGCAGCCGCGGCATTCTTCAGGAACTGATCTACGCGGACGTCGGCCGCACGGTGAGCACGCAACAACTTTCGCTCTACGCGCGCCGTCTGACCGCCGACCTCGCGTGGCAGCTCAAGGCGTATCAGGCCGTCCAGGACTCGCAGCAGGAGGCGCTGTTGCGCATCACGCGTCTTGTCTGGGAGGCGGGCAGCTACACGAATTTCATCGACCAGGTCATTGCCGCGCTGGCGGAGCATGACGAAGTGAGCGCCTGCACCATCGGACGTCCTGACGAAGCGGGTATTTTTCACTTCGAGGCCGGCGCGGGCGGCAAGACGCAAGGCGGCATGCTCAACGTGCTTGCCGCGCACGATCGGGAAATCAGCGTGCGCGCCGATCATCCGCAAGGGCAGGGCGCCATTGGGCGTGCGTGGCGCAGCGGCAAGCCCGAGCGCGTCATCAACTATCAGACGGATCCGCTCGTCGCGCCGTGGCGCGATCTCGCGGCGCGCGAGGGCGTGCGCTCTTCGGTGTCGATTCCGCTGGCCGCGCCCGGGCAGCCGCCGCTCGCCGTGTTGAGTCTGTATAGCGCGTTTCCGGGCGGCTTCGTCGGGCCCGATCAGGTGGCCTTCGTCGATTTACTGCAAACGCTGCTCGGCTGCGCCGCGACGCGCATCGCCGGCAACGACGGCCTGAGCGCCGCGGTGCCGGTGAGCGTGCGCCAGCATTGGGCGGCGCTCGTGCGTACCGGCGCGCTGGAAATGCACTATCAGCCGCTGCTCAGCCTCGCCACGGGCAAGGCGACCAAGGTCGAAGCGCTGGCGCGTCTGCGCGACGGCGAGCGCCTGCTCGTGCCCGACGTGTTTCTCTCGGCACTCTCTTCCGACGATCTGCTCGCACTCTTCGCACGCGGCATCGAGCAGGCGCTCGCCGACCGCGCACGCTGGTACGCCCAGGGCCGCGATCTCGACGTCTCGATCAACCTGCCGCCGGCGGCGCTCAACGACATCCGCTATTTCGAGGCCGCCCGCACCGCGCTGGCCGCGCACCGTTGCCCGGCTGAGCGGCTCACGCTGGAAGTTCTGGAGAACGAAGCACTGTCGCTGAGCCAGGGACAGCGCGCCATTCTCGCGAAGTTCCGCGAGCTGGGCGTGCTGCTCGCGCAGGACGATCTTGGCGCGGGGCATAGTGGCCTCACGCGACTGCGAGAATTGCCCTTCGACTGGATCAAGCTCGACCGCGAGATGGTGAAGGTGAGCGGCGGCGACGCGCTCAGTACGCTGCGCGTGATCTATCAGTTGACGCGCCTCGGCCATTCGCTGGGCAGGCGCGTGCTTGCCGAAGGCATCGATACGCTCGACCTCCTTCGCGCGCTCGCCATTCTCGGCGTGGACGGCGCGCAGGGCTATGGCATCGCGAAACCGATGGAAGGCGCACGTCTCATCGAATGGCTCGACACGACGCCGGCCTTCGCCGCGACCGCGAACGTCGAAAGCGGCGCTGGAACGGAAGGCCTCCTGGCGCGGCTCGCCCGCTTCGTGATCTGGGAAGAGCGCATGCTCATGATCGCGGCGGTGCCCGAAGCGGCGCAAGACCTCTTGCGCGCCTTGGCGCGCGAAGAGGGCGAGGGCGGCAGCACGCCGCTCGCGCAGTCGCTGACGGGCTTCGGCGATATTCTGCCCGCCGGCGCGCGACGCGACGCGTTGCATCGGGAGGTGGTGGGCGCACTGCTGACCGAAGGCCCGAACAGCGAAGCGTGGCGCGTTGCGCTGAACGGGCTGATAGCGGCGATTACGGCGGCCGTGTAGCAGAGCGTTAGTCCTGAACGCGATCGCCACATCGCCTTGCGTGGCCGACGACTGCTTGCGCTGCAGCACCGCGATACACACGAGGGAAATGGCCGCAGGCGCGCTGTAGAACAGCGCCAGCGGCCACCACGCCGCCCCGGACTTGAGCACCAGCCCTCAACCGCAGGTCCCGATCTCGCCGCACGCCGTGCAGAAGTCGCACCCGTCTTTGCGGATCACCGCATTCGCCCCGCACGATCCGCACTTGCGGCCGAGCATCGCGTGAGCAAAGGCATGCTGGGTATCGGCGGGCAGCGCGTTATCGCCGTCCAGCACCTGGTCGCCGGGGTGCTCCGCGCCGGCCCGCGCGTTGCCGGTGAACTGCGCGGCCAACGCACCGTCACGCCGCTGCGCGAGCAGCCGTGATGGCACTTGCCGTCCCTCGGCATCGAGAAAGCCGCGCCGATGCAGGATCTGCTGGATTGCGTAGGCGATGGCCGCGACCTCGGAGTCGTGCCACAGCGGAATGCGCCGGCCGTCCAGACGCTGCGTCTCGCCATACCGCACCTGGCCGCGATCCCACGACACCTTGCGCAAATCCTGCAGATTGCGCGCGACGAAGCCGCCTCGCGCCGCGAGCGAGAGCGAACGCATGGTCGCCGTGATCCATTGCTGCTGCTCGTCGCGCTGGCCCACGGGGATGAAGAATTCGATGGGCCGCTCGATGGTCACGGCTTCGCCGCCCACCTGGCCCGTCACTTCGAGAAACGACACCGCCACGTAGAGCGACACCTTGCCCGTCTGCGTGATGTATTCGATCTTCTCGATCACGGCGGGCAGCTCGCCCTTGGGCCGGTGGTCGATCGCCACGCGCAGCGGGTCGAGCAGGGCGTCGCCGAGCGCGTCGTCGGCCGTTGCCGCCGCTTCGGGAGGCAGCGTTTGCAGCACCGCGCCGAGCGTCTCGTTCGGGCGGTAGGTCGCGAGTCCCTTGAGGCCGCGCCGCCATGCGTCGAGATAGAGATTTTCGAAATCTTCGAACGGATAGTCGGCGGGGACGTTGACGGTCTTCGAGATCGACGTGTCGACGTACGGCTGCACGGCCGCCATCATCGCCACGTGTTCCTGTGCGCTCATTTCCAGCGCGCTCACGAAGTACGCGGGCAGCGCGCTCACGTCGCCGCCCAGTTCGCGGAACACACGCCACGCGTGGTCTTCGACGTTGAACGTTTCGCGGCTGCCGTCGGCCATGCGGCGCGTGCGCTGGTAGGTCCACGAGAACGCGGGCTCGATGCCGTTCGAGACGTTGTCGGCGAACGCGAGGCTCACCGTGCCGGTGGGCGCGATGGACAACAGATGGCTGTTGCGGATGCCATGCGCGCGGATCTCGGCCTTGAGGTCGTCGGGCAGGCGCGAGGCGAAGGTGCCTTCTTCGAGGTAGGACTTCGCGTCGAAGAGCGCAAACGCGCCGCGCTCGCGCGCAAGCTCGACGGAGGCGCGATAGGCCGCGTCGCGCATCGTGCGCCCCACGCGCGCGCCGAATTCGCAGCCTTCGGGCGAGTTGTAGCGGATGCCGAGCATCACGAGCGTGTCGCCGAGCCCCGTGAAGCCCACGCCGATACGCCGCTTGGCCGCCGCCTCCGCCTGCTGCTCGGGCAGCGGCCAGAGCGTGGCGTCGAGCACGTCGTCGAGAAAGCGCACCTGGGTGCCCGTGCGCTCGGCGAGTTGATTCCAGTCGAAATCTGCCTTGCCGCCGCGCATTTGGGCGAACGGGTCGATCACGAAGCGGGTCAGGTCGAGCGGTCCGAGGTTGCAGCAACCGTACGCGGGTAGCGGCTGCTCGCCGCACGGATTGGTCGCGCGGATGGATTCGAGCGCGCGCAGATTGTTGTCCTCGTTCATGCGCGAGATGAACACCACGCCCGGCTCGGCCACGTCGTAGGTCGAACGCATGATCGCGTCCCATAGCGCGCGGGCGCGCGTTTCGGCGTAGACCCACAGGCCGTCGTCGCGGCGCCGCAGGTCGCCCGAGGCGCGCAACGCGGGCGAGGGCTCGGCGCGATGCACGAGCTGCCAGGGCGCGTCGTTTTCCACCGCGCGCATGAATTCGTCGGTCACCGCGACCGACACGTTGAAGTTGTTCCAGCGCCCCTTCGAATGCTTGGCCTCGATGAATTCGGGCAGGTCGGGGTGATCGCAGTCGAGCACGGCCATCTGCGCGCCGCGCCGTGCGCCCGCGCTTTCCACGGTGCGGCACGAGGCGTCGAACACGTCGATGTAGCTGCACGGGCCCGATGCGCTCGACCCCGTCGACTTCACGTGTGCGCCGTGCGGCCGGATCGCCGAGAAGTTGTAGCCCACGCCGCCGCCGCGCCGCATGGTTTCGGCGGCCTGCAGCAGGGCGACGTAGATGCCGGGGCGGCCTTCGTCATCCACGCCCTGGATGCTGTCGCCGACCGGCTGCACGAAGCAGTTGATCAGCGTGGCTTCGATGCCGGCGCCCGCCGCGCTCATGATCCGCCCCGCACCCAGCGCGCCATTGCGCAGGTTGTCGACGAAACGCGCCTCGACCTCGGCGCGCAGCGCAGGCGGCTCGACCTGCGCGACGCCGCGCGCCACGCGGCGGTAGATGTCGTCGGCGGTCTGCTCGTCGCCTTTGGCGTACTTCTCGAGCATCACGTCGAGTGAGAACTGCTGCGGGGGAAATGGAAGCGGGGGCGTGTTTTCTGCCATGACCGGACCTCGCGTAGCGCCGCGCGGGAGCGGCAGTTGAAGGGCGTTCGAAGGGCGGCGGCTGGGCCGCGACCGTTCAACCTTACCCCAGCGGCGCGCGGCGTGCACGGTGGCGCGAGCGCGCATGCGGCGGCGCCGGAGCATGCCGGTGTCGCGGCGGACGAGGCGTGTCTGCGGTTACACTGCTCCCGCCTGCACGCGGGCACCAAATATGGAGACGGGAGAGGAGACTGGATGACGAACGAAACGGCGCCCGTGGTCTACCGCGACACGGTGCGCGCGGAATGGGTCGATTACAACGGCCACTTGCGCGATGCGTTCTACATGCTGATCTACAGCTACGCGACCGACGCGCTGCTCGATGCCATCGGGCTCGACGCGGCGGCGCGCGAGGCGCGCGGGCGGTCGATGTACACGCTGGAGGCGCACCTGAACTATCTCCACGAGATCAAGGAGGGCGCGCAGGTGCGCATCGACGTCCGGGTGATCGAGCACGACGCGAAACGCGTGCGCCTGTATCTGGAGATGTTCGCGGGCGATCTTGACGATGCGCTCGCCTCGCCGGTCTCGGCGAGCGAGCAGTTGCTCCTGCACGTGGACCGCTCGGGCCCGCGCGCGGCGCCGTTCGACGCCGATGTGCTCGCGCGCGTGGCAGCGTTGAGCGCCGCCTCGGCGGGCTTCGCGCCGCGCCATGCCGCGCGGGCCATTTCGCTCGCGCCTCGCTGAGGCCGCGGCAGACGTCGCCGCGCTTACTTCGGCAGTTCCGCGCCGATGAGGGCGCCGAACACTTCGGCGGCGATCATGACGGAGGCGTTGAGCGGCGCGGGACGTTCGGCCGGCTTGAAGACGGCGTCGCCCCGGCGGATCTTGCGGCGCGACACCGCGCAGGTGCCCGACGAATGCGCCGAGCGGCGGCGCCAGCGCTGTTCGCCATAATGGCAGCGACCGGGTTCGACCCAGCGGATCACCAGCGCCGTATCCGTCTGCTCGAGTATTTCGATACGCTCACCGTTGGCTCCGTCAAGCGAGAGGCACGCTTTTTTCTTCATTGTCGGCTCCGTAAGTGTGGTGCCGCGAATGTAGTCCTGCGCGCTGACAAGTGCCATTCTGTCGCCGTTGAAACACCATTCCATTATCAGCAACAATCGCCCTGCGACACGTTGCGATTCACGAAGGAATGGGGGTTTGCGCGGATTTGGGGTCGACATCTCGAATTTGTGCAACGCACTGTTGTGCGTGGCGCGACATCGAGGGGCCGGAAAACGGGCGCCTGGAGGGCGTTCCAGGATAGGGACGGAACGACTGGGGCGGATTGGGATCTGAGGGAAGACCAGCCCGGCTGGATCGATTTTCTGCACCGCGCTGGCGGGTGGCACCGCACCTGCGCAGCCACGAAACCGGCCAGCTGTTTTTGAATTTTCAAGAGGTTACATGATTCATCGTCCGCCTGCTCCGAACTCCGCAAACGAGCAAAAAATCCAGCGCGCCGCCTCCGCGGTGCTGTACGCCACGCTCGTGTTGCTGGCGCTGTGGATCGTGCGCGAGTTCGTGCCCGCCGTGGCTTGGGCGAGCGTTTTTGCCATCGTGCTGTGGCCGACCTATCAGGCGATCGAGCGACGCGCCCCGTTCAAGGGCCGCAAGACGCTGATCGCCACGCTGCTCACTGCCGCGATCGGCCTGCTCGTGCTGCTGCCGATCGCCGTCACTGCCATTCAGGCGGGCGGTGAGGCCCACGAGCTTTACCTGTGGCTGCGCGACGCCCAGGAGAACGGCGTGCCGGTGCCCGACTTCGTTTCACATTTACCGGTCGGCAGCCGTCAGGTGAGCGACTGGTGGCAGGCCAATCTCGCCCAGCCGCTCAAGGCTTCGCCGGCGATGAAGAGCCTGCACGGCGACACCATCACCTCGTTCGGCCGCCACTTCGGTGCGCGCGCCGCCCACGCCACGATGACGTTCGGCTTCATGCTCGTCACGCTGTTCGTGATCTTCCGGGCCGGCCCGCGTCTTTCGGCAACGGTGATGCGCGGTGCGCGCCGCGCCTTCGGCGCCGACGGCGCGCAACTCCTGCAGCGCATGGCCGCCGCCGTGCGCGCCACGGTCACGGGGCTCGTGGTCGTGGGGCTGGGCGAGGGCGTGCTGCTGACCGCCGCCTATATCGCGACCGGCGTGCCGCATGCAGCGCTGCTGGGCACGGTCACCGCCATCGCGGCTATGCTGCCGTTTTGCGCACCGATCGTGTTCGGCGGCGCGGCGCTGTGGCTCGTCATCCAGGGCTCGCTGATCGCGGCGGCGGCGCTCGCGATATGGGGATTCGTGGTGGTGTTCGTCGCCGAGCATTTCGTGCGGCCCGTGCTGATCGGCAATTCCACGCGTTTGCCTTTTCTGCTCGTGCTGTTCGGCATTCTGGGCGGGGCGACGACCTTCGGGCTGATCGGCATCTTCATCGGCCCGGCGCTCATGACCGTGCTGATGGTGCTTTGGGTGAACTGGGCGGAGTGACGCTCAGGTCAGGGCGAGGCGCGCCTCGTGCCTCGCTCAACGGAAGCAGGCGAGCGTGTACTTGAGCGCGGCGGGCAGCAGCTCGCGCCACACAGGCCACACGTGGCCGCCGTCCACGATGCGCAGCGCCGCCGTATTGCCGGCCTCGCGCAGCCGCGTGTAGAGCAGCGACGACTCGGCCTGGATCACGAGGTCGTCGTCGCCGGCCGCGATGAAGAACGGCACGCGCCGGGGCTGCGCGAAGTACGGCTTCCAGAGCGCCGGATAGTTGAGCGTGCGCCAGATCTGCGCATCGAACTGATGATCGCCGAACACGCCCACGTGACGCGCCGCCGAACTGGGCGGCGGGTCGCCCGCGTAGACCGCCGGGGACAGCAGCAACGCGCCGCAGAACATGTCGGGGTGCTCCAGCGTGTAGCGCAGCGCGCCGAACCCGCCCATCGAGACACCGCCGATCGCGCGGCCGTCGCGCGCGTCGTCCACCGCGAAGTGCGCCTCGATCTCGGGCAGCAGATCCTGGAAGAACGCCGTCTCCATCCTCTCCTTTCGGTCGACGTACCAGTCGGTGCCGCCCTGCGGCATCACGATCACCACGGGCGGGATCTCGTGACGGGCGATCAGCGTGTCGGCGGTGGTCTGGAGCTGGCCTTGCGTGACCCAGTCCATCGGCTCGCCGTTGTTGCCGTGCAGGAGATAGAGCACCGGGTAGCGGTGCTGGTCGGCGCGATAGCCGTTCGGCAGGTACACCACGTATGGCCAGTCGCGGTTGAGCGCCTCGGCGTGGAACGTGCGGACCACGACGGTGCTCGCCGCGGCCGGCGCCGCGGGCGTGGCGAACGCCGCGCAGGAGAGAGCGAGCGGGAGCAGCGCGGTGCGAAGGAGTCTGCGCATGGCAGGGACATCGAGAGCGGTGGCGCGCGGGCGGCGCGGGGTCATCATGCTAGCAGCCGCTCATGCGTGCCGGAAGCCGTGATGATCGGTTCGCCGGCGCGCAGTGCATGGCCTGTGCGCCGCGTCGTTTCAGGCGGAAGCTTTTGCGCGCGAGGGCAGCAGCCGCTTGAGCGGGTCGGACGCACGCGCGACGAGCAGCAGCGCGGTGATCGCGACGGCGTCTGCGCAGAGGCCGAGCGGCACGTTCAGATAGCCGTCGGTGTACCAGTAGAGCACCGAGTCGACCGTGAGCGAAATGACGGCGCCGGCCACGAACGAGAGCATCCCCTTGCGACCGACGAGGCCCACCCAGGGCAGCGCATGCGCCACGCGCTTCGCCCAGCCGAAGCGGATGACATGCGCCGTGAGCCACGCGATGCCGAGGAAGTTGAGCACGCGAAACCATGCGAGGTTGCGCTTGAAGTCGCCGTCGAGCGCGACGTTGCCGAGTTGCAGGCGATAGATCGCGGCACCCGCCACGACGGCGAGTGCGGCGAGGGTCACGAGCGTGCCGAGACGATGGGCAGTCACGCGCTGGAACACGGGTTGCGCCTGCGCGATCACGCCGAGCACGAACATCAGCTGCCAGCCGAACGGGTTGAAGTCCCATTGCACGTCCTCGACGTGCGGCAGCCACGGTGCCAGGTGCGGCGCGACGCCCCAGAGCACGAGGCTCATGGCCAGCAGCAGCCACGGCCGCGTGCGCGCAAGCGGCAATGCGAGCGGGGCGGCGAGGGCGAACCAGGCATACATCGGCAGCACGCCGGCCAGATACGGCTGGCGGCGCAACAGCACGATGTCGCGCAAAGCGGCGGCAGGCGCGAGCGTGAGATCGTCGAGATCGGTGGTGGCGAGGTTGGGCGCATCCACGTTGCACGCCACGAGAATCGCCGTGACGAGCAGCATCAACAGCGCCGTCACGACGAACGCGCGGTAGATCTCGAACGCGCGCTTGATGAAGCGTTGCCGCGCCGCGGCCTCGGTGCGGCGTGCGCACAGCGTGGCCCACGCGGTGGCCGTGGCGAAGCCGCCGAGGAAGACGAAGACCTCGGCCGCGTCGCACAGCGCGTAGGCGTGGAGCGTGACGCGCGAGACGATGCTGCCGCCGATGTGATCGACGACGATGATGAGCAGAACGAGGCCGCGGAAGAAATCGAGTTCGACTAGACGGTTGGATGACTTTGGCATGTTGGGGCAGCAGGCCGGGCCGGAATGAGGCGCATGAAGCAGCCGATGATGCAAAACGGGCCGGGCGGGCAGATGCTGGAAGTACCTGGCTAAAAAATCGGGAAATCAGGAATTCGGGCGACGTTCGCGCCGCGCCTTGCGCCGGGAAACGTGAAGTGGCCACCAGGGCGGCCGCACGACAAACGCAGGAAAAGACCTGAAGAATACGCGAGGGTTCCCGCCGAATGCGGGTTTACGTTGACACCGCCGATGTTAGCGTAATTTCAAATAGCTTTCAGTGGGCGTGGCCAGTGCGCCGTTCAAGTTTCTGGGACGTGTGCCGATAAGGCAGGGGATGGGGCACAATCATGCGGGTGCGCCAAACGCCGCCCTGACGCGGGTTTGGGCGATTTACTCTGGCCCTTTGCCAATGCGCTGCTGAGCAAGAATTCGGCTAATTAACATTTGTTTCAAAGTGTTCTCCCTGGCTGATTTCGTGGAGTTGCGCTTTACAATGCCGGATCGAATTTGAGATGGCACGCTCGTTCGTTAATGGGGCGATCGCGTGCGTTGAATGTTTATGGTTCGAGATGTCGTCGACTTGGGCGCAGATCGACGCAGCCCGGCGCAGGCGAGCCGGCACGCCATGAGGGACGGGAGCGCGGCATACGCGGCAGACCGTCCGGGGCAGCCATTCGCTGCATCGCACGGCTGCAGGCACCGCAGGAGAAAGGGTTATGTTTGAAGACGATCGTATCGGTCAGCGCGGCCTCAAAGGGTTTTGGGCCGCGTTGGGATTGGCGGCCCTGTTGGGGGGCTGCGCCAACATGAATCAGCAGCAGCCGCAGCAGCAACCGCAGCCTGACACGGCGGCAGCGGCGACCCCGGCCTCCGACGCAGCGAGCGCCGACGCCAGCAGCGCACAACAAGCGACGAGTGCGCCCGTCACGCGCGTCGTCACCAAAACGACCTACGTGCGCGTGCGCCGCGGTGACACGCTTCAGCGCATCGCGCAAAAGCACAGTGTGTCGGTCAAGGATCTGGCCACCTGGAATCACCTGAAGCCGAACGCTCACCTGCGCGCAGGCCAGTCGATCAAGCTGGTTTCAAAGCAGACGATCACCGTCCAGGTGGCCGCGCCGCAAGCAGGCGGAGCGACGGCGAATGCCAGCCCGAACGCAGCGGGAAACCGCCAGGTTGCGGCCGAAGTGGCACGCCATTCGAACAGCGTCGCACTCGTGTGGCCGGCGCATGGCCGTGTGGTCGAACCGTTCGCGCCGGGCACGACGCGCGGCATCGAGATCGCGGGCAAGGCCGGCGACCCCGTGCTCGCCGCCGCCGACGGCAAGGTCATGTATGCGGGCACGGGCCTGAACGAATACGGCAGCCTGATCATCGTCCAGCACAACAAGGACTTCCTCACGGCTTACTCGCACAATCGCCGTCTGCTCGTGAAGACCGGTGACACGGTGCATCAGGGCCAGCAGATCGCCGAGATGGGTAGCGAGAACAACGACCGCGTGGCGGTGTTGTTCGAGGTGCGCCGCGATGGGAAGCCAGTGGACCCGATGCCCTATTTGCCTTCTTCTCCGCAGGGCTGAGCGTCCCACCTGTGCGGCGAGAACAACAAAACCGCCCTGACGCATCACAACGTCAGGGCGGTTTATTTCATCATCGCAAACCGCGTACTTCCTAAAACCGCTGCTTAAAACGCGTCGCCCGGCACCCGCACCCAGCCTTCCATCAGCACGCGCGCGCTGCGGCTCATGATGGCCTTCGTGACCGTCCATTCGCCGTTTTCCTGACGCGCCTCGGCGCCTACGCGCAGCGTGCCCGACGGATGCCCGAAGCGCACCGCGCTGCGTTCGCCGCCCCCCGCCGCGAGATTCACGAGCGTGCCGGGAATGGCCGCCGCGGTGCCGATCGCCACGGCCGCGGTGCCCATCATGGCGTGGTGGAGCTTGCCCATCGACATGGCGCGCACCAGCAGGTCCACATCGCCGGCTTCCACGCGCTTGCCGCTCGACGCCGTATGGCCCGTGGGCTTCGCCACGAAGGCGATTTTCGGCGTGTGCTGGCGCGTGGCGATCTCGTCGAGTTGCTTGATGAGCCCCATGCGCAGCGCGCCGTGCGCGCGGATCGTCTCGAACTTTTCGAGCGCCTGCGCGTCGCTGTTGATCGCGTCCTGCAATTCCGTGCCCGTGTAGCCGATGGCCTCGGCGTTCACGAAGATCGTCGGGATGCCCGCGTTGATCATCGTGGCCTTGAGCGTGCCCACCCCAGGCACTTCAAGGTCGTCAACGAGATTGCCGGTGGGGAACATCGCGCCGCCCGCGCCCTCTTCCTCGGCGGCCGGGTCGAGGAATTCGAGCTGCACTTCGGCGGCGGGAAAGGTCACGCCATCCAGTTCGAAATCGCCCGTCTCCTGCACGTGGCCGTTCGTCATCGGCACGTGCGCGATGATGGTCTTGCCGATGTTGGCCTGCCAGATGCGCACGGTCGCCACGCCGTTGTCGGGCACGCGGCTCGGGTCGACGAGGCCGCCGCTGATCGCGAACGGGCCTACGGCGGCGGAGAGATTGCCGCAGTTGCCGCTCCAGTCGACAAAGGCCTTGTCGATGGCGACCTGGCCGAACAGGTAGTCGACGTCGTGGTCGGGCTTGCTGCTCTTCGCCAGAATCACGGTCTTGCTCGTGCTCGACGTCGCGCCGCCCATGCCGTCGATCTGCTTGCCGTACGGGTCGGGGCTGCCGATCACGCGCATGAGCAGCTTGTCGCGCGCAACGCCCGGCTGCTGCGCCGAAGCGGGCAGATCCTGGAGGCGAAAGAACACGCCTTTGCTGGTGCCGCCGCGGATATAGGTGGCGGGAATCTTGATCTGGGGTACGTGTGCCATGTGTTGTCCTGAAACGAAGGGCGGCGCGCGTGTGAGCGCTGCGCCGCCCGTTTCCCGTTTATGCCGCTGCCTGTGACGATTCGAGGAAGTCCTGCGCGAAACGCTGCAGCACGCCGCCGGCTTCGTAGATCGACACTTCCTCGGCCGTATCGAGTCGGCAGGTGACCGGCACTTCCACGCGCTCGCCGTTCCTGCGCTGAATCACGAGTGTGAGGTCGGCGCGCGGCGTGCGCTCGCCGATCACGTCGTACGTTTCCGTGCCGTCGATGCCGAGCGTCGTACGGTTCGTGCCCGCCTTGAACTCGAGAGGCAGCACGCCCATGCCGATCAGGTTCGTGCGGTGAATGCGCTCGAAGCCTTCCGCTACGATCGCTTCCACGCCCGCGAGACGCACGCCCTTGGCCGCCCAGTCGCGCGACGAACCCTGGCCGTAGTCCGCACCCGCGATGATGATGAGCGGCTGCTTGCGTTCCATGTAGGTTTCGATGGCTTCCCACATGCGCGTGACCTTGCCTTCCGGCTCGACGCGCGCGAGCGAGCCCTTCTTCACGGTGCCGTCCACCACGGCCATCTCGTTGATGAGCGTGGGGTTCGCGAAAGTTGCGCGCTGCGCCGTGAGGTGGTCGCCGCGGTGCGTCGCGTACGAGTTGAAATCCTCTTCGGGCAGGCCCATTTTCGCGAGGTACTCGCCCGCTGCGCTGTCCAGCAGGATCGCGTTGGAGGGCGAGAGGTGGTCGGTCGTGATGTTGTCGCCGAGCACGGCAAGCGGGCGCAGGCCCTTGAGCGTGCGCTCGCCTGCCAGCGCGCCTTCCCAGTACGGCGGGCGGCGGATGTAGGTGCTTTGCGCGCGCCAGTCGTAGAGCGGGTCGGTCGTTTCACCTGTTACCGCGGTGGCCGCGAACATCGGTTCGTACACCTTGCGGAACTGCTCGGGCTTCACGCTCTTCGCGACGATGGCGTCGATCTCTTCGTCGCTCGGCCAGAGGTCCTTGAGGTACACGGGCTTGCCGTCCTTGTCCGTGCCGAGCGAGTCCTGTTCGATGTCGAAGCGGATCGTGCCCGCAATCGCGTACGCGACGACGAGCGGCGGCGAGGCGAGGAACGCCTGCTTCGCATACGGGTGAATGCGGCCGTCGAAGTTGCGGTTGCCCGAGAGCACGGCGGTCGCATACAGGTCGCGGTCGATGATCTCCTGCTGGATCTTCGGATCGAGCGCGCCCGACATGCCGTTACACGTGGTGCATGCAAACGCGACGATGCCGAAGCCGAGCTTTTCCAGATCGGGCAGCAGGTTGGCTTCCTCGAGGTAAAGCTCGACGGCCTTCGATCCCGGCGCCAGCGAACTCTTTACCCACGGCTTGCGCGTAAGGCCGCGCTCGTTCGCGTTGCGCGCGAGCAGCGCGGCGGCGATCACGTTGCGCGGGTTGCTCGTGTTCGTGCAGCTCGTGATGGCGGCGATGATGACCGCGCCGTCGGGCATCTGGCCCGGCGTTTCTTCCCACTTGCCTGCAATGCCGCGCTCGGCGAGAGCGGATGTGGGCAGACGCTTGTGCGGATTCGACGGGCCGGCCATGTTGCGCACCACGCTCGAAAGATCGAACGTCAGCGTGCGTTCGTATTGCGCGTTAGCGAGCGTATCGGCCCACAGGCCCGCGGTCTTCGCGTAGGTTTCGACGAGCTTGACCTGCTCTTCGTCGCGGCCCGTGAGACGCAGATACTCGAGCGTCTGGTCGTCGATGAAGAACATCGCGGCCGTGGCGCCATACTCGGGCGCCATGTTGGAGATCGTGGCGCGGTCGCCGAGCGTGAGGCTCGATGCGCCTGCTCCACGGAACTCCAGATAGGCGCCCACGACCTTTTCCTTGCGCAGGAACTCGGTGAGGGCGAGCACGATGTCGGTGGCGGTAATGCCGGGCTGGCGCTTGCCGGTCAGCTCCACGCCGACGATATCGGGCAGGCGCATCCACGAGGCGCGGCCGAGCATGACGTTCTCGGCTTCGAGGCCGCCCACGCCGATGGCGATCACGCCGAGCGCATCGACGTGCGGCGTGTGACTGTCGGTGCCGACGCAGGTGTCGGGGAACGCCACGCCGTCACGCGCCTGGATCACGGGCGACATCTTCTCCAGATTGATCTGGTGCATGATGCCGTTGCCCGGAGGAATCACGTCGACGTTCTTGAACGCCTTCTTCGTCCAGTTGATGAAGTCGAAGCGGTCTTCGTTGCGGCGGTCTTCGATCGCGCGGTTCTTGTTGAACGCGTCCGGATCGAAGCCGCCGCATTCCACGGCGAGCGAGTGGTCGACGATCAGTTGCACCGGTACGACCGGATTCACCTTGGCGGGGTCGCCGCCCTGGTCGGCAATGGCGTCGCGCAGGCCGGCGAGATCGACGAGTGCGGTTTGCCCGAGGATGTCGTGGCAGACCACGCGCGCCGGGAACCACGGAAAGTCGAGGTCGCGCCTGCGCTCGATGAGCTGCGTAAGCGAGGCGGTGAGCGTGGCCGGGTCGCAGCGGCGCACGAGGTTTTCGGCGAGCACGCGCGAGGTGTACGGCAGCGTGGCGTAGGCGCCGGGCTGGATGGCCTCGACGGCTTCGCGCGCGTCGAAGTAATCGAGCCGGGTGCCCGGGAGGGACTTGCGGTAGGCGGTATTCACGGCTTGGGGACCAAATGGATTGTAAGCGGCGATGCGCAGGATCGAAGGCGACGTCGTCACGCTACGACGCATCGCCTCCGGCGATTAGCGCTTGCTGATCGGCGTGAACTTCAGATTCTCCGGCCCCGTGTAATTCGCGCTCGGGCGGATGATCTTGTTGTCGATGCGCTGCTCGATGATGTGCGCGCTCCAGCCGGCCGTGCGCGCGATCACGAAGATCGGCGTGAACATGGCGGTCGGCACGCCCATCATGTGATACGACACGGCGCTGAACCAGTCGAGGTTCGGGAACATCTTCTTGACTTCCCACATCGTCGATTCGAGGCGCTCGGCGATGTCGAACAGCTTCATGTTCGACTGCTCCTTCGAGAGCTTCTTCGCGATTTCCTTGATGACCTTGTTGCGCGGGTCCGAGATCGTGTACACCGGGTGGCCGAAGCCGATCACGACTTCCTTTTTCTCCACGCGTGCGCGGATATCGGCTTCTGCGTCGTCGGCGTTTTCGTAGCGCGACTGGATCTCGAACGCGACTTCATTCGCGCCGCCGTGCTTCGGACCGCGCAGCGCGCCGATCGCGCCCGTGATGGCCGAGTAGATGTCCGAGCCCGTGCCCGCGATCACGCGGCCCGTGAACGTCGAGGCGTTGAACTCGTGCTCGGCGTACAGGTTGAGCGACACGTGCATCGCGTCGACCCACGACTTCGACGGCGCGCGGCCGTGCAGCAGGTGCAGGAAGTGGCCGCCGATCGAGTCGTCGTCGGTTTCGACTTCGATGCGCTTGCCGTTGTGCGAAAAGTGATACCAGTACAGCAGCATCGAGCCGAGCGAAGCCATCAGGCGGTCGGCGATATCGCGCGCGCCCGGCAGGTTGTGGTCGTCTTTCTCGGGCAGCACGGTGCCCAGAATTGAGACGCCGGTGCGCATCACGTCCATCGGATGCGCCGAGGCGGGCACGGCTTCGAGGGCCGTCTTTACGTTGGCGGGCAGGCCGCGCAGCGCCTTGAGCTTCGCCTTGTAGCCGGCCAGTTCGGACGTGTTCGGCAGCTTGCCGTGCACGAGCAGGTACGCGACTTCTTCGAATTCGCACGCGGTGGCGAGGTCGAGAATGTCATAGCCGCGGTAGTGCAGGTCGTTGCCGGTGCGGCCCACGGTGCACAGCGCCGTGTTGCCCGCCGCGACGCCAGACAGCGCAACGGACTTCTTCGGCTTGAAACCGCCAGCGGCTTGCGTGGTGTTTTCTGCTTCGCTCATGGTGTCTTCCTCTCTCCAGGTATCTGTGAACTATATGGTGGGCGGATTTACTTCTTCGCGGCAAAGAGCGCGTCGAGCTTGTCTTCGTATGCGTGATAGCCGAGGTAGCGGTAGAGGTCTTCGCGCGACTGCATCGTCGAGACGGCGGCCTTTTGCGTGCCGTCGCGCTTGACGGTCTCGTAGAAGTTCAGCGCGGCGGCGTTCATCGCACGATACGCGCCGCAGCAGTAGAGCGCGATATCCACGTTCGCGCTCTTCAGTTCTTCGGTCGTGAAGAACGGCGTCGAGCCGAACTCCGTGAGGTTGGCGAGAATCGGCACCTTCACGGCGGCGCGGAAACGGCGGTAGTCGTCGAGCGTCTTCATCGCTTCGGGGAAGATCATGTCCGCGCCCGCTTCCACGTAAGCCATGGCGCGCTCGATCGCGGCGTCGATGCCTTCCACGGCGGCCGCGTCGGTGCGGGCCATGATGACGAAGCCGTCGTCGGTGCGCGCGTCCACGGCGGCCTTCACGCGGTCCACCATCTCGTCGGTTCCCACGACTTCCTTGTTCGGGCGATGGCCGCAGCGCTTCTGACCCACCTGGTCTTCCAGGTGCACGGCGGCCACGCCTGCCTTGATGAACGACTTGATCGTGCGCGCGATATTGAATGCGCCACCCCAGCCGGTGTCGATGTCGACCATCAGCGGAATGTCGACGGCGTCGGTGATGCGGCGGGCGTCGATCAGCACGTCGTCCATTGTGCTGATGCCGAGGTCCGGCACGCCGAGCGAGTTGGCGGCCACGCCGCCGCCCGAAAGATAAACGGCCTTGAAGCCGGTCGCCTGCGCGAGCTTGGCCGCATACGCGGTGATGGCGCCGACGACTTGCAGCGGTTGTTCGGCGGCCACGGCTGCGCGGAATTTCGCGCCGGCGCTGGCGGGGGTTTTGTTGTTCATGCGGGATGTCTCCAATTGAATCGCCGCCTCATACTGCAGTTAGCGTGCCAGCTCCGCGCCAAGAGGCTAACGCGTTGATTTTGCGCCGGAATCGCGTGTGCCGGTGGCGGGCCCCGATTTCCATGGTGAAATCACAATTTCAAAAATGAAATCGGCGCGCGATAATGCGAAATCTGGCTGACGGTCGGCTATCGGCTGCACCGTCCCCGGCGTCACGACCGTATCGTTGGACATCATGAACCGCTTTCCCGCTCCCGCTTCCTCCGCCATCCGCCCGCGTGTCTGGGCCATGGGTATCAGCCGCCTGCGCGACCTGTTTCGCGACATCGCCCGCGAATACGACGAGCTCGCGGACCTGCGCGTGGTGCCGCGCGGCTTCGAGGAAGCGGTGGCCGAACTCGCCGCCGCGGGGCCGAACCAGCGGCCCGATGTGGTGGTGGCGGCGGGCTCGAACGGCACCTATCTGAAAGCGCGTATCGACCTGCCCGTAGTGCTCGTGCAGCCCACCGGCTTCGACGTGATGCAGGCGCTAGCCCGCGCGCGGCGCGAGGCCGATCTCGTCGCGCTCGTCACCTACGGTGAGACGCCTGTGGAAGTACGGCGCTTTGCCAGCGCCTATGGCATCGACGTGGTGTTCGGCCAGTACCGCACGGTTCAGGACGCCGAGGCCTGCGTGCTCGACCTGCGCGACCGCGGCGTGGGCGCGGTCGTGGGGCCGGGCCTCGTCAACGATCTCGCGGCCCGGCTCGGGCTCGTGCCGTTTTTCGTCTACTCGCGGCCCTCGGTGCGCGCGGCGTTCGACAACGCGCTGGATCTCGTGCAAGCCACCTGGCGCGAAACGCAGCGCCGGCAGCGCCTCGACAGCGTGCTGCAACACCTGCGCGACGGCGTGGTCGCGCTCGACGCGCGCGGCCGCGTGGAGGCGATCAACCAGCGCCTCGCGGCCGTGCTCGGCATCGATCCGGCGGCGGCCGCGGGCCAGTCGCTCGCGGCGCTCGCGCCCGACATCGCGTTCGCGCTGCCCGAAGCCGATGGCGAATCGCTCGAGACCGTGCGCGGTGTGAGCTATGTCGTGCATCGCGGGCCGCTCGTCGACAACGGCGTGACGACAGGCGCCGTGCTCACTTTTCAGGAGTCGCGTGCGGTGGAGCGGCTCGACCGCACGCTGCGCTCGCGTCAGCGCACGCAGCAGTTCGTCGCGCGCTACCGGCTGGACGACCTGAGCGGCGCGACGCCCGGCATCGAGCGCGTGCGCCAGCTCGCGCGGCGCTATGCGAAGTCGGACGCCACGGTGCTGATCCGCGGCGAAAGCGGCACCGGCAAGGAGATGATCGCTCAGGGCATTCATCGCGAGAGCCCGCGGCGCGACTTTCCGTTCGTCGCGATGAATTGCGGCGCGTTTCCCGAGGCGCTACTGGAGAGCGAGCTGTTCGGCTACGAGGAGGGCGCGTTCACGGGTGCGCGGCGCGGCGGCAAGGTGGGGCTCATCGAGGCCGCACACCGCGGCACGCTCTTTCTCGATGAAATCGGCGAGATGCCATTGCCGTTGCAAAGCCGCCTGCTGCGCGTGCTGCAGGAGCGCGAGGTGGTGCGCCTCGGCGCCACCGAGCCCACGCGCGTGGACGTGCGCGTGGTCGCCGCCACGCACCGCGCGCTCACCGAGCAGATCGAAGCGGGCGAGTTTCGCGCGGATCTCTTCTATCGCCTGAACATTCTCAATCTCGCCATTCCGCCGTTGCGCGAGCGCGGCGCCGACATCGCGCTGCTGGCGTCGGAACTGCTGTTCCAGGCCTCGCGCCGCGAGCCGCGCGTGGCCGTGCGCATCCGCACGCCCGAAGACGCGTCGCGCACGCTCGCACGGGTGAGCGGCGCGCTCGCGCGGCACGCATGGCCCGGCAACGTGCGCGAGTTGCAGAACGTGGTCGAGCGGATGGTGGTGGAACTGGCCGATTCGGAAGAGGACGTGCTGGCGCCCGACGTGCTGCGCTCCATCGCGCCGGAGGTGTTCGAGTCGCGCCGTGCTGCGAGTGGCGCCGCGGCGACAGCAGGCGAGGGTGCGCTCACCTTGCGTGAGCGCAGCCTCAATACCGAAGCCGATGAAATCCGCGCCGCGCTCGACGCCTGCAACGGCGATCGCGACCGCGCGTGCGAGATGCTCGGCATCAGCAAGACGACGTTGTGGCGACGCCTTTCCGCCGCGAAGGGCAAGCGCGGCGGCGCAGCAGCCGAGGCCACGGTGGCCGCGGCGCCTCGCAAGGCGCCGCGCGCCAGAAACGCTTAGTTCTTCAGGGCGTTGAGGAGCGGCGCCACGGTCCCGTGCAAGTGCAGGATCTCGGGGCTCGCCTGCAGCAACGCCTGATAGCGCTCGTAGAACTCCGCCGATTCCTCGCCGGAGAAGAGTGCGGCCACGCCTTGCGCCGCACCGATGCGATCGTCGGGGCTCGCATCCTTGGCGTCGAGCGTTTCGTCGACGTTGGCGATCACCGTCGAGAGCGGCATGAGCCAGCGAAAGCCCGAGCCGTTGATGAGCACCTGCAGGAAGGCCGCCGGCGTGACCGGTCCGAACTCGCGTTCGTAGTCCTTGCGCTCGTGGTCGAGAATCGCCTTGTGCAGCGTGAGCAGGGGCTTGCGCACGGTCGTGAGGAATTGAATCGCGCTTTGTTCGTTCATCGTACGGCTCCTTGGGTAGCGCGAACCGTTCGCGCGGATATGCGGACGATGGTAGCGCAATGGCCGGCTGCGCGTGGCTAAGCCGTGGATGGGCGGTGGATGAGCGCGGCCAGCGCTACACTCTGCCGGTCCGCGAAACCGCGATGCCCACGCCGACCACCCCGAGAACGCTTCGATGACGATCCTGCCACTGCACCGCCACGACCTGCCACTCGACACCGCCGAGCTGGCGCGTTTCATGGTCGGCAAATATCTCGTGCGCGACCTGGCGCGCGGGCGCATGGTGGGGCGGCTCGTCGAAGTCGAAGCGTATCCCGTGGGCGACTCCGCGAGCTACGCCTACATCGGACGCCGGCCCTATAACGCCGCGATGTTCCTCGAGCGCGGTCATGCCCACGTGCGGCTGACCTACGGCAGCGCCTGGATGTTCAACATGTCGAGCGAAGCCGTGGACGTGGGCGCGGGCATCCTGTTTCGCGCGCTGGAGCCGCTCGAAGGCGTTGGCGCTATGGAGGCGCTGCGCCCCGGCGTCCCGCTGCGGGATCTCGCGCGCGGGCCGGGGCGGCTCTCGCAGGCGTTCGGCATTGCGGCGGCCTTCGACGGCGTGGACCTGTGCCGCGGGCACGGACTCTGGATCGGCCGCGTGGACGAACCCGAGCGGCCCGTGGGCGTGACGACACGCATCGGGCTCTCGCGCGAGATGGACCGGCCGCTGCGTTTCTACGAACGGGGCAGCCGGTTCGTGAGCGGCCCACGCAAGCTGCTGGACGGCAGCGTCGCGCCGCTGTGACTGGCTCGAGCGCTCCGGCGAAATCCGCGGAAAGCGCCGCGCCGCAAGGCGTTCGGCCGATATCGAATGCGCGCGGCATTGTTGCCGCGATTGAAAGTGTATTTTCCCAAAATTAGGGTTTCCCCTGGGCCACTGTCTCAATACACTGAAATCACTGGTTCGGCGATGCAAGCAGACACCGCCGTCGGCATAAAACAAGTGATGGAGGTAATGAACATGAAATCCCGTACCCTGATTCAAGCCGCATTCGTCGCCGCCCTCGTGGCTGCTCCGGCCCTTTCGTTTGCCCAGGTGCAAGGCAACGGTCCGGTCACACGCGCCGAAGTGAAGTCCGAATTGATCCAGCTCGAGAAGGCCGGCTACAACCCGGCTACCGCCAATGACGCGACGTACCCGAGCGACATCCAGGCCGCCGAAGCCCGCGTGAGCCAGCAGGAAGGGTTGGCGCAACAAGCGCCGGCAGCCGAAACGAGCGGCTATGGCCCGTCGACCTCCGGTTCGACGCAGTCGGGCCAGCCGGCCACGGTGCGCCCGTCGCAGTCGGTGTACTTCGGCAACTAAGCGGGCGACCGGGCGACATCGATCGGCCAAGGCTGGCCGTTCCAGCGCAAACCGGTGCCAGGGCGCTGCGAGCAGGCACGGACGCATGCGTAAGTTGACCCGACAGCGCCCCACCCAGCAAAGCTCTAAACCCATACTGGCGAAGGCGGACACCGTTCCGCCTTTGTCGCACGCCGCCCGCGCAAACCATCGCGCGATTTTTCATGCGTGGAACCTCCGCCGCCGAAAGGTGGCTTCGCCCAACCCCGTCGGGATTGGGCGCTTTTTCACGTCTGGTGGGCTGGTGGGGCGGGCGCGTTACGTCAGGCGCCAGTCCCGCCGGTGATGTAGTGCTCGAGCTGCTCGATCGTGAACTTCTGCTCGGCGATGATTTCCTTCACCAGGTCGCCGATCGACACCATCCCCACGAGCTTGCCGCCGTCCATGACGGGCAGATGGCGCATGCGCCGCTCGGTCATGAGCGCCATGCAGTCGTAGGTGGTCTGCTCCGGCTGGACGAAGCGCACGTGCGTGCTCATGATGTCGCGCACGGCGGTCGTTTTCGAAGATCGGTCCATCAGCACGATCTTGCGCGCGTAGTCACGCTCCGTGACGATGCCGGCGATCGATGGACCGTCGGTCACGAGCAGCGCGCCGATCTGCTTATCGGCCATCAGGCGGATTGCGTTGTAGACGGAATCGGAGGCTTCGATCGTGTACACCACCTGTTCCGGTTTCGATTTGAGTACCTGTGCAACGCTTGTCATAGGGCGACCCTCTTCGTCCTTCTGGTTGTCCAGTCATTGCGCGGTGCGGCAAGCCGGGTGTATCGCCCGTCAAGCCATTGGAAAGCCATTTCAGTATAGGCGGCTGGCGTGCCGTGCGTCCTCGGGGTATGCGCGGGGGTCGCACCATTTATGCCGAGGGCATGCGGCGCGGGCCGAGCCTCCCCTACTGGGCTGGGCGGCGGGGTGGAGCAAATGGCGGTAAACTCCGGTTCCGAACCTCAACCCGGCCCCTTGCCGGTTTTGCCAGTTTTTGCTCGAGAATCATGCCTACGCTTCCTGAGTCGTCCTGTGCGGACGGCGACAACGCCAACGAATGCGTCGTGCTCGACGCGACCGCCACGCTGCCGACCCGCTACGGCACGTTCGAGTCCTATGTCTACCGGGTGAAGGACGGCGGTGCCGAGCATCTCGCGCTCGTCATGGGCGACGTGGGCAGCGGCGAGCCTACGCTGACGCGGCTCCACTCCGAGTGCCTGACCGGCGACGTGTTCGGTTCCTACCGTTGCGACTGCGGCGAGCAGCTCGACCTCGCGCTGCGCTACATCGCGGCCGAAGGCCGTGGCGTGCTGCTCTATCTGCGTGGCCACGAAGGCCGGGGCATCGGCCTGTCGAACAAGATCCGCGCGTACCAGCTCCAGCAGCAGGGCCGCGACACCGTCGAGGCGAACCTCGATCTCGGCCTGCCCGACGACGCGCGCGAATACGATTCGGCGGCAGCGATCCTGCGCCTGCTGAAAGTGTCGTCGGTGAAGCTCATGAGCAACAATCCGAAGAAGTTCGACACGCTCAGGCAGCACGGCCTCCCGGTGATCGAACGCGTGGCGCTCGCGATCCCGATGCGCGAGGAAAACGAGCGTTATATCCGCACCAAGCAGGTCAAGTTCGGGCATTACTTCGAAGAAAACGAATAACCTCGAATCGTCGTCACGACGGGCCGGGCACGGCAATTGCGCAGCGGCAAACAAACTGGCTGGAACAGGGAGAAACGATGTCCAAGCGCTTCAACACGCGCCTGCGCGCGGTCGTACCTGCGCTCGCCGGCGCGTGCCTCGCAACCGGTCTCGTGCTCGCGTCGTCCGCCGCCAGCGCGCAATCCGCGGCCTACACGAGCGAACCGGTGGATCTGTACGCAGGGCCTTCAGGCGACTATCCCGTCGTAGCCGAACTGGGACCCGGCCAGCCCGTCACCGTGATGGGCTGCGTGGGCGACTATTCGTGGTGTGACGTCACCGTGCCCGGTCTGCGCGGCTGGGTCTACGGCGGGTATCTCAGTTATCCGTATCAGGGCAGCTACGTGCCGCTCACCGACTATGGCGCGCAGATCGGCCTGCCGATCGTGGCGTTCTCGCTGGGCGCTTACTGGGGCAGCTTCTATCGCGACCGGCCGTGGTATGGCGAACAGCATCGCTGGGAGCACGTGCCGCCGCCCGAACGCGGCCGCCCGCCGGCAGCGCCGGCGTGGCATGGTGCGCCGGGCCGGCCGTCCGCCATTGCGCCTGGCGGTGGCGAGCGTCCCTCGCGACCCGATGAGCCGATGCGTGGCGCACCGCCGCCCGGGACGCAACGGCCGCCCGGCAACGGGGAGCAACCGGGCACCATGCGTCCCCACGAGGCGGGGCATCCGCCCGAGCAGCAGCAGTTCGGCGGCCGGCCGCCCGCCGGCGCGCCCGCGCAGGGCTATGCGCGTCCGCCGGAGCCCCAGCCGCAGGGCGGCATGCGCGCGCCTGGGCCCGCACCTCAACAGCCGCAGGCCGGCATGCGCCCGCCCGCACCTCAACAGCCGCAGGGGCGGCCGGCTGCGCCGCCTCAGGGTGGTGGTCAGGGCGGGCATGCTCCCCAGGGTGGCGAACGGGGCAATGACCGGCAATCCGAGCACTAACGCATACTGACTTGCTTCGCTGCGGCGGCGGGATATCTCCATGGCGGGAATCCCGCCGCTGCCGTCTTCCGGCTGAGAGTTAGGATTGCGAATCAATCCGGGCGCGTGACGGGCATGCGCTGCGTTACGCGGGCTCGCTGGAGCCATCCCCCAAGCCATGCCATCTGCCCGGCTGTTCACCGCTTTTCATCGGCTCTGACAGATTTAACAATCCCTGACAGTAAATTCACGGCACCCAGGTGAGAATACGTCGTCGCGGCAAGTGCAATCACGGCCGCACGCCGCCAGCGCCACGCGAGCTTCGCGCATGCGCCGCTGGCAACGGATTTCTGCTACGGGGGCTGGCTCGCTCGGGACCTGGCGACGCAGTCAGCAAGAGGAAGTCAGAGCGAACCCGAGTTCGCCGGATAACGCTGGGAAAACCAGTGCTTTGAGGTGGACGTGGCGATGGCGGCACGTGCCTCGTCGTGCAGGGAGGCGGCTGCGGCCCGCTGACAGCGTCGGGCGGTGACGCTGGCAGCGGGGCTCGCGCCGCGTACGACGATGACTGCGCTGGCGGTCCGACTCCGGGGGCGGAATCCGGAGACCACGCAGTGCGTAGCACGCGGCCGTCGCCACATTTTTTTCCGCATTTGAGAACGCATTCTTTTTGCCGCTTCGCGCATTGCGAGCGGCTCGACGTTGTTGCGTCCGCGAAAAAACGCCTGGCCGCTTCACTTCTGTTGCTCTGCCTGCTTGTCTTCACGGGGGCTACATGTTTTTCCGATCCGGCCGTAAGCGTTTTCCACCGGGCTCGCGCGCGGACGGCCCCGACGGTGGTCGCGAGTTCGACCGCATCGAGCTCGACCTCGCGCGCGACCAGCATGCGCGCGCCGCGATGGAAGCCTACGCGGACTCCTGCGCGGCCGAACTCCCGTGGCTCAGCGAAGCGCTGCACCTTTCGCGTTTCGGCGCGGCCGAGCGTCTGACACAGTGTTCGTCCACGGTACTGCGCGTGTTCGTGATGGCGCAGTCGCGCGCGGCCTTGCAGCCGGACCATGCACACGCGGCATGGGAGCACGTGCGCTCCCACCTGACCGCGCTGCTCGCGCAATCGCCGTCGGCTGCGGGCGAGGCGGCCAGGCCCGGTTCGAACGACGGCAAATTCGACTACCATGAGTGATTAACATGAGAGCGATCTGTTCACCGAAGTCGAGCGTGGCCTCGCGCTCGCATTTTTTTCGAGACGCGGCGAGAGTAGCGGGCTTTGGTGCGCGGCGGGTCCCGCGTGCCGCCAGGCCCGGAGCCGGGGCCCGGGCGGGTGGCCCACGATCCGGCGCCGAAGCGCGCGCCAGCGCCCGCCAGGCAATGGTCCTGGTGGCAGCGCGGTGCGGCAGGGAAGCAGTCCATCGCAGGACGATGAAGAACAAACCTGGTTGCGGGGTGCTATGAGAGTTGCAGTACTGGATGACGATGCAGCGCAGACAGAGTTCGTCTGCCAGGCCTTGAGCGCTGCGGGCCACGTCTGCCACGCGTTCGCCAAGGGTAGCGAACTCGTCAGACAGCTTCGGCGGCAGACGTTCGATATGCTCGTGCTCGACTGGAACGTACCCGACATGGCGGGCGACGAGGTGCTGCACTGGGTGCGGCAGAGCCTCTCCACGCGCCTGCCGGTGCTCTTCATGACGAGCCGCAGCCGCGAGGCCGACATCGCGCAAATGCTCAACGCCGGCGCCGACGACTATGTCGTCAAGCCCGTCTCGGCGCCGGTGCTGATCGCCCGCGTCAATTCGCTGTTGCGCCGCGCCTATCAACTGCACACGCCCGCGTTCAAGGAAACCTTCGGCGAGTACGAGTTCGACCTGAAGTCGCGCCAGGCTTCGGTGAGCGGCCGCAACGTCGCGCTCACGCAGAAGGAGTTCGAACTCGCGCTGCTGCTGTTTCAGCACCTGAGCCGTCCTCTGTCTCGCGCGCACATTCTCGACGTGATCTGGAAGCAGTCCGACGACATTCCTTCGCGCACGATGGACACGCACGTTTCCATGCTGCGCTCGAAGCTCGGCCTGCGTCCCGAAAACGGCTATCGCCTCACGCCGATTTACGGCTACGGCTACCGGCTCGAGCGTATCGAGGGGGACAGCGCGTGAGGGGCGCGCGTGC
Source organism: Paraburkholderia sp. BR10882 (assembly GCF_040948855.1). Taxonomy (NCBI): domain Bacteria; kingdom Pseudomonadati; phylum Pseudomonadota; class Betaproteobacteria; order Burkholderiales; family Burkholderiaceae; genus Paraburkholderia; species Paraburkholderia sp. BR10882. The sequence goes on along the minus strand of NZ_JBFPKP010000017.1, from coordinate 60,029 downwards.
GGTGCGCGCCACCGCGGCGCCGTTCCTTGCTTTCGCGCTTGCGTTCGTTGCACTTCCCCGCGGCGCCGAGGCGCGCGAGAACGCTCCGGCCCAGCCGCCCGAGATGACCCCCTACGTCGCGCGCCCCGGCGACTCGCTCTACGACATCGCCACGCGTTACCTGCGCAATCGCGCCGACTGGAAGAAGCTCGCGAGCCTCAATCATGTGAGCGAGCCGCGCCACCTTCGGCCGGGTACGACGCTGCGCGTGCCGGTCGCGCTGCTGCGCCAGGATGGCCTGAGCGCGAAGGTGATCGCCGCGAACGGTCCCGTGCAGCATGCGTTCCGCACCGGTCCGCTTTTGCCGCTCTCCGTCGGCGCGAGCCTTGTCGAAGGCGACCGGGTGCAGACCGGCCACAACGGTTTCGCCACCCTCGAACTGGCCGATGGCTCGCATATCGCCCTGCCGCCCGATACCTCGCTCGACCTCGCCACGCTGCGTCAAACGGCGCTCACGGGCGCGACCGACCGCATCGTCGATCTCCATCACGGCGAGGTGAGCAACGAGGTCACGCATGCCACGAAGAAGGACGATCGCTTCCAGATCCGCTCGCCTTCCGTGGTGGCCGGCGTGCGCGGCACGCAGTTTCGCGTGAGCTACGACGGCGACAAGGGTGCGACGGCGGTCGAGGTGCTGGACGGCGCAGTGGGCGTGGACGCCGCCTCGGTGGCCCGCAACGGCCGCAGCGCGCTCGCGCGGCCGCCGTCACCGGGCACCCCGCTCAGCGCCTCCGAGCAACTCGTCGCCGCGCACCACGGCAACCTCACGCTGACGGGCCGGCCGGCGGGCGCGCCCGTCACGCTGCTCGACGCGCCCGAGCTGCTGCAGCCGTCCAAAGTGCAGGACGACGAAGCCGTCGTCTTCGAAATCGCGCCCTCGGCGGGTGCGAGCGCCTGGCGCGTGCAGATCGGCCGCGACGCGGGCCTGCTCGACATGATTCGCGACAAGCGCAGCGCCGACCCGCGCGTGTCGTTTGCCAATCTCGAAGACGGCACCTACTTCGTACGCCTCTCCGCCATCGACGCCAGCGGTCTCGAAGGCATGCCAGCGTCGTATGCGTTCGAGCGCCGGCGCGTTGCGCTCGGCACGAGCGCCGGTCCCATTGAAGGCTCGCGCGACTTCGCGTTCCGCTGGTTCATCGACCGCAACGCGCAAAACACGCGCTTTCGCTTCGTGCTCGGCACGACGTCCGATCTGCGCGCGCCGCTCATCGACCGTACCGACATCACGACGGGCGATGCGGTCGTGCGCGATCTGCCGAAGGGCGTCTACTACTGGACGGTGATCGCCGAGCAGTTCGACAACGGCCGCTACTACCAGAAGGCCAGCCCGGTCCAGTCATTCAGGCTCGACTGGTGACTCGGCCGGACGAGGTGGAGCCCCGCAAGAGCGTGAGGCCGCCCGCGCGCCTTGGCCGCTCCGTCGGGCGACGCTTCCTGTTCGAATGGGCCGGCGTGGGCTGCGCGGGCGTGGTCGTGGTCGTGCTCTGCGTGCTCTGGCGGCTCACGAGCGGCGCCGACCATCTCGTCTATGACCGCCTGCTCTCCGCGCGTGCGTTGCCGGTGTCGCCCGACATCGTGCTCGTGGAGATCGATAATGCGAGCGTCGCGGCGCTCGGGCGCTGGCCGTGGCCGCGCGAGCTGCATGCGCGGCTCGTCGATCAACTCGCGAAAGCGGGTGCGGCGGCCGTCGTCTACGACGTGCTGTTCACCGAATCGTCCCCCGACGACGCGCACTTTGCGCAGGCGCTGCGCGCGCGCCCGGCGTTCCTCCCCATCCTGCTCACCCCCGCCGACGACACCGGTCGCCGCGAGGCCGTGCGTCCGGTCGCGCCGCTCGCGCAGGCGGTCGCCGGCATGGGCCATATCAACCTCGAAGTCGATAGCGACGGCATCGTGCGCAGCGTCGCGCTGTTCGAAGGCGACGCGCAGCAGCGCTGGCCGCAACTGATGGTGCCGGTCTGGCGGGCGGTGCGCAGCGGCGCGGTGAAGCTCGCGCACGGCATGCCCGCCACCGCGCAGCGCGATGATGTGCTGCATGCGGCGGCGCCGGGCAGCGAGGCGCGTTTCCTGATTCCGTTCGGCGCAAATTCCCAGGCGTTCCACAAGGTCTCGTTCGCCGACGTGCTCGATGGCCGCGTGCCGCCCGAGCAGTTGCGCGGGCGCGTGGCCATCGTCGGCGTCACGGCCTCGGGGCTCTACGACCGCTTCGCCACGCCGCTCTCGGGTACGCTCGGGCCGCTGCCCGGCGTGTACATCCACGCCATCGTGCTCGACACGCTGCTCAACGGGAGCGCCATCCAGCCCGCGCCGCCGGTCATGGTCGTGTTTGCCTCGCTCGCGCCGCTCGCGGTGCTGCTGGCGGGTTTTCTCGTGCTCTCGCCGTTGCGCACGCTGCTGCTGCTCGCGTTCCTGATCGCCGTGTCGCTCGGTGCGAGTGCGGGCATGCTGCACGCGCGCCTCTGGCTCCCGCCCGTGCCAGCGATCGTCGCGCTGCTCATCGTCTATCCGGTGTGGAGCTGGCGCCGCCTCGAGATGACGATGGCTTACCTGCGCAAGGAACTGCGCCAGCTTGCCGACGAACCCTACCTGCTGCCCGAGGCGCCCACGCCGCGCCGTGAATTCGCCGGCGACGCGCTCGCCCAGCAAATGGCGCTCATGGCGCAGGCCGCGCAGCGGCTGCAGGACATGCGCCGCTTCGTATGGGACAGCCTCGATTCCGTGCCGGAGCCGATTCTCGTGGCCGATCTGCGCGGTGTCGTGCTGATCGCCAATCATGCTTCGCGTGCGTATCTCGAGCGCCTGAACGTGAGCGCCGCGGAAGGTCGCCGGATGCAGGACGTGTTCGGCGACCTCGCGCTCGTCAAGCCGATCGACCCGGCCCCCGACGCGATGGCGTTTGCGCACGCGCATTGGCCCGCGCCGCTCGACCCGGCGCGCGACGAGTTCGCCGAGTTGATGGAACGCGGCGTGGAAGTGCGCGCGCGCGACGGCAGCGACTATCTGCTGCGCTACGCGTGCTGTACGAACGCGCAGGGACAGGCGGTGGGCTGGATCGCGGGTCTCGTGGACGTGACCGAGCTGCACGACGCCGAACGCCAGCGCGAGGACGCGCTGCGCCTGCTGTCGCACGATATGCGCTCGCCGCAGGCCTCGATCGTCGCGCTCGTCGAGACGGAGCGCGAGCGCGGCACGCTTGGCTCCGAGCCCGTGCGCGGCGTGATGGAGCGCATCGAGCGCTACGCGCGCCGCTCGCTCAAGCTCGCCGACGACTTCGTGCAGCTCGCGCGCGCCGAGTCGCAGGTGTACGCGCTCGAGCCCACCAGCCTCGCGGAGCTGGTGATCGACGCGAGCGACGAAGTGTGGCCGCAGGCGCACGCGAAGCGCATCCAGATCGACACCGTGTTCGAAGGCGAGCAGATGGGCTGGATCAACGCCGACCGCTCGCTCATGACGCGCGCGCTCGTGAACGTGCTGAACAACGCAGTGAAGTACAGTCCTGCGGATACGCGCATCGTCTGCACCGTCGCGCTGGACGACCGCGTTCCGTCGCGCGTGGTCTGCTCGATTCGCGATCAGGGCTACGGCATCGCGCAGGAAGATCAGGCGCGGCTGTTTCAGCCGTTTCAGCGCTTTCATGCGGAACAGCGGCCCGAGGTGAGCGGCGCGGGGCTCGGCATGGCGTTCGTGAAGACAGTCGTGACGCGCCACGGCGGCGACGTCCTGCTGGAGAGCGAGCCAGGCAAGGGCACCGTGCTGACGATGTCGCTGCCCGCGATCGGTGCGCCGGCATGAGTCGTGCCGTGTCGTTCCTGCTGCGCATGCATGCATGAATAACCCGAATGCCGTTGGCCGCATGCCGGCGGCAACCCGATGGAGTGTTTCGTGAAGACCTTGCTGTCGATCTGTCTGCTACCGATGCTCGTCGCCCTTGCCGGATGCGCGGGCGTGACGACCGACGTCGTGGCCACAGGTGCGCTGCCCGCAACGGCTGCGACCAGCCAGCCCGCGACCTACCGTTTTGCGCCAACCCCGGCCCAGGCCGATGCGGGCGAGATCCTCCCGTACCAGGCGTTGCTGAGCGACGGTCTCGCGCAGCGCGGCTTCAAGGCAGGCGCGCCCGAGGCGGCGCGCTATCTCGTCTCGGTGGCGTGGGACACGCATCCCGCCGAGGTGAAAGTCGTGGACGCTAGCTGCGGCGCCGGCTGCGCGCCGGCCGAGGGACCGTCGTTGCCATGGTTCGGGCGGCCCTACGTGCACACGCTGACGCTGCGTTTTTTCGCGTTGCCCGATGGTAACGAGGTCTACAAGGTGAGCGCCGTGAAGCGCGACCGCAACGCCGACGCCCGCGAGGCCGTGCCGTATCTCGTGGCGGGCGCACTGGCGCGGCTGCCGTACGCGGGCGCGCCGCAATGGCGCGTCAAGCTGAAGGGTCCGGTCAGCGCCGGCACGGCGGATCAAGCGCCGGGCATGCCGGAAGTGCTCTCCGTCTCACCCGTCAATCAGCAGTAGTTCAGGGCAACTTTCCGGGGGTGTCCGGCGCCGCTTCGGGCACGCTCGCCGGCTCGTCCTGCGGCCAGCGGTTTTCGAACACGCATTCGCCAAGCGGCTTGCGTTCGGCCCACTTCTCCATTTCGAGCATCGGCTGCGGGTAGAACGCGTCGACCTGACCCACGCAGAGGATCGCCACCGGCTTGGCGCCGGGCGGCATGGCGAGCAGGGTGCGCACCTCGTCGACGTCGAAGATCGACACCCAGCCCATACCGAGCCCTTCGGCGCGCGCCGCGAGCCACATGTTCTGGATCGCGCACGCCACGGAGGCGAGGTCCATCTCGGGCAGCGTGCGGCGGCCGAAGACGTGGGCTTCGCGGCGATCCATCAGCGCGACCACGAGCACCTCGGCGCAATCGCGCATGCCTTCCACCTTGAGCTTCATGAACTCGTCGCGGCGTCTGCCCAGCGCATCGGCGGTTGCAATGCGCTCACGCTCGACCGTCGCGTGCAACTGCTCGCGCACCGAATGGTCCGTGATGCGCACGATCCGCCACGGCTGCATGAAGCCCACGCTCGGCGCGTGATGCGCGGCGTCGAGCAGGCGCGCGAGTGTCGCGGGATCGATCGGGCCCGGTGCGAAGTGCCGCATGTCGCGGCGCTCGTAAATCGCGCGGTAGACCGCCGCGCGTTCGGCTTCGTCAAAGGGCTGTGCCATGGAAGAGTGCGGCCGCGAAAGCCGGGTTGGAGGGCCAGTAAGCGTGCATATAGGTGGCCGCGATCGAGCCGTGCCGGTACAGCGCCTCGCCGGGCGCGCCGGTCTGTGCGTGGTGTGCCGTGAGCGCGGGCGCCAGCGGCGTGGCGACGCGCGAATAGTGAAACGTGTGGCCGCGTAGCGCGCCATCCGCGCCGTCGAGCTGCTGCATGCCGAGCGCCGCGAAACGCTTTTGCATGACCGCCTCGCCGGGAAGCAGGCCGAGCATCGGCGTGCGCGTGCCTTCCACGTCGGTCAGTGCATCGAGCAGATAGAGCATGCCGCCACATTCAGCGACGAGCGGCTTTCCCGCGGATACATGCGCGCGCAACGAATTCGCGGTCTGCGTATTGTGCGCGAGCGTCGAGGCATGTAGCTCGGGATAGCCGCCTGGCAGAAAGATCGCGTCGGCGCCGGCGGGCGCGAGTTCGTTTGCGAGCGGCGAGAAGTAACTTACAGTCGCACCCAGCATCTCGAGTAACGCGATGTTCTCAGGATAGAGAAACGAGAACGCAGCGTCGCGCGCAATGGCGACATGACGGCCTTCGAGCCGGCGTGCAATCGTTTCGTCGTGCGAAGGATCGGCGAATGCCACCGCAGGCGGCAATTCGGCGAGCGCGGTTTGCGCGAGCGCGTCGGCGGCGCGTTCGATGCGCGCGTCGAGGTCGCCGATCTCAGCGGCCTGATGCAGGCCGAGGTGGCGATCGGGCAGCGCCATCGTCGCTTCGCTCGCAACATGCCCGAGCCAGCGTACGTCGGCGGGCAACGCCTCCTGCAGCATCTGCGCGTGACGCGCCGAGCCCACGCGGTTGGCCAGCACGCCGTGAAAGGGCACTTCCGGCCGAAAATGCGCGAGACCGAACGCGATCGCGCCGAAGGTCTGCGCCATCGACTTCGCGCTGACGATGGCGGCCACCGGCACGCCAAACTCGGTCGCGAGATCGGCGCTGCTCGGCGTGCCGTCGAACAGGCCCATCACGCCTTCGATAAGGATCAGGTCGGCGTCGCGCGCCGCCTGCGCGAGCAGGGCGCGGCACGCTTCTTTGCCCACCATCCACAGGTCGAGCGAGAGCACGGGCGCGCCGCTCGCGCGTGCGAGGATCATCGGGTCGAGAAAATCCGGCCCGGTCTTGAAGACGCGCACGCGTCGGCCCGCGCGCCGATGCAGTCGCGCGAGGCCAGCCGTGAGCGTGGTCTTGCCCTGGCCCGAAGCGGGCGCGCTGATGAAGAGCGCGGGGCAGGCAACCGTTGCGCTCATGCGCTTAAAACTCCACGCCCTTTTGCGCCTTCACGCCTTGCTCGCGATACGGATGCTTCACGAGGCGCATTTCCGTGACGAGGTCGGCCGCTTCGATCAGGGCGTCGGGCGCATGGCGACCCGTCACGACCACGTGCACGTGCGGCGCGCGCGAGGCGATCACACCGAGCACTTCGTCGAGCGGCAGGTACTCGTATTTGAGCACCGTGTTGAGTTCGTCGAGGATCACCATGGCGTACTCGCCGCTCTCGATCATGCGCTTCGCTTCGTCCCAGCCCTTGCGCGCGGTGGCGATGTCGCCGTCGCGATTCTGCGTGTTCCAGGTGTAGCCGTCGCCCATCGTCACGAACTCGCAGTGCGCAACGCTGCCGAGGAAATCGCGTTCGGCCGTGTGCAGCGCGCCCTTGATGAACTGCACGACGCCTAGCTTCATGCCGTGGCCGAGCATGCGCACGGCCATGCCGAACGCGGCCGTGCTCTTGCCCTTGCCGTTGCCGGTGTTGACGATCAACAGGCCCTTTTCGTGCGTCGCGGCGGCCTGCTTCTTCTCGTGGCCTTCGCGGCGGCGTTGCGTCATGCGTTGGTGCGATTCGGGATCGGTTTTCATCATCGGGATTGGTTTGGTTGCGGCGCTATCGCGTCCGCATTTGCGTCGTTTGGCAGAATGCCTGCGATTGCGACCGTCACGCCGTCGAGCGCCAGCTTGCCGCGCACGAGCGGAGCGCCGCCCGCCGCCAGACGCGCGCAGGGTTCGCACACGCCGTCTACGCCGAACTGCGCTTGCGCGGCTGCGGAGGGTGGCGCCAGTATCGGTGTCGCGGCGAGTTGCTCCCGCGTGTACGTCTGAAGCGGCAGCGCATGTGCCGCGCAAAACGCCTGCAAGCCGGGTTCGCCGGCTTTTGCATCGAGCGTTGCCACGGCCGTAACGCTGTCGAGCGGCCACGCGTCGAGCGCAGCGCGCACCGCGGCTTCGACCTGCGCGAGCGTCACGCCGCGCCGGCAGCCGATGCCGAGCGCAAGCGGCGGCACGCGCTGCGCGGGTTCCGGCGTGGCTTCGAATGAGGCTGCGCCCGAGGCGCGATTTTCGGCAGGATTCACGGCGAGGGCGTCGATCGAAGGCGTGACCGCAGGGGCAAAACGAGCAAAAGCGTCGCGTTCCGGCGGGCGCCGGATGCGCGCTACGATAGCACACGCTTTTGCGGCTTCCCACGCCTTCCTTGACGCACGGGCCCCCCGCGCCTACACTCGCACGCACTCTGGTGCTCGCGCGCGCGATTCATAATGCGCGCGCAGTTAAACGGGAATCAGGGAGCCATCCCGCCTCGGGCGTGGCCAACCTGAACTGCACCCGCAACGGTACAACGAGCGCGGCGTTCGCACGAATGCCGCAAACCGCTTCCATGCTTTACGCAGTCCACGCCACTGTGCAAGCCGGCCGCAAGGCCGCTCGCGCGGGAAGGCGAAGCGGTGTTTCGTCAGTCCGGATACCGGCCAGATACGTGGGATTCGTGCTGCGGGGATGCGGTGCCGGGTCCGTGATTTTCATGCGTCAGCCGGGCGAGGCCTGGGTGCGTTTCTGGTCGTTCGTCCCCTGCAGGTTGTTGAATCGTTGCGCGTGACAGCGTCTCCATGGATACGCGCGTGTGCGCAACACGGCACCCGCACGAACGGCAGGCGCGACGCACCATGCCCCTCGATACGGCCTGGCGCCGAAGGAGCACTTCATGCAAATGCGCAAGATTCCGGTCACGATCGTGACGGGCTTTCTCGGCAGCGGTAAAACCACGCTGCTGCGTCACATTCTCCAGCACGCGGGCGGCCTGCGCGTCGCGGTCATCGTCAACGAATTCGGCGAACTCGGTATCGACGGCGAGATTCTGCGCGGTTGCGGCATTGGCTGCGACGAGAACGGCAACGAAACGGAAGGCCAGCTCTACGAACTCGCGAACGGCTGCCTTTGCTGCACCGTGCAGGAAGAATTCTTCCCCGTGATGGAGAAACTGCTCGAACGCCGCGGCGATGTCGATCACGTGCTGATCGAAACTTCGGGTCTCGCGCTGCCCAAGCCGCTCGTGCAGGCGTTCAACTGGCCGTCGATTCGCAACGCGTTCACCGTCGATGCGGTCGTGACCGTGGTGGACGGCCCCGCCGCCGCGAGCGGGCAGTTCGCCGAAAATCCGCAGGCCGTGGACGCGCAGCGCCGCGCCGACCCGAACCTCGATCACGAGTCGCCGCTGCACGAGCTGTTCGAAGACCAGCTTTCGGCCGCCGACCTCGTCATTCTCAACAAGACCGATCTGCTGGACGTTGCGGGCCAGGACGCGCTCATCGCCGAGCTGCGCGAAGAGCTGCCGCCGCAGGTGAAGATCGTGCGCGCGCAGCACGGCAAGCTCGATCTGCATACGCTGCTCGGGCTCGAGGCGGCCTCCGAGGAGAGCATTCATCTGCGGCACGACCATCACGGTTCCGCCGACGATCCTGATCATCATCATGACGAGTTCGATTCGGTTGTGGTGTCGGGCAATGCGGCTTCGCGCGAGACTGTGATCGAGGCGCTGCAGCAACTCGTCGATGCGCACACGATCTATCGCGTGAAGGGCTTTGCCGCGCTGCCGGGTGCGCCCATGCGCCTCGTGATTCAAGGCGTGGGCCGCCGCTTCGACAGCTATTTCGACCGCCGCTGGAACGAGCAGGAAAGCGCGGCGCAGCCGCTTGCGAGCCGCTTCGTGCTGATCGGAGAGGATCTCGATGGCGCGACGCTGCAAGCGGCCTTCGATATCGCACTGGCGAATGTGCAGACCGCGGCCGCGAAGTGAGCGCACCCAGCTAGACGAGGCAGTCCCATGCATTTGCTGCGCACTACGCCAGGCGGTTTCGTCGACGACACGCAGGGCGTTATCCGGATCGACCAGCAGCCCGCCGAGATCGTCGTGCTAAGTTCGGCGGACACGACGCTAGCGCTGCTGGCGAGCGTCGTGCCGCGCCTGCCCGCAGGTTTTCCGAGCGTGCGGCTTGCGAACGTCACGTATTTGCGCCAGCCCGCGTCGGTGGACTTCTACGTCGAAGATGTCCTGCAGCACGCGCGCGTGGTGGTGGTCGATCATCTGGGCGGCGAAACGTACTGGCCATATGGCATCGAGCAGGTCGTCTCGCTAGCCGAGCGCCGCGGGCAACTGCTCGCGATGTTTTCGGGCGACTTGCAGGAAGACCCCAATCTCATCGCGAAGAGCCGCGCCGAGCCCGAGTTTTGCCGCTTGCTGTGGCGTTATCTGCGCGAAGGCGGCGCGGCCAACGCCGAATCGTTCCTGCGTGCGCTCGCGTGGCGCGCATTCGACTGGGGCAGCGAGCCTGCGCCGCCCATTGCGTTGCCCGCCGCTGCGCTCTATTGCCCGCAGCGCGACGTCGCGACCATCGACGAATGGCGCGCGCGCTGGCAACCTGGCGCGCCGGTCGTCGCGCTGCTGTTTTACAAGGCGCATCTGCAGGCGGCGAACACCGCCGCTTTCGATGCCCTCATCGACGCGCTGCTCGCGCGCGGCCTGAACCCGCTGCCGCTTGCGATCACGTCGCTCAAGGACACTTTGAGCCGCGACGTGCTCGATCAACTGGCGGCCGAGCACGACGTCTCGCTCGTGCTGAATACCACGGCCTTCGCGGCTTCGTCGCTCGACGACCCCGAACCGATTGCGCTCGCCGGCGACGCGCCCGTGCTCCAGGTGATCCTGAGCGGCGGCAATCGCGAAGACTGGGTGAAGGACAATCACGGCCTGAATTCGCGTGACATCGCCATGCATATCGCGCTGCCCGAAGTGGACGGCCGCGTGATTACGCGTGCGATCAGCTTCAAGGGCCTCGCATACCACTGCAAAGAGACGCAGGTCGATGTCGTGCGCTATCAGCCCGATGCCGAGCGCGTGGCGTTCGTCGCCGAACTGGCGCGCCGGTGGTGCCGTCTGCGCAGCCTGCCGAACGCGGAGAAGAAACTCGCGCTCGTGCTCGCGAACTATCCGATGAGCGAAGGGCGCATTGGCAACGGCGTGGGACTCGACACGCCGGCCTCGGTGGTCGGCATCCTGCGCATGCTGCGTGACGAAGGCTATCGTGTGGCCGATCTGCCCGAAGACGGCGACGCGCTCATGCGCATCCTCACGCAGGGCGTGACGAACGATCCCGACACCCGCGCGCTGCGCCCCGCATGGCAGAGTCTTTCCCTCGATGATTACCGCGCGCGCTTCTCGCAGTTGCCCGCCGAGGCGCAAAACGCGCTGATCGCGCGCTGGGGCGTGCCGGAGGACGACCCCACCGTGCGCCGCGGCCGCTTCATGATTGCGGGCTGGCGCTGTGGCCAGGTGTTCGTGGGCATTCAGCCTTCGCGCTCGCGCGGCGACGACACCTACGCGAACTACCACGACGCCGAACTCGTGCCGCCGCATGCGTATCTCGCTTTTTACTTCTGGCTGCGCGAGACCTTCGGCATCGACGCCATCGCGCACGTGGGCAAGCACGGCAACCTGGAGTGGCTGCCGGGCAAGAGCGTGGCGCTCGCCGACACCTGCTGGCCCGACATGGCGCTCGGGCCGCTGCCGCATCTGTACCCGTTCATCGTCAACGATCCGGGCGAGGGGAGCCAGGCCAAGCGCCGCGCCCAGGCCGTGATCATCGATCACCTGATGCCGCCGCTCACGCGCGCCGAAAACTACGGGCCGCTGCAAGACCTCGAACGTCAGGTCGATGAGTATTACGAAGCATTGATGGTGGACCCGCGCCGCGCGAAGCTGCTGCGCAAGACCATACTCGCGACCATCATCGAGCATCGGCTGCACGAGGAATTGAGCGTCGCCGCGCCGCAGGATCAGGCGGGCGAAGACGAATTGCTCACGCGCGCCGACGCTTACCTGTGCGAGCTGAAGGAAGCGCAGATTCGCGACGGCCTGCATACGTTCGGCGAATCGCCGCAAGGCCAGCAGCGGCGCGATACGCTGCTCGCGCTCGGACGATACGCATGCGGGGACGGGCAGGGCGCGAACGCAGGTCTCATCGATGCGCTCGCGCGAGACCTGCGCATCGATTACCTCGTCGATCCGGCCACGGTCGATTGGGCTGCGCCGTGGCAAGGCCCGCGTCCACCACGGCTCGCAGCGGTGAGCGATACGCCATGGCGTCATGCGGGCGACACGCGCGAACGCCTGGAAATGCTCGCGGCCACGCTGATCGAAGACATTTGCTCAGGCCAACGAAGCGATGCGGAGACTGCGTCGCTTCCCCACGCGACCCAGGTGCTTGCGCGCCTGCGCGACGACGTGCTGCCGCGCCTCGACGCCTGCGGCCCCGAAGAGATGCGCCAGCTGCGTCGTGGCTTCGAAGGCCGCTTCGTGCCGCCAGGCCCGAGTGGTTCGCCCTCGCGCGGCCGCCCCGATGTGCTGCCCACGGGCCGCAACTTCTATTCCGTCGATACGCGCGCCATTCCGACGCAAGCAGCGTGGGCGCTCGGCATGAAATCGGCGCATCAACTCATCGAGCGCCATCTGCAGGAGCACGGCGACTACCCGCGCGCCATTGGGCTTTCGGTCTGGGGCACGGCGACGATGCGCACCGGCGGCGACGACATCGCCCAGGCGTTCGCGCTGATCGGCGTGCGGCCGAAGTGGGCCGCCGGCAGCCAGCGCGTGACCGACTTCGAGATCATGCCGGTCGAGGCGCTGGACCGGCCGCGCATCGACGTGACGCTGCGCGTATCGGGCTTTTTCCGCGACGCGTTTCCGAGCGTCATGCATCTGTTCGACGCCGCCGTGCAGGCGGTGGCCGATCTCGACGAGCCGGAGCACCAGAACCCGCTGCGCGCACGCGTGCTGCGCGAGCGCGATGCGCTGGTCGCGAACGGCATGGCCGCCGACGAGGCGCGACGCCGCGCGGGCTGGCGTGTCTTCAGCGCGCGCCCCGGCGCGTATGGCGCGGGCTTGCAGTCGTTGATCGACCATCGCCAGTGGCAGACCGACGCCGATCTCGCGAACGCGTACCAGGCGTGGGGCGGTTACGCCTACGCACAAAAGAGCGCGGGCGACGAGGCGAGCGAGGCGTTCCGCGCGCGACTCGCGACACTCGACGTGGTCCTGCAGAACCAGGACAACCGCGAACACGACCTGCTCGACTCGAACGACTACTACCAGTTCCAGGGCGGCATGGCCGTGGCGGCGCGGCATTTTTCGCAGGCCCAGCCCGCGCTCTATCACGCGGACCACAGCAACCCCGCCGCGCCGCGCATTCGTCCGCTGCACGAAGAGATAGCGCGCGTGCTCCGTTCGCGCGTGGTCAACCCGAAGTGGATCGACGGCGTGAAGCGTCACGGTTACAAGGGCGCAGCGGAAATGGCGGCGACCGTGGACTATCTGTTCGGCTATGACGCGACTGCGCGCGTGGTGGGAGATCATCAGTACGCGCTCGTCGCGAACGCCTACGTGCACGACGACGACACGCGCGAATTCATGCAGCGCCACAATCCGCACGCGCTGCATGCCGTGTGCGAGCGCCTGCTCGAAGCGATCCAGCGCGGGCTCTGGCAGGAGCCGGGCGAGCATCGCGCACAACTCGAACACCGTCTGCTCGAAGCCGGGCAGCATCTGGAAGGATCAGGACCATGAGCGCAGCGGCCACGCGTCCCGCTTTTCCTTTTACCGCGCTGGTTGGCCAGGCGGCATTGCAGCGCGCGCTGCTGCTCGCGGCCATCGACCCGGCGATAGGCGGCGTGCTGGTGAGCGGGCCGCGCGGCACCGCGAAATCCACGGCGGCGCGTGCGCTCGCGGCGCTCTTGCCGGAAGGCGCGTTCGTCACGCTGCCGCTCGGCGCGAGCGAGGACAAGCTGATCGGCACGCTCGACCTCGAAGCGGCGTTGCGCGAGAGCGCGGTGCGCTTCGCGCCGGGGCTGCTCGCGCGGGCACACGGCGGCGTGCTTTACGTGGACGAAGTGAACCTGCTGCCCGACGCGCTCGTCGACGTGCTGCTCGACGCGGCGGCGAGCGGCGTGAATACCGTGGAACGCGATGGCGTGTCGCACACGCACGACGCGCACTTCGTGCTGGTTGGCACGATGAATCCCGAAGAGGGCGAGTTGCGTCCGCAATTGCTCGATCGCTTCGGCTTGATGGTCGAACTCGGCACGCCTTATGACGTCGCTGAACGGCAACGCATCGTCAAGGCGCGGCTTGCATTCGACGCCGATCCGCAGGCGTTTTGTGCGGTGCGCGAGGCCGAACAGCGCGCGCTCGCGCAGCGCATCGCGGCGGCCCGCGATGCGCTCGACAAGCTCGACTGGAGCGACGCCGTCCACGAGCGCGCCGCGCAGCGTTGCATCGAGGCCGCCGTCGACGGCTTGCGCGCCGATCTCGTGATGCTGCGTGCGGCGCGCGCGCTCGCGGCGTTCGAAGGCGCGCAGGCGGTGAGCCCGGAACACGTCGACGAGGTTGCCGATTGCGTGCTCGCGCATCGCCGGCACGCCATGCCGCGGCGTTCCGATGCGCCGTCTTCCCCCGAGCCGCAGCAGCCGCCCTCCGCTTCCAGGCGCGAAGACAAGCACACCGAAACAACGTCGGATACCGATTGGGGCGAGTTGCCGCCCGAGCCCGTCGCGGCGAAGGCCGTGAAGGGCGTGATCCCGCTGCCCGCAAAAAAACGCTGACCCGTCGGGCACAGGCCGCCGCCTCGGCACAGGGCGGCGCTCGACGGCGAGAAGGCCCGGGGCGCGGTCCCGCGCAAGTCGCGAAGCGCGGCGAGCGCATCGCCTGGCCGCCCACGCTCGCGGCCAAGCGCGCCGGGTCGTTGCAGGCGCAACATTTTCGTTTCGCCAGACGCAAGACCGGCTCCGGCGCGCTCCATTGCTTCGTGCTGGACTGCTCGGCCTCGATGCTCGCGCGCGGCCAGCTCGCGCTCGCCAAGGGATTGTTGATCGCGCTGTTCGATCGCGCCCGCGCCGAGCGTGTGGAGGTGGCGCTGATTGCTTTCGGCGGCGCCGGCGCCGAACTGAGGTTCGGGCCCGCGGTGCCGCGCTGGTGGAACGAGCGCTGGATCGAGCCGATCGGCGGGGGCGGCGGCACGCCGCTCGAAGTGGGCATCGGCCGCGCGGCACAGGTGCTCGACACTGCCGCGCGCCGCGATCCGGCGCGCACCCGCCATCTCTGGCTGTTCAGCGACGGCCGCACGACGCAGTGGCCCGCGCGGCCACGCCACGCCGACCACGTTACGGTGATTGATTGCGAACTTGGCGCGCTGCGCCTGGGGCGCTGCGAGGCACTCGCGCAAGCATGGGCCGGCGAGTGCCTGGACGCTCAGGCGCTGCTCGCCTGAACGCGCGTCAGCGCATGCTGCCGGTCCAGTAGAGTACGTCGTCCTGACGATCGAATACGTACACTTTCATCGCCATCTGCTCGGCGGCCGTGAGGCGGTCGAGTTCGAGGCCGAGCGTCGCGTGCGCGGGGTCGCCCGTTTCCGCTTGCACGTTGCGGATGACAGCGCTGGTTTCGATCGCCGTCGCGTTGTCGCCCGAGCGCAGCTGGAAGGCCACGCGCAGCCGCTCGCCAACCTTGCCGAGCGCCCACGCGGCGCTCACCGAAAGCCCGAGCGCGCTGATCCCGCGCGCGAGCGCCACGCCGTCATAACCCGCACCTTCCTCGCCGATGCCGTAGCGCACGGGAAATTGCGCGCGCACCCGAATCGAGCGGCGTTCGCGCAGGCGGCGGATGTTGGCGGGCTTCGAAAGCACGAGATAGTCGAGCGGCGACTGGCTGAGCGCATGCACGGTGCATACGAAGCGATAGACGGCCTGGCTCGCAATCGCGACGATCTCCACGTTTTCACCCGGCGTGATGGCGACGGGGCGGCCATCGACATAGGGCGTCGTCACGAAGAGCGCCTCGTTGGGCGCGAAACCGATCAGGCGGCACGGGTGCATCGGCGCGCCGCTCGCGCCCATCTGCGGACGCAGGCCCATCAGCGCGCCGATGGTCAGGTGCATGTCGCGCGTGGTGGCCGCGGTATCGCCGATGCTAGCCCCATTCGCGGCCGTCGCGCTCTCCGGTGCAACCTCGAGCCGTTCCTTGTCGCCGCGATGCGGCTCGAAATGCAGGAACAGGAAGTCGCGTTCCGCTTCACCCATCAGCACCGAGCCGGCATCGAGCAGCAAGGCGCCGTCCCGATCGACGACAGGCCAGGCGAGCGGTTCGCCGACCGGCAGGGCTTGCGGCGTGAGCGGGGCGGCTTCGGTTGCAGCGTCGGCTGCGGCGTCGGTGGCTGCGGCTTGATCTTCAGTGGTCGGGTTGGTCATCGGCGCAGGGTGGACGGTGAGCGGTTCGCGTCGCGAATTCACTTCGCGGGTTCACCTGGTTTACGGCGCTACGACAGGGAAATTGAGTATGTGCCGCGATTCGAAGGCGGTTTCGCGAGCCGCAGTATGATGGCGCCTGAATGCAATCTGTAATCGGCCGGCACGCGGTACGAGCGGTATCAACGGAACGCGCGGAGCAAGAGGAAACGCCTCATGAAGCTCTGGACACGATGTTTGCGAATCCTCCGCCAATGGAACCGGGCGCTCATGCAGTGGGTGGGCAGCCATCCGTTCATTGTCGGCACGATGGGCTCGCTAGTCGGCGCGGCCATCGTTGCCATCGTGCTGTTGGGGCTGATGCAGCAGCGCACCCAGGCCATCTTCGGCACGCAGCGCCATTCGGCCGCGCTCGTTGCGCTGATGTCGAACGACCTCGAGGCGAATTTCGGCATCTACGACCTTTTGCTGATCGATGCCGCCGAAAGCGCGCGCGACCCGCGCACGCAAGGGCTTCCGGCCGACATCCGCCGCAAGTTGCTGTTCGGCCGCGTGGCGGCCGGCGCGTATCTCGACGACGCGTTCAGTGCCGACGCGAGCGGCAATATCGTCGAATCGCGGGACGGCCGCGCGTATCCCGGCGTCAATCTGGCGGATCGCGACTATTTCACGGTGCAGCGCGAGCGCTCGGTCGGCATGTATATTTCGGACCCGATTCGCTCGCGCACGCGCGAAGGCCAATATTCGATTGCGCTGTCACGCCGCGTGACCGAATACGACGGCTCGTTTGGCGGCGTCGTGCTGCTCACGCTGCGGCTTGCCTATTTTCAGCAACTGTTCGACCGGATCGACGTCGACCCGAAGGGCAGCGCGTTTATCCTGCTGAACGACGGGACCATGCTCGCGCACCGTCCCTATTCGGACTACGAAGTGGGTGCGCAAGTCGGCGAGCTGGAATACATCCAGCCGATGCTGAAGGCGGGCGCCGGCTCGTTCATCGCCGCGGGCGAGGAGGACGAGGTCGAACGCATCTACACGTTCAAGCGTGTTCCGCACACGACGCTCATCGCGGTGGTCGCGCCTTCCGTGGACGGCGCGCTCGACGCATGGCGGAACCGCCTGCAAATCTATGCGCCGATGGCGTTGATCTTCGGCGCGCTGATTGCGGCTTCGTCGTGGCTGCTCGCACTGTCGATGCGCACGCGGCTCGCCACGCAAAAAGAATTCGAACGTCTCGCGGTTACCGACGCGCTCACGGGCCTCTTCAACCGGCGCGCGCTCGACTTGCGCATCGAAACCGAATGGCAGCACGCGAGACGCGCGGGCGAACCGCTCTCGGTGCTCTTCATCGATATCGACAAGTTCAAGCTCTTCAACGACTTCTACGGGCACGCAGAGGGCGATAAGGTGCTCGCTGCCGTGGCACGCGCGATACGCGAGGCCTGCCGCCGCGCCACGGACATGGTTGCGCGCTACGGCGGCGAAGAGTTCGCCGCGGTCCTGCCGGCCACGCCGGCGGACGGCGCCGTGAAAATCGCGGAAGCGGTGCGCCAGCAAGTGGCGGCGCTCGGAATCGCGCACGAGCACAGCGAATACGGCACGCTGACCGTGAGCATTGGCTGCGCCACCTGCGTGCCGCACAAGCGCGATGGCGCGCAGGCGCTGCTGCGCGCCGCCGACGCGGAGCTTTACGCCGCGAAGCAGGCGGGGCGCAATCAGGTGAAAGCGCGCGAGTTCGAGGGTGCACCACCCGACCCGCGCGACGCGCTGCCTACCTTGAAGGCGTGAGCGCTTTTTTAGGCATCCTCGCGATACCAGCGCGGCGTGTAAATCCATTCGCCACCGTCACCACGAGCGAACCCGCGTGTGGCCGACGACCCGACGATCACCATCGTGCGCATATCGACGTCCGCCGAACGCAGTTCGCCCAGGGTCATGGCGCGCAGCGTCTCGCCGGGGCGGCCTACGTCGCGGCCCAGCACCACGCGCGTGTGCGGCGCGCGCACGCTGCGCACGATTTCCAGCGCGCGCTCGAGCTGCCAGGGCCGCGCGCGCGAGATGGGGTTGTAGAACGCCATCACGAGATCGGCCTGCGCCGCGTGCAGGAGGCGCTTTTCGATCACCGTCCACGGCTTCAGGTTGTCGGAAAGCGAAAGCACGCAGAAGTCGTGGCCGAGCGGCGCGCCGACTTGCGCCGCCGTGGCGAGCGCTGCGGAAACGCCTGGCACGATAGCCAGCTCGACGGCATGCCAGCGTGCGTCGTCCGAGCCTTCGAGCGCTTCGAGCACGGCGGCCGCCATGGCGAACACACCGGGGTCGCCCGAGGAAACCACGGCCACGCGCCGGCCCTCGCTCGCCATCTCGAACGCGTGGCGGGCGCGCTGGAGTTCTTCGCGGTTGTCGGTGGCGTGGCGCTGCTGGTCCGCGCGAAACGGGCCCGCCATCTCGACATAGGTTGCATAGCCGACGATATCGGTGGCGCTGTCGAGCGCGGCGCGCGCGGCAGGCGTGAGCAAGTCGGCGCGGCCGGGGCCGAGGCCCAGCACCGTGAGCTTGCCGCGCGCGCGGCCCAGCGCGCGCGGGTCGAGCGGCGCGGCCGCGCAGGCGAGGGCGACGCCGTCGTCGTTCGGCGTGTAGCGCTCGACGTCCGCCGCGAGGTCGAGGGCGGCGAGCGTAGCTTGCGCCGTGTTCTCCTCGCTATCGACGAAGCGCAGCGGTACGCCGAGTTCCGCTGCCGCCTGCGCGAGCGACGCATCGCGCATGTGCGCAGCAGGGGCGACGAGCGCCGCGAGCGCAAGCGGCGCGAGGCCGTGCGCATCGAGCGCGCGGCGCACGTTATCGGCAAGCGCCTCGCGTGGCGCACCCACGGCCGCGACGATGCTGCGCGGATGAATGACGAGGTCGTCGGGACTGCCGTCCCAGACGTGCGCGCTCACGCGGATGGCATGGCGCGCCGCGGCCTCGCGTGGCAGATCGACATTTTCGAGCCACGGTGCGTGGCCGTCCACGCGTGTCGCTGCGCCCGCAAGCAGATCGGAGACGAAGCGCTTGCCTTGCGCGAGGCTCGCGAGCGCATAGCCCGCAGGCGGATTGAGCAGGCAGGTGCCGAAGCGCAATTCGCCGCTCGTGGTGATGGCGGGCGCAACCGCGAGCGCCGCGCCGATTTCGCGTGCCATGACGTTCACGCCCGTGAGTCCACCGAGCAGCGGCACGACGGCGCTGCCGTCCTCGGCGAGCGCGAGCACCGGCGGCTCTGCGCCCTTGTTGGCAAGGAGCGGCGCGAGGCAGCGGATCACGATGCCCGCCGCACACAGCGCGACGATGGGCAGGCCGCGCGTATAGCATTCGCGCAAATGCGCGCCAAGCTCGCTGAACGCGACATCGCCCGCCACGCGGCCCTCCAGCGCATGGACCTGCGCGCCTGGGTAAAGCGTCTGCACGCGCCGCGCCGTGGCGAGCGCGCCGGGCCCGAGAATGACGATGGCGGGCGGCGTCACGACTGCCATTTCACCCCCGGCACGACGAGCAGCGAGAAGTACGGCGAAGCCATCGGATCGACGTCGTCGAGCGGGACGATCCGCTGGTTCGCCATGGTTGCGCGCTCGACATACAGCGCGCGATGCGCGAGGTCCAGTTCGCCCAGCACGCGGCGCACCTTGTCGAAATTGCGGCCCAGCTTCATGATCACGGCGGCATCCGCGTCGGCCAGGCGCCGGCGCAATTCGTCCTCGGGCAGCACGCCCGAGAGTACGGCGAGGCTCTGGTTGCGGTAGACGAGCGGCACGCCCAGCACCGCCGCGCCGCCCAGCATCGAGCACACGCCCGGCACGACTTCGGCCTCGTAGTGTGCGGCGAGCCGGTCGTGCAGATACATGTACGAGCCGTAGAAGAACGGATCGCCTTCGCAGATCACGGCCACGTCGCGTCCGGCGTCGAGATGGCGCGAAAGCGTTTGCGCCGCGCCGTCGTAGAAGTCGGCGATGATCGCTTCGTACGAGAGCGGCGGTTCGAGCGCTTCGGTCGTCACGGGGTACACGAGCGGCAGGCGTTCCTGCTCCGCTTCGAGATGGGCCTCGACGATGCCGAACGCATTGCCTTTCTTGCCCTTCGCGACGAAATACGCGACCACGGGCGCGGCCTTGAGCAGGCGCAGCGCCTTGAGTGTGAGCAGTTCGGGGTCGCCGGGGCCGACGCCAATGCCGTGCAGACGTCCTTTGCGGATCATTTATTCGGTCTCCGAAGCGAGTGCGTTGACGGCGGCGGCGGCCATCGCGCTGCCGCCGCGGCGGCCGTGCACGACGACGAAGGGTACGCCGTGACTTTCGGCTGCAAGCTGCGCCTTGGACTCGGCCGCGCCGACGAAGCCGACCGGAAAGCCGAGGATGAGCGCGGGGCGCGGAGCACCGGCGGCAATCATGTCGAGCAGATAAAAGAGTGCGGTGGGCGCATTGCCGATCGCCACGATGCTGCCTGCGAGATGCGGCCGCCACAGTTCGAGCGCGACCGCCGAGCGCGTGTTGCCGATCTCGCGCGCGAGATCCGGTACGGCGGGATCGTCGAGCGTGCAGATCACGGCGTTGTTCGCCGGCAAGCGCGCGCGCGTCACGCCGTAAGCGACCATTTTCGCGTCGCAGAGAATCGGCGCGCCGCCCGCGAGCGCGTTGCGGCCCGCTGTGCCCGCGCCTGCGGAAAATGCGAGGTCTGCGGCCACATCCACCATGCCGGATGCGTGAATCACGCGCACGGCAAGTTTTTCGAGGTCGGCGGGAATGCGCGAGAGGTCGGCTTCGGCGCGGATCGTCGCGAACGACTCGCGATAGATCGCCTGGCCGTCGCGAATGTAATCAGACATCTTGGTTACTCCGGGGCCGCTGCGCGAGTGCAAGCGCAGCGGCTTCGATCGTCAGGTTGCGCGCGATGAGTTGGCCAAAGCGCTGGACGAAGCCGCTTTGCGTGTCGTCGCGCTGGTACAGGTCGTAGTGGTCCGGGGTGCTGGCGAGCAACGTGAACGGCGCGCAATGCGCGGCCGCGCAGGAGCGCTCGCAGCCGCTCAGGTGGGCTTCGGCGTCGGGCGGCAGCATTGCGGCGAGGCGCTGTGCGTCTGCCTTCGTGTCCGCGCGGCTTTTTGCACATCCCGTCGAGCCCGTGCACGCGACGAGGCGCGCGAGCGGGTCGGCGCGGGAGGCGATGAGACCGAGCGCGTCCAGGCGTTCGAGCGCGGCGGGCATGGCGTGCGCGGGCACATTCGGCAGCAGGACGCCTTGCCAGGGCGTCACGCGCAATGTCGCGTCGCCCGAGTCTTCCGCGCGCGCGGCAAGTGCGCGCAGCGTTGGCGCGTCGATACGGCCGAGAGCGGGTTGCGCGCCCACGTAGCCGCTGCCGTCGGCGTGCAGCGCGTGTGCGCCGAGGCGCAAGCCGGCGGGGCTCGCCGCGCGGCGCCAAGCGGGCAGCGTGGCGTCGTCACGCGTCAACGTGAAGTCGCCATGCTGTTGCGCGCGCTGTAGCAGCGCGTCGAGCGAATGAGTGGCGAGGACGTCGCGCATGCGTGTGGCGTCCGCGCCCGCGAGATCGAGGAACGCATGCAACAGCGCGCGCATCGATGCGCAAACGTCTTCGGCCGCGAGCGTGCCGACTGGCTGCGCCGTGGGGCGACCTGCGAGGCCCACCGCGAAGCGCACCGTTGCGCCATAAGGCAGCGCGGCGAGCCAGATGTCGTGCGGATGCTCGAGCATCGCCACACGTTCACCGCCGTCGAGTTGCGACGCGAACTTGGGCGAGAGTGCGGCGAAGCGTGGCTCGCGCTGCATCATGTCGATGAGCGCGGCGGCGAGTTCCGTCGTGTCCCACAACGCGTCAGGGTCGAGGCCCGCGAGCGGGCTCAGCATCACGTTGCGCAATTCGTCGGCGGCGCATGCACGCTCGACCGGGCTCGCGGCGTCGATGCCGGCAGGGCCGAGGCCTGCGTCGATCAGCGCGGCGCTCAATGCCGCTTCTTCGCCGGCGCGCACGCCGCGAATCTGCACGTTCGCGCGATTGGTCAGTTCGAGTACGCCGTTCGCGTGCGTCGACGCTGCGTCGGCGAGGGCCCGCGCACGCGCGGCGCTCAGCGCGCCGCCAGGCAGGCGGATGCGGCACAGGCCGCCGTCGCGCGCCGCGACCACGCGCAGGAGCCCCGGGCACGCCGAGGGGCGGAGCCCGGCCAATGCGGCAGCGGGCGAGACAGGCTTCGTTTCGTGTTTCAAGGCATTACCGGGTAAGCAGCACGCTGGAGCGGCGCGTTGCCCGCACGGCAGGCGGGAAACGGCAGCGGTATCGGTACACCCCGTCCGATATGGGTTCGCGCGAACAGTCGGCCGGCAGGTCTCCTGGCTCGCAGGTCGTGAACCGCATCGGCCTTCCCGGTAAAACCAGTGGCTCGGGTGGATGCGGTCTCGCTGCTCACAGTCGCGGGGCGGCCACAGCTTGCTGTGTTCCCTGATTGCGATCCGGAGTTGGCGCTTCAGCGCTTACTCCGGTCCCATGCAAAGCTGCGATCCGGAGTTAGCGCTTCAGCGCTTTACTCCGGTCCCATGCAAAGCTGCGATCCGGAGTTAGCGCTTCAGCGCTTTACTCCGGTCCCATGCAAAGCTGCGATCCGGAGTTAGCGCTTCAGCGCTTTACTCCGGTCCCATGCAAAACTGCCTTAAAGGCGCCGGCGGACACGGTATTATGCCCGTTTTCACGCGTGCTCCGCCCCACAATAGGGCTGCGGGCCCGTGGCGGTGTAGAGAAACAGGCAACGGCGGGAGAGCGAATGCAGGGCACGCAGGCATGGCTGACGGTGGTGGGCATCGGCGACGATGGATACGCGGGGCTCGGGCGCGACGCGCGGCGCGCGCTGTTCGACGCGGCCATCGTGACGGGTGGCGAACGCCATCTGGCGATGCTGCCCTCGCGCGTGCGTGCACGGCGCGAAGCGTGGCCCCAGCCGTTTAGCGTCGAGGCGCTGCTTGCGTACCGCGAGTCGGATCAGTCCGTATGCGTGCTCGCGAGCGGCGACCCCATGCTGTTCGGCGTGGGCGCGACACTCGCGCGCCGCGTGGTGCCCGGTGAAATGCGCGTGCTGCCCGCGCCTTCATCGCTCTCGCTCGCGGCGGCGCGCAAGGGGTGGGCGCTGCAAGATACGGCGATGCTCTCGCTCGTCGGCCGTCCGCTCGATGCGCTGCGCCGCTATCTCTACGCGCGCTCGCGCGTGCTCGCGTTGAGCGCGGATGGGCGCACGCCCGCGGCGCTTGCCGCGTTGCTCGCCGAAGCGGGCTTCGGCGCCACGCGTCTTGCCGTGTTCGAGCATCTGGGCGGCCCGCTCGAACGCCGCATAGAAGGCCGCGCCGATGCGTGGCACGTTGAAGAAGCCGCGGCGCTCAATCTGGTCGCGTTCGAATGCGAAAGCAATAGTGCGCAGACGCTCGCGCGCGGCTGGACGCTCACGCCAGGCCTCCCCGACGACGCCTACCGCCACGACGGTCAGATTACGAAGCGCGACGTGCGCGCGCTCACGCTCGCGCGTCTCGCGCCGACGCCCGGCGCGTTGCTGTGGGACGTGGGCGCGGGCAGCGGCTCGATCGGCATCGAATGGATGCGTTCGCACGCCGCTTGCCGCGCGATCGCGATCGAGGCGAACGCCGAGCGTCAACGCTTCATCGAGCACAATCGCGCGGCGTTGGGCGTGCCGGGTTTGCAACTCGTTGCGGGCCGCGCGCCCGACGCGCTCGCAGGGCTCGCCGCGCCCGACGCGGTCTTTATCGGCGGCGGCGTGACCGTACCCGGCGTGCTGGACGCGTGCTGGGCGGCGCTCGCGAGCGGCGGGCGGCTCGTCGCGAACGCGGTGACGTTGCAGAGCGAAGCGGCACTCGTGGCATGGCGCGCGCAGCACGGCGGCACGCTCACGCGCGTCGGCATCGGCGAGGCGCAGCCGCTGGGCGGCTTCGACACCTGGCGTCAGGCTTTGCCCGTCACGCTTTACGAGGCCGTCAAGCCATGACGGCGCGCATCCTGCTGCTCGGCGGCACCGGCGATGCGCTGGCGATCGCGCGCACGCTCGGCCCCCAGCACGTCTACTCGCTCGCGGGCCTTGGCCGCGTGCCCGCCGATCTCGCCTGCGCGGTGCGGGTGGGCGGCTTTGGCGGAGCCGAAGGGCTCGCGCGTTTTCTCGCGGACGAAAACATCACACTGGTTTTCGACGCCACGCATCCCTATGCCGCGCAGATCAGCGCCAACGCGGCGCGTGCGTGCGAAGCTGCCCACGTGCCGTACTGGGCGCTGCGGCGTGCGCCGTGGCAGCCGCAGCCCGGTGACGACTGGCGCATGGTGAGCGGCTGGGCCGGCGTAGTCGAAGCGGTCATGCCGTTCGCGCGCCCGCTCTTCACGCTCGGGCGCGAACCGCTTGCGCATCTGAACGAAGTGCCGCCGCAGCAGCACTGGACGATCCGTTGCCTTGAAGCGCATCCCGGCCACGCCCGTGCGCGCATCATCGACGCGCGCGGGCCGTTCACGGCCGTTGGCGAGCGCACGCTCTTTACCGAAGCGCGTATCGACGTCGTGGTCAGCAAGAACAGCGGCGGCGCGGCGACCGAAGCGAAGCTCGCCGTCGCGCGCGAAAAGGGCTTGCCCGTGGTGATGATGCAGCGCCCGCCGCTGCCCGACGCGCAATGTGAGTTCACATCAGCGCAAGAAGCAATCGACGCGCTCGCGAACCCTATTCAGCGGAGTTTCCACGCATGACCGTTTTCTTCATCGGCGCGGGGCCGGGCGATCCTGAACTGATCACCGTGAAAGGCCAGCGCCTCGTGCGCAATTGCCCCGTCATTCTCTACGCGGGCTCGCTCGTGCCGCCCGCCGTGCTGGAGGGCCACCGCGCGCACAAGGTGGTGGACACGGCGCCGCTCACGCTCGACGAGATCGTCGCGTTGCTCGAAAACGCGCATGCCCAGGGCTTCGACGTGGCGCGCGTGCATTCGGGCGACCCGTCGCTCTATGGCGCGATCGGCGAGCAAATCCGGCGGTTGCGTATGCTCGGCATTCCTTATGAAGTCGTGCCCGGCGTGACCGCGACCGCTGCGTGCGCGGCCGCGCTCGGCAGCGAACTCACGCTGCCCGGCATTTCGCAGACGCTCATTCTCACGCGCTACGCCACCAAAACGTCGATGCCCGAAGGCGAGCAGTTAGGCGACCTCGCGCGTCACCGAGCGACGCTCGCGATTCACCTGGGCGTGCGCCATATCGCGCGCATCGTCGAGGAATTGCTGCCGCACTACGGCGAAGATTGCCCGGTCGCGGTGATTTATCGCGCGAGCTGGCCCGACGAGGAACGCGTAACGGGCACGCTCGCGGATATCGCGCAGAAGGTGCTCGCTACGGATATCGAGCGTACCGCGCTCATTCTCGTAGGGCGCGTGCTCGAGGCGGAGGGGTTTGCGGATTCGAAGCTGTATGGGGCGCAAAAGCGCCACGACTAGGAAAGCGCGCGCAAGTGCGCGCGCAGCTTGTCCACCTCGCCCTCGGCGAACTCCTTTTCGATCTCCTCATGCGTTTGCTGCCATAGCGGAAACGCAGCGTTGAGCAGCCGATGCCCCTCGTCCGTGAGGCTCAGCAGACGGCTGCGCTTGTCTTCCGGGTCCTGCTCGATGACCACGAGACCGCGCCGCTCCAGCGGCTTGAGTGCGGCGGTGAGGGTGGTGCGGTCCATGGCGAGCAGCGAGGCCACGTCTTTCATACCGGGCGGATGCGGCCGGTTCAGCGACATCAGCAGCGAAAACTGCCCGTTCGTGAGATCGAGCGGACGCAGCACGTCGTCGAAAATGCGCGCGAGATTGCGTGCCGCCCGCTGCATATGCAGACACAGGCAGCAATCGCGCACCAATAGCGTGGTTTCGAAGGGAAGTTTCTTTGCGCGTGCCATGTTGCAATTATGTTGATATCAACCTATGCTGTCAAGGCCGGATGGGCGACATACCGTTGCTCCCGTTTTCAGACCAGCAACCAGACCAGCAGTTGGAGGACACATGAGCGATCAGAAACTGTTTCTCGCTGTTTTTCTCGGTACCAAAGACAACGCGCGCATGAAGGGATGGGCGGCGCTTTCCGAAGCCGATCGGCACGCGAAGGAAAAGGAGGGCATTGCAGCCTGGCACGCGTGGGTCGAAAAGCACAAGGCATCGATCGTCGATATGGGCGGCCCGCTCGGCAAGACGAAATCGATTGGCGAGCATGGCATCGCAGACACATCTAACGCGCTAACCGGCTATACCGTTTTCCGTGCTGCATCGCACGAAGAGGCTGCGAAGCTGTTCGAAGGCCACCCGCACTTTTCGATTTTTCCGGGCGAGGCCGTCGAGGTGATGCCCGTTCTGCCGATTCCCGGTGTGTGAACGGAGGCGCGTCATGAAACTCTATGGTTTTGCCGGCACGCGTTCGCAGCGCGCGCTATGGGGCCTCAAGGAAGTCGACGCCGATTTCGAATTCATCTCGGTCAATCTGCTCGCAGGCGAGCACAAGCGGCCTGAATACCTGCGCATCAATCCCGCAGGCAAGGTGCCCGTGCTGATCGACGGCGACCGCGTAATTCCCGAATCGGCTGCCATCGTGCTGTATCTCGCGGATAAATATCCAGAGAAGGCGCTGTTGCCCGCGGATCTCGACGAGCGCGCGCAGGCGTATCGCTGGACCCTGTTCGCGGTCACCGAACTGGAGCAGCCGCTCTGGAGAATCACGCGGCATTCGTTCCTGTATCCACCGGAAAAGCGCAGTCCCGCCGATATCGAACTCGCGCGGGAGGACTTCAGCAGCATGGCCGCGGTGCTCGAAAGGCACCTCGAAGGACGCGAGTTCATCGTCGGCAACAAGCTTTCGGTCGCCGACTGCGTGACGGTGTATCTGATGGACTGGGCCAACGAAGTGCAACTGCTGGAGAGCTTCCCGCGCTTGCAGGCGTATCTCGAACGCCTGTACGCGCGTCCCGAGGCGCCGCAGCGCATCGCCGAAGCGCGCAAGGCGGCATAAAGGGAAAACGGCCCAATCGGATCTCGCCGATTGGGCCGCCTCGCTACCGCGTTACACCCTATCAATGCGCCCGCGCATGCTCGTGATCCACATGCGTGCGCGGCTGCGTCACCGTGCTCACCACCATGAGCACGATCACGTTCACGAACAGCGCAAGGAAGCCGATGTTGACGTCCTTGAGCGCGTCCGGCGCGAACGGCATCAGCTGAGCCACGCTCACATGCGAGAGCGTCGTGACGATCACCACGAGCACGCCCGCCACGATGCCGCAGAACGCGCCTTGCTTCGTTACGCGATTGCGCGCGGAGAGACTGCACACCATCGCCGGGAACAGCTGCGTGACGAAGTTGTAGCCCATCAGGAGCAGCGCGACGATGGTGTCCCCGCCATTGAGCGTGAAGCCGACTGCCACGAGCGCGATCACCGGCACGAAGGCGCGCGCGAGCTTCGCGACTTGCGCGTCGTCCGCGCTCTTCGCGAGGCCGCCGCGATAGATGTCGTTCGCGAGCAGCGTCGAAGCCGTGGTGAGGATCATCGAGCCCGGCACGAGTGCGGTCAGCACGCCGGCCGCGCCGATCACGCCCACGAACCATGGATCGAACGTCTGCAGGGCGAGACGGAACAGCGAGAGGTCGATGTCGCCGCCCTTGAGGCCCGGCACCTTGAGCACGGCTGCGAAGCCGCAGAAGAAGACGAACAGCAAAATAAGCTGATAGAGCGGCAGGATCATCGCGTTGCGGCGGAAGATGCGCTCGTTCTTCGCGGTGTAGACCGACATGAACGTATGCGGCCACATGAAGAAGCCTAGCGCCGTGAGCAGCACGGTGGACTGGAACCACGTCACGCTCTGGCCGCGTGCCGGGAAGGTGAGGAAGCCGGGCTTGGCGGCGTCGATGGCGCGGAACATCTCGCTCAGGCTGCCATAGTGGTGAATCGGCAGGTAAATGCCGAGGAACACGGCGATGGCGAGAATCATCGTGTCCTTCACGACCGAGTTCCACGCGCAGCCGCGCACGCCC
The DNA here is from genome assembly GCF_040948855.1 of Paraburkholderia sp. BR10882. Lineage (NCBI taxonomy): Bacteria > Pseudomonadati > Pseudomonadota > Betaproteobacteria > Burkholderiales > Burkholderiaceae > Paraburkholderia > Paraburkholderia sp. BR10882. Next base: position 32,121 of record NZ_JBFPKP010000017.1, on the reverse strand, counting down.
GAAACGATCACGTAAGCCGTGACCACGGCCGCGCCGATCCAGATCGCCGCGGTGGAGGAGATCGCGCCATACGAGGCCGTCGTCACGATGATGCCGAGGCCCTTGAGTTGCAGGACGAGATACGGCACGAGCGCGAGCACGCCCACGCAAGCCACCAGCACGCCCAGCGCGGGGCTCTGGTACTTGCGCGCGAAGAAGTGCGGCTGCGAGACGAGCCGGTGCTGCTTGGCGAAGCGCCAGACGGGCGGCAGCATCCAGTACGAGAGGATGTATGCAAGCGTGCCGTAAGCCAGAATGTAGTAGACAGGCGCGCCCTTGCCATAGGCGAAGCCGCTGCCGCCGAGGAACGTGAAGGTGGTGTAGATCTCGCCCGCCATCAGCAGGAACACGAACGCGGTGCCGAAGCTGCGGCCGCCCACGGCCCACTGCTCGAGGTTCATGTCGTGCCCGCGGCGGGCGCGCATGCCGAGGTAGAGCGCGACGAAGGTCATCGCCGCGATGATGATGAGGGCGCTCATGATCGCACCTCCGCATCCGCTTCGCCCGAGAGCCGGTTGACTGGGTCGAGCCGGTAGACGATCCCCATGATCACCGCGGCCAGCACCACCCACATGACGATCCATGCGAGCACGAGCGGCATGCCGAGCACGAGCGGCTCGGTGCGATTGACGAACGGCACCCCTAGCAGGATGCCGATAAAGGGCAAGGCAGCGAGCAACCGCAGTGACATGGCAACTCCTCTTTCATATGAGAAGAAAAGAAACGTCGCGTCGGGGTGCGAAGCCACCCACTCTATGCTTGTGAACGCGCCCCGTAAAGCCGCCAAAAATACTGAAGGGCTTGCCGTAAAGATTGGTGCAACGCGCCATTTTTCGCGGCATCGAGCGACATCGATCAGGCACGCCCGACGCCGATCCGGCTACACTTCTCGCAGCCCGGCGCGCTTTTTGCGCATGCCCTCAACGGATCGACTCCATGATCGAGAGCCTGATTTCAGACATCCTGTTCGGTTTCACCGGACTCATCAGCATCATCAATCCCTTGAGCGGTGCTTTTGTTTTTCTCGATCGCACCACAACGCTTACTGACGAAGAGCGACGCCTGCTCGCCAAACGCGTGGCGATCAACGCGTTCTTCGTGCTCGTCGGGGCTTTTTTCGTCGGCACGCCCATCCTGCATTTCTTCGGCATTTCAATGGAAGCGCTGCGTATCGGCGGCGGCCTCGCCGTAGCCGTGGCCGGCTGGCAAATGCTCAACGCGCCCGAGCCGGAGCCGCCCGCGGTCGATCATCCGGTCAAGCCCGTGAGCGCGAGTTCGGCTTCCGGAAAAGCCTTTTTTCCGCTGACCATTCCGCTCACCACCGGCCCGGGCTCCATCGCCACGGCCATTGCGCTGAATGCCAACCGCACGCACAAGCTTTCGGCGTGGCTGCTCTCGAGCTTCGCGTCGCTCGTGATCTCCGCGCTCGTCATGCTCGTGATCTATTACGTGTACAGCCGCGCCGCGCGGCTTTCGCAGTACCTGGGTGTGGAAGGCACGCGCGTGGCCATGCGCGTGTCGTCGTTTCTGCTCCTGTGCATCGGGGTGCAGATCATACTGACTGGCCTGACCGGCTTTCTCACGCCGATCGCCGACCTGCGCGCCGCGAAGTAGCGGCGCCTGTAGCTCGTGAGCAGGCCGGCGTACACAAGCGTCCTCACGCGAAGGAGACCATCATGTGCCGCTGGCTCGCTTATAGCGGGAACCCCGTGCAACTCGAAACCGTGCTGTTTCACGCACGGCATTCGCTGATCGATCAAAGCCTGCATTCCACCAAAGGCGCGACCACCACGAATGGCGATGGCTTCGGCATGGGTTGGTATCAGGACCCGCACGACATTCCCTATCGTTACCGCAGCGTGCATCCCGCCTGGAACGACCGCAACCTGCGCGAACTGGCGCGCGCGGTGCGTGCGCCCATGTTCGTCGCGCACATTCGCGCGGCCACGCATACGCCGGTGCAGGAAACGAACTGCCATCCGTTTCGGCACCGGCGCTGGATCTTTGCGCACAACGGTCTGATCCGCAGCTATCCGCTGATGCGGCGCGACCTGCTGGTCGCGATCGATCCGGGGCGCTTCAATGCGCTCGAGGGGTCGACGGATTCGGAAACGATGTTCTATCTCGCGATGACGTTCGGCCTCGAAGTCGAGCCCGTTCTTGCGCTGGAACGCATGGCGGGTTTTGTGGAGGCAACCGCGCAAAAGCATGGCGTCGAGCCGGCGCTCAACATGACGGTTTGCGCATGCGACGGCGAGCAGATCGTCGCTGTGCGCTATTCGAGCGAGCGCAATTCCCGCTCGCTTTATCACACCACGGCGTTCCGGCATCTGCGCGAACTGTATCCCGACGACCCGCGCATCATCGCAGCCGGCGACGACGCGTATCTGCTCGTGTCCGAGCCACTTGGCGATGCGCCCGATGTATGGGCCGAAGTGCCGGAATCGACGGCCATTGTCGTGCGCGGCCCCGAGGTCGAATACCGGCCGTTCGCACCTATCTCACCTTAAGGAACCGTAACTCAAGGGCGCGACAAGTCGACGTCACGCGCTGCGGCGCCTTTGCCTTGCCGCCGCAAGCGCGAGCACCTCGTCGAACAGCGTGACGTCCACGGGCTTCACGAGATGCATCTCGAAGCCCGCTTCGTGCGTGAGCTCGATGTCGGCAGCCTGGCCGAAGCCGGTCATCGCGGCGAACAGCGTGTGCTTGAGTGGCGGCAGCGCGCGCAGGGCACGCAGCGTCGCGTAGCCGTCGATCTCGGGCATGGCGATGTCGATGAGCGCGGCGTCCGGCGTGAAGCCGTCCACTTCCTCGCGCGCGTGGGCGGCGCTGTAGGCCACGCGCACGTCGTGCCCTTTGAGTTCGAGCAGCATGGCGAGGCTGTCGGCCGAATCCCGGTTGTCGTCGACCACGAGCACGCGCAGCGGCGGCACGCCGGCTTCGGCCAGCGCGGCAAGCTCGGCCGTGTCCGGCGTGAGCGGCGGCGGCTGCACGGCATGCGTGGCCTCGCGCGCGAACGGCAGGCGGATCGTGAACGTGCTGCCTCTGCCGGGCCCGTCGCTCCTGGCGGAGATGGTGCCGCCATGCAGCTCGACGAGCGAGCGGCACAGCATGAGGCCGATGCCGAGCCCGTTTTCCGTGGGCCCCGGCGCCGAGCGGTCCTGGCTGAAGAGGCCGAAGATCGACTCGTATGTGCCGGGCCGCAGGCCGCGGCCTTCGTCGCGCACCTGGATCTGCACGGCGCGTGCGGCGGAACGCACGTCCACGACGATGCGGCTGCCGTCGGGCGAGAACTTCGAGGCGTTGTGCAGCAGGTTCTGCAGCACCTGCACGAGCCGCGTGTGGTCGCCCTTCATGGTGAGCGGCTCGTCGGGCATCTGCACGTCCACGTGCTGACCGCGTGCCGAGGTGAAGGGCTGCGCCGCGTCGATGGCGTGCGCGACCACTTCGTGCAGGTCGAGCGGCGCCTCGCGCAACTCGATCTTGCCCGACGTGATGCGCCCGACGTCGAGCAGGTCGTCCACGAGCCGGGTGAGGTGCACGATCTGACGGTCGATCATTTCGCTCGCTCGCTCGATCTCGGGGCTCGGCGCATCCATGAGGCGCATCGTGGCCACGGCGTTGCGCACCGGCGCGAGCGGGTTGCGCAGTTCGTGCGCGAGCAAGGCGAGGAACTGCTTCATCTGTTCGCTCGAATGCTCGAGTTCGTCGGTGCGGCGGCTTTCGGTCATGTCGCGCGTGACCTTCGCGAACCCCGTGAGGCGGCCTTGGCCGTCATGCACCGCGGTGAGCGTGACACTGGCCCAGAACATCGAGCCGTCCTTGCGCACGCGCCAGCCCTCGCTCACGACCCGGCCCAACTCCTTCGCGCGGCGCAGCTCGCGTTCGGGCTGACCGGCGGCGACCTCGTCGGGCGGATAGAAGACGGAAAAATGCTGGCCGACGATCTCGGCCGGACGGTAGCCCTTCAGGTTGGTCGCGCCGGTGTTCCAGCTCACCACGTTGCCCTGCGGATCGAGCATGAACATCGCGTAGTCGCTCACGCTTTCCACGAGCAGGCGAAAGCGCTCTTCGGAAAGACGCAGCGCTTCGACCTGGCGGCGTTCGGCGGTGAGGTCGCGCGTGACCTTGGCAAAGCCGGAGAGCGAGCCGTCGCTCTCGTGCAGCGCGGTGATGACGACGTTGGCCCAGAACATCGAGCCGTCCTTGCGCACGCGCCAGCCTTCGTCGTTGAAGCGTCCGTGCAGCGCGGCCTGCTCCAGCTCGTGATCGGGCCAGCGGCGCGCGTTGGCTTCGTCGGTGTAAAAACGCGAGAAATGCTGGCCGATGATCTCGTGCGCTTCATAGCCCTTGATGCGGGCCGCGCCGCGATTCCAGCTCACGATGTAGCCGCGCGTATCGAGCAGGAAGATCGCGTAGTCCTCGATCGGCTCCACGAGCGCCTCGAAGCGGCGTTCGTGGTGGCTTTCGGCGACGGTGTTTTGCGGGGCGATGCCGGGGTCGGGCGTCGTCATGGTCCTCGGGTCTGTCATAGGGCCTGTTCACAAGATTGACAGGCTCCGGCCTCCTGAATGGACGGCCCGCACGCAGCGGGCGTCGCAGCTTACCACGCGCGCTGCCCTGAGCGGTCGTACTTTTCGGCCATTGCCGGAATGCCCGCGCGCACGTGGCGTTCCGCGCGGCGTACCTGGCGGGTGAGCAGCACGACGTGCGGCGGCACCACGCGGCGTGCGCGCAACGTCCAGAACGCGCCGCGCAGCAGCGCCACGCCCGCGGGCCCGAGCGAGCGCTGGCGCGCGAACACGGCGAGCGCACGGCCGGTCGCCGCGATCGCATCGCGCGCGGGCAATCGCATCCACGCCACCCAGGCGGTGTTGCGCGCGAGCGAGCATTGCTGCGCGCGCGTGAACCAGCGGTAAAGCGGCTCGCGATGCGCGAGCGCCTGCTCGCAATAAACGATCTGGTGGCCGGCCGACAGCATGTCGAGCGCGGCAAGCTCTTCGGCGCCGCCGTGTGACAGCCGCTCCTCGTAGCCGCCGAGCGCGTGGAACACGGCCGCGCGGAAAATGCACGCGCCGGCCATGAAGTTCGCGAGCGCAGGCCCGGCTTCGCCTTCCGCACCCGGCGACGTGGCGGCGAGCATCAGGCAGGCGGGGTGAATTTCGCGCTCGTCGCCGCTCACCACGCGCGCGTTGAGCACGGCCACCTGCGTGTGGGCGTCGAGCAGGTGCGCCGCACGCGCGAGCGCGCCGGGCGCGAACCAGGTGCTGTCGTCGCAGCACGCGACATAGTCGGTGCGCGCGAGCAGCACGGCGCGATTGAAACCGGCCATGCCGTGATCGCCCAGCGACTGGACGATGCGCACTTGCGGAAAGAGCGACGCCAGCAGGGAGACGGTGGAATCGGTGGAGCCGTTGTCGGCCACGATGACGTCCGGGTGTTCGGGAAGGGCGGTGAGGCGCGCGACGGTATCGATGGTTTGACGTACATGATTGCGCGTGAGGACGACCACCGTCACGCGGGGCGCGCTGGGGGTTCCGGGGGCAGGGGCGGAGTCGTTCATCGCAGCAGGCGGCGGGAGCCGGCCGGTGAGTTGTCGAATTGACCTATGTCAGCATACGCCGATGGCGCGCGACATGCAGTACATGACGTGCGCCAGAGGCGGGGCGGCCCAGCCGCGGTGCTGCACTGCACAGCCGAGAGCTGCGCAATTTTCGCGCCGCGTGCGGCGGCGCGCGCAATCAGTCCGATCAGCGGCTCAATCGCGAGCGCAGACTTCGTCGAGGTGGTCGAGCAGGTCGGCGGGATCTTCGTACACGCGTAGCGCGCCCGCGCGTTGCAGCTCCTCGGTGCCGTAGCCGCCCGACTGCAGGCCGATGCCGAGCGCGCGGCAGCGTTGGGCCGCTAGCATGTCCCAGACGCTGTCGCCCACCACGAGGCAGCGCTCGATCGGCACGTTCAGCCGCAGCGCCGCGGCGACGAAAAGATCGGGGTCGGGCTTGGCGTGGCGCACTTCGTCGCGCGTGACCACCGTCGTGACGGACGGGTCCACGCCGAGCGCCTGCAGGTTCACGGATGCCGTGGCGAGGCGCCCGCTCGTGGCGATCGCCCAGGGCACTTGCGCCGCGCTGAGGGTGTCGAGCAGCGCGCGGGCGCCGGGCAGCGGGCGCACCTGGTCGGCGTGGCGGCGGTAGGCGTCGGCGTGTAGTTTTTGCAAGCGCGCGATGCGCTCGGGGGCGATCGACTCGTGGGCCTCGTGGGTCTCGCGCAGCAACTGGTTCATGAAGAGACCGCCGCTCATGCCGATGCGCCGGTGAATGCGCCACACCGAGAGCTCGATGCCGTCCGCGTCGAGCGCTTCCTTCCATGCGAGCACATGCTGATACACGCTGTCGACGAGCGTACCGTCGAGGTCGAACAAAAAGGCCGTTTCGTTGCGCATGGGGGGCTCCTGGTTGCTATACGACGATTACGCTGCGGTGGCGCAAAAAGTGTACGCCGCGCGCCGCCGGCGTGCGGCGCGGCGGGCGCGCGGCGGCGCCTCAGGGCGTGCTGGCGGCGGCCGCGCCGGACGCCGCCGGTGCGCCTTGCGCGGCGCCCGTCTGCGGATACATCTGCAGCAGCACGCGCAGGACGCCGTTGGTCCATCCAAAGCCGTCCTGCAGCGGATATTCGCCGCCGCCTGCCGACGAGGCCTTCGTGGCCGACGCGCTCACGTCGTACTTCTCGACGAGCTTGTGTGTGCGCGCGTAGTACGCGAGATTCGTCGCGATCCAGCGCGTGGCGATCTCCTGCGCGAGGTCCTGTGCGCCGTAGCGGCGCAGCCCCATGACCGCGAGATATTGCAGCGGCGCCCAGCCGTTCGGCTCGTCCCATTGCTGGCCGGTCGCGACCTGGGTGGTGGCGAGGCCGCCGGGGCGCAGCAGCCCGGCGCGCACCGCGGCGGCCACTTCCTGCGCCTGGGCCTTCGTCGCCACGCCCGCATAGAGCGGATAGACGGTCGCCGCCGTGAGCCGGTGCGTGAGCGTGCGGTGCGCGAAGTCGTAGTCGCTGTAGGCATGCAGTTGCGGGTCCCAGAGCACGCGGTCGATGGCGTCGGCGCGTTGTTGCGCCCGCTTCGTCATCAGTTCGGCCTCGCGCGCGTCGCCCTTGAGGCCATAGGCCTTCGCGAGCGTGCGTTCGAGGATCACCATCAGCGAATTGAGGTCGACCGGCGCGAGCGAGGTCACATCGATAGTCGAGAGCGTTTGGCCGTCGGCGAGCCAGCGCGAGCTGTAGTCCCAGCCCGTTTCCGCGCCCGCGCGCAGGTTGCGCCAGAGGTCAGAGGCGTCGCGTTGCGGCGTGGCGCGCGCGGTCAGGATGTCCTCGCGGTACGACTCGTCGCGCGGGCGGTTGCGCGCGTCCCAGTAGCGGTTGAGCAACGTGCCGTCGGGCAGGCGCACGAGGTGGCGCGCGGCGTGACCGGGCTTGAGCGTTTGCGCGCCGGCCATCCAGTAGTCGTATTCCTTGCGCAGTTGCGGCAGGTAGTGGAGGTACACGGCGTCGCCGTCTTTTTCCGCAACGAGGCTCACCATCTGCGCGAAAAACGGCGGCTGCGAGCGGCTCAGGTAGTACGTGCGATTGCCGTTCGCGATGTGGCCGTATCGGTCGATCAGCGCGGCGAAGTTGCTCAGCTCGTCGAGCGCGAGTTCGTGGCGGCCGCTCGCTTCCAGGCCGAGCATGATGAAGTACGAATCCCAGTAGTAGATTTCGTTGAAGCGCCCGCCCGGCACGACGTACGCATAGGGCAGCGGCAGCGGCGACGAATACGGATTCGGCTTTGCGTCGGGGCGGCGGCTCAGCACGTTCCAGAGCGTGTCGATGTGGCCGACGACATCCTGGTTCGGATCGGAAACGTAGTGATCTTCGGTTTGCGCGGGGGCCGTGAAGTACCGGTTCACGAACTGCGTGAGCGCGGCCTTGCGCGCGGCGCTGTCGTGCAGCCCCGCGTGTTGCTGGCGCCAGCGCTCGTAGGCGGCCGTGATCTGGCTCGGGCGCTCGTTGGGCAGTATGTCGGCAAACGTCTTGCCGTCGGGGAAGATCTGCGCGAGCTGCACGTCGTGATAGAGGCGGCCATAGAGGTCGGCGGGCGTGGCGGGCCGGCTCTCTTTTGCGGCGTCATGCTGCGCCGGCGAGCGAACCGGCCTTGCCGATCGCGCGGGCGTTTGTAATTCCTGCGCGTTGGCGGGTGCGCTAGCGGAGGCTGCGACGTCGGCTTGTGCGTCGGCGGCATGGGCGGTTTGCGCGAGCGGCCAGGCGAGGCACAGCGCAGCGGCGAGCGTGGCGGCAAACGGGACGGGGCGGGATGTCGTGGCGGATGTGGGCGTGCGGGAGCGGAACGGGAAGGACATGGCCTTGATGTTTTTGAGGGGCGACGAGCGCGCCAGTGCGCAAACCTGGGGCGCAGGCGAAGCGTGGCAATAAGCAATTTCCGTTCCGCGCAATGGCGATGCGAGACGGCGGGCGACTGCAACACTATTCAAAATAGAGATAGTCCATATTCTCCATATCGCGTTGCGCGATAACGCGTGCTGCGGCGAAACTTGCCAAAAATCAATTCAAGCAACGCCGCATCAGGAGACATCTCATGCGCACCCAGGTTGGCATCATTGGCGCCGGGCCCGCGGGCCTGCTTCTTTCCCATCTTCTGCATTTGCGTGGCATCGACTCGGTCGTGATCGAGCTGCGTGACCGCGAGCAGATCGAATCGACCATACGCGCCGGCGTGCTCGAGCAAGGCACGATGGACGTGCTCACCGAAGCGGGCGTCGGCGAGCGCATGAAGGCCGAAGGCGCGCTGCATCACGGCTTCGAACTGGCGTTCGAAGGCAAGCGCCGCCGCATCGATCTCACCGGCCTCACGGGCAAAGCCATCACCGTCTACGCGCAGCACGAAGTGCTCAAGGACCTCGTGGCGGCGCGCGTGGCCGCGGACGGCAAGCTCTTCTTCAATGTCTCGAACACGTCGATTCACGGCGTCGAAACCAGCACGCCGTCGATCCGCTTCACGCACGAAGGCGAAGAGCACGAGCTGCACTGCGACTACGTGATCGGCTGCGACGGTTTCCACGGCGTGTCGCGCGCCTCGATTCCGGCGGCGCTGCGCCAGGACTACGAGCGCGTGTTCCCGTTCGGCTGGTTCGGTATTCTCGTCGAGGCGCCGCCCACTTCCGACGAGCTGATCTACGCGCGGCACGATCGCGGCTTCGCGCTCGTCAGCACGCGCTCGCCGAACGTGCAGCGCATGTACTTCCAGTGCGATCCGACGGACAACGTCGACAACTGGTCCGACGACCGCATCTGGGCCGAGCTGCACGCGCGCGTCGATTCGCGCGAAGGCCACCAGGTGGTGGAAGGCAAGATCTTCCAGAAGAACATCGTGGGCATGCGCAGCTTCGTCACGACCACGATGCAGCACGGCCGCCTCTTTCTCGCGGGCGATGCGGCGCACATCGTGCCGCCGACCGGCGCGAAGGGCCTCAATCTCGCGGTGGCGGACGTGCGCGTGCTGACCGCGGCGCTCGTGGCGTTCTACCAGGAAGGCCGCACCGATCTGCTCGATGGCTATAGCGAAACGGCGCTGCGCCGCATCTGGCGCGCCGAACACTTCTCGTACTGGATGACGCGCATGATGCACCGCCTTGACGACGCCACGCCGTTCGAGCAGCGCCTGCAGGTTGCCGAACTGGAACATGTCACCACGTCCCGCGCTGCCGCGGCGGCGATGGCCGAGAACTACGTGGGCGCGGTTGCCGTGTGAGGTAAGCTCAACGCATGAAACGGCCGCGCGAGTCCCGCAGGGTTCGCGCGGTTTTTTGTTTACAGCGTCGCGTTGGATCGCCTCAAATCGCCGTAAGCGGCGCAATGCCCAGTTCGGTGGCGATGTCGGCGAACGGCTTTCTCACGGAGTCGGGCAGCGTGATCGTCTGCATGTGCCGCGCACGATTTTCCGCTTCGTACTGGCCAGGGTACTGCACCGGCTGCGACGGATCCTGCGGCGGGCAGCTGAGCAGATAGTCGAGGAACGATTCGACCTCCTGCGAGCGCCACGTCGTGTTGAAGTCCACCTGCGGATCGAGCACCAGCGCGAACAGATTGTTGGTCGCCACGCCATTGCGCGGGTTGTCCGGATGGATCGTGCCGCCGCCCGAGAGCACGCCCGCGAGCAGTTCCGCCACGAGACCCAGCGCATAGCCCTTGTGCAGACCGAACGGCAGCAGCGCGCCTGGCGGGTCGGCGAACAACACGTTGGGGTCGGTGCTCGGCTGGCCGTTCGCGTCGATCACCGAGCCGTCAGGCGCCGGCAGGCCGTTTTCGGCGAGCACGCGCGCCTTGTTCACGGCGATGGCGCTCGTGGCGATATCCACGACGAAGGGCGGCCGCCCGCCCGGCAGCGGACCCGCGAAGCACAGCGGGTTGGTCGTGAGCCGGGGCTCGCGTCCGCCGAACGGCGCGACGGTCGGCGCGCGATTGACCACGTTGGTGAAGGCGAGCAGCACGTAGCCCTGCGCCGCAACCATTTCGCCGTAGTGGCCCATGCGCCCCAGGTGATGGCTATGACGCAGCGTTACGATGCACTGCCCATGTTCGCGCGCGCGAGCGATCGCGTCTTCCATCACGACCTTGCCAATGTGCTGTCCGAAGCCGCTGTGGCCGTCATAGCCGATCAGGCTGCCGCGGTCGACGACGCGCTCGGCGCGGCCGTCTGCGGTGACGAAGCCCGCGGCCAGCACGCGCTTGTAGTTAGGCAGGATCGACAGGCCGTGGCTCGCGTAGCCCACGCGGTCGGATTCGATCAGATGGTCGGCCACGTCGGCGGCGATGTCTTCGGGCACCGAGACGTTCGTGAGCACGGCCGTGGCGAAGCGGCGTGCGTCGTCGATCCTGACTTCCATGAGCGGCTCCTTGCTAACCGTGCAGCGTTCGGGTGCAGTGTTCAGATCCAGCCCAGCCAGCGCCACCACGTCGCGGCGAACAGCAGCAACAACACATAGCCGACGACGGTCAGCACGATGCCCACGCGCGCAAACTGCTTCGCCGTGAACGTTTCGGTGGCGAGGCACACCATGTTTTGCGGCGCGTTGATCGGCAGGATGAAGCCGAAGCTCACCACGTAGCCGAGCAGCATGGTGAGACCGAGTCGGTTGAAGTCGCCCTGCATGGACTGCAGCACCGACACGAGAATCGGCAGCATCGCGGAGGTGAGCGCCGTTGCGCTCGCAAAACCGAGGTGGATGAGGATGAGGAAGGCCGAGAGAATCGCGAAGGCCATGAACGGCGTGGCGGTGTCGAGCCCCGTGTGATGCGCGACGAGGTCGCCGAGCCATTGGCCCGCTTTCGTCGTGAGCAGCGCCGTGCCGAGGCTGATGCCCACGCCGAACACGATCACCGTGCCCCACGGAATGCGGCTTTGCACGGTCTTCCAGTCCATCACGCCAAAGCGCGGCAACAGCAGCAGCACGAGCCCCACGTAAGTGACCGAAGTGGTGTCGAACGGGTGCAGCTTGCCTTCGGTCGCCCAGAAGAGCAGCAGGCCGATGGAAACCCCGAGCAGGCGTTTCTGCGGGCCCGTCATGGGGCCGAGTTCGCGCAGCGAGGCTTCGACGGCTTCCTTGCCGCCCGCGATGGCATCGGCTTCGGGCGGCAGCATCTTCAGCACGATGAAGAGCAGCGCCGCCGACATCACGATCGCCCAGGGCGCGCCCGCAATGAGCCAGTCGAGCCACGTGACGCGCGCGCCGAGCATCTTGTCCATGAAGCCCACGGTCAGCAGATTCTGCGCGGCGGCGGTCTGGATGCCGACGTTCCAGATGCTCGTGGCTTGCGCGACCACGATCATGATGCCCGCCGCGATGTTCGAGCGCTTGTCGACGCCGAACGCCGAGATGACGCCCACCATGATCGGCACGACGCACGCGCTGCGCGCGGTGGCGCTCGGTACGACGAGCGAGAGCACGATGGTCACGGCGACCGCGCCGATCAGGATGCGCCGCGTGGTGGTGCCGATCAGCGAGAGCGTGACGAGCGCAATGCGCCGGTCGAGCCCGGTGACGGTCATCGCCGCGGAGATAAAGAGTGCGCCGGCCACGAGCGCGAGCGCGGAATTGGAGAAGCCCGCGAGCGCCATGCTGATGGCTTTGTTGGTGCCGTAGTCGACAGCGGGGTTTTCGATGGTGGGCGCGGTGCCCACGAGAAACGCCATGAGCGACGTGATGATGATGGCGCTCGCTTCGTACGATACGGCTTCGGTGAGCCACACGACCACGGCGAACGCGAGGATGGCGAGCATGCGCTGGCCGGCGGGCGGGAGGCCATCGGGCAGGGGCAGCAGAAGCACGACGACGAGCGCGACCACGCCCGCGATCAGGCCCACAGGTATGCCCTTCTTCTGCGGCGCCGCGCTCGCGTTGGCGGCTGGCTGGGGTGCGTTCATGGCGATGACTCCCTGTTGGGCATGCACGCGGCATGGCTCGCGTGTCGCTTCTGGCAGAGCGCATGCAGCATCGAAAAGCGGCGGTGTGGCGGCTTGCGAACGAGTCAGCGCATTCGCATCGCGGATGGTACTGCCATTCGACTGATGAAGCGTTTAGTGTGTACAGCGGGAGCGCGCGAGCGCGAAGGCGGGGGAAGCGCAGCGTTGCAGCATGCTGCGGGTGATGCGGGCAAGCTGATGGTGAAGGCGTTTTAACCGGCAAAACAGCCGGTTAAAACGACCGCTGACGCGAATTATTGGCTGGCGCCAGCAGCAGCGTTAGCTTTCTTCTGTGCGTCCTGCAGGTTCTGCGGATAGTTCGGGTCGTTCAGCGCCGGCTTGTAGCCTGCGTCTTCCAGCTTCTTCAACTCGGCATTGTTCTTCGCGCGGGCCTGCTTGCGTTCGGCCTTGCGCTGCGCTTTGGCTTGAGCTTTGGCCTGCGCCTTTTGTTCCTTGGTGAGCGGTTGCGAGGCCGTGGCGGCGGGTGCGCTGGCTTCCGTTTGCGCAAATGCCGGCGCGGCAACGCCGATCAGGAATGCGGCGGTCGCCGCGGCGAGAGTCAGCTTGCTGGTGGTGGAGCGCATTGATTCCCTTAATGGTTGATTTGAACGACTTACCCAGGTCTGGGAGGACGGGCGCAAACGACTGCGGCGCGCCCGTTGCTCAATGTAATCGATCCCCATCAAAGACGGTAGCAAGCGCTGACCCTGGCTTGCCGGTAATCGCAGTAGTTACCCCGGCGGCCTCAACGGGCGCTCAAGCACCGAGCTTCGCGGCCGCCGCCGCGACTACGCGTGCGCGTGCGGCGAGCGATGCGGCTGTCTGCGCGCGCAACCTTTCCACGATTGCACGCGGTGCGCTGGCGGGGTCGCCCGCATCGAACGGCGGCGCGGGCGCGTACTCGAGTTCGAGCTGGAGCGCCTGGGCGTCCTCGTCGCCGATCAGTTCGGCGGCGAGCGTCAATGCGAAATCGATACCCGCGGTGATGCCGCCGCCGGTCAGCACGTTCCCGTCGCGCACCACGCGCGCTTTCACGGGCAGCGCGCCGAGCGGCTCCAGCAGTTCGTGGAAGGCCCAGTGCGTGGTCGCGCGGCGTCCGCGCAGCAGCCCGGCCGCGCCGAGCACGAGCGCACCCGTGCAAACCGAAGTGACGTAGCGCGCCGTGCTCGCCTGGCGGCGCAGGAACGCGAGCGTCTCGTCGTCTGGAATCAGCTGGGAGACGCCGCTGCCGCCCGGCACGCAGATCACGTCGAGCGGCGGGCAGTCCTCGAAGGTCGTGTCGGGCGTGAGCATGAGGCCGGTGCTGGAGCGCACCGGGTCGAGCGTCTTCCAGATGAGCCGCGCGCGGGTGTCCGGCATCGAGGCGAGCACGTCGTATGGGCCGGTCAGGTCGAGCTGTTGAACGTTGGGGAAGACGAGAAATCCGATCTGCAGTGCCATGTGGTGTTCCCGGTCAAGGTTTGGCTGTCGAAAAGGCCGACGGTGTGCCGATGATTCGGGAGTCACTGTAATCTCGCGCCGCTCCACAACCATGCCAAAAACCGCGCAAAAACTGCCAGCGGCGCGCGAGCCGCAATCGGAAAGCACTCGGTGATCGACACCCGCGCCGCGTTCAGTCGCCGCTTAATTTGCGGCAGCTGAAGCAGCGCGCTTGCTGCTTGGACTCAAGCCGGCATCTTGCGGAACGTCACCGCGATGCGGTTCCAGCCGTTGATCGCGATGATCAGCAGCGTGAGGTCGGTGATCTCCTGGTCGCTGAAATGCGGCTTCACGCGTTCCCACACTTCGTCGGGTACGTGCGTTTGCGCGAGCAGCGTGACTGATTCGGTCCATTCGAGCGCCGCGCGCTCGCGCTCGGTGAAGAAGGGGGTTTCGCGCCACACCGATACCGTGGCGAGCCGGCGATCGGTTTCGCCGCCTTTACGCGCATCACCGGTGTGCATGTCCACGCAATAGGCGCAGCCGTTGATCTGCGAAGCGCGCAGGCGCACCGGTTCCGCGAGCGGCTTTTCAAGCGAGCTTTTGCTCGCGCGCTCTACTCGGCGTTTCGCGCAAGACCACGCTCGACGTATTCGAACGGCTGCTCGCCGAAGGCTATCTGAAATCGCGGCGCGGCTCGGGCACTTTCGTGGCGCAGACGCTCGAACGCCTGCCCGCGCGCGAGCACGGTCATCCGAATCCGCAGATACGCGCGGCCACCGCGGCGATCACTTCTGCGCGTACCGGGAAGGTGCCGCGCGTGGCGCGCAGGCGCAAGCCGAGGCGCTGCACGGTTCGTTGCCGCGCCTCGATACGCGGCTCGCCTGCGATTTCGCGGGCGGTGTCACCGACAAGTCGCGCTTTCCCTTCGACGTCTGGCGGCGCTGCATCAACGACGCGCTGCGCGTGCAGGCGCGCGGTTTCGGCATGTATCGCGATCCGGCGGGCGAGGAGAAGCTGCGCCTTGCGGTGTCGCGCTATCTCGCTTTCAACCGCGCGGTGCAGGGCATCTGGCAGGACGTGATCGTCACGCAGGGCGCGCAGCAGGCGCTCGATCTGCTCGCGCGCAACATCTTTGCCGCATTGGGCGCGAAGGTCGTGCCGGTGCCGGTGGATCACGACGGGCTCGTCGTCGCGCGGCTGCCGAAAGCGGCGCGGCTCGTGTACGTGCTCGACGCTGCCGCGGTGGCGCAGGCCGCGCGCCGCGCGTCGATCGGCCTGCATCCGCTCGCGCCGTTTCATCTCGAAGCGCCTGTGCAGAGCGGTTTTCTTTTCGGTTACGGTGGGGTCGACGCCGAGCGTATCGACGCCGCGCTGACATCGCTCGCCACGCTGCTGCGCACGCTTTGACTGCATTTTGCCGTCGCGGCGACACCGGCATGGCAGCCGAAATCGCGAGAAAACGCCATACGTGTGGCGCTTTCCTGTCGAACGCGCCGTGCGCTGCGCCCCACCGAAGCGTATCGTCCGTCGGTGATCCGGCTGCGCCAGGTGCACGTTTACCCCTGTAAACAGGCGTCAAAATGTGTTCGAGAGTCAGCGCTGCGCAACAAAATCGTAACGACAATGCAAAAGCTTCACGCAAAACGCTTGCGCGTATGTAGAATCCGCCGTTGAAGCACGTGCATTCCGCAGTGCTTCTTCGATTCACTGACCAACACTGGTAGGAGAAACATGCCGACTTCCGCAAAGAAAGTGGCCGCAAAAAAGGCAGCTGCCCCGGCCAAGAAGGTTGCCGCAAAGAAAGCGCCCGCCACCAAGACGGCCGCAGCTAAGAAGGTCGCCGTGAAGGCGTCCGGCGTACCGACGCCGATCAAGGACACCTTCACGAAGGCCTCGCTGGCTACCCACGTCGCTGAACGTGCAGGCGTCGAGCCGAAGGCTGCCAAGGCCGTGCTCGCCGCGCTGGAAGACACGATCCTCGGTTCGGTCCACAAGAAGGGCGCTGGCGAATTCACGCTGTCGGGCCTTCTGAAGATCGTCGTCCAGGCCGTGCCGGCGAAGAAGAAGCGCTTCGGCAAGGATCCGTTCACGGGTGAAGAGCGCTGGTTCCCGGCGAAGCCCGCATCGGTCCGCATCAAGGCGCGCGCCCTGAAGAAGCTGAAGGACGCAGCAGCAGCCTGATTGCGCTGATTGCGCTTGAAGCCGCGACCTTCGGGTAGCGGTCACCTGTCAGTACCAAAAAATCCCCGTTGGCGTCGAGCTCACGGGGATTTTTCATTTGGTGCGTGCAATACGCACAGAACAGCATGTCTATGCTCTGATGTTATGGTCAGGTATCCGCTATGATGTCCTTGGGTTGAAGGCATCGTTGTCATTCATATCGTATGAAAACGATGTCGTAGACCCGCTACTTTAAATCTCCATAGCATAGTGTTATGCAGGCAACCGACCTCAGTTTGCGCCAGGTAGAAGCGTTTCGCGCGCTGATGCACTGGGGTACCGTCACGCGCGCGGCACAGGCGCTCGGCATTTCTCAGCCTGCGGTGAGCCGTTTGCTTGCCGACTTCGAAGCCAGGATGGGGTTCGCGCTTTTCGAGCGGCGCCAGGGGCGTTTGCTGCCGACCGTCGAGGCCCATACGCTGCAAGATGAAGTCGAGCGCGCGTTCTTCGGCTTCGAGCGCGTGGCTCAGGCGGCCGCGCAGATTCGCGCACAACGGCGCGGGGTCGTGCGCGTTGCCGCTTCAGCGGATCTTTGCGCCGACTTCCTGCCGCGCGTGGCCGCCGCGTTTGCAAGCGAGCACGAAGGCGTCGATTTCGAACTGCTGACTGGCGAAGCCGCCGGGATTGCCGAGCGCGTGGCGGCGCAACGCTGCGATCTCGGTTTCGTCGCGCAAGCCGTCGCGCATCCTGGCGCGCGTCTCGAGTATCTGGGTGAATGGCCGCTGCGCTGCATCGTGCCGCGCGGACACCGGCTTGCGCGCAAACGCGTGATTCATGCGCAAGACTGCGCGGGCGAACGCTTCATTTCGTTTGCCGCGGCGAGCGAGGCGCGCCTCTCCATCGACCGGCTCTTTGCCGAATGCGGGGTGGTGCGCGAGCCCGGCGTCGAAGCGGCGCTCGCGCAATCGGTCGTGGCTTTAGTGGAAGCGGGGATGGGCATCGCGCTCGTCGACGCGCTGACCGCCCAGCACGCGAGCGCACGGGTGAGCGTGAAACGCTTCACGCCCACGCTGTCGAGCGCGCTCCATGTCGTGCGCGGAGCGCAGCGCGCGGCGACGGCGCTCAGCGACGCATTCGTCTGGCACGCCGGCGCCGCGCTGGCGCGACTGCGCTGAGTCTTGCGCTCGTGTAAATGGCGCGTAAACGGCGCAAGTTGTGGCGTTGCGTGAGAACACCCTGGAGGATCGCTTCTAAAACCCGGCGGCCATAAAAAAACCAGCCAGGGCTTGCGCCCGAGGCTGGTTTGTGCAGCGTGTAGGTTTTAGCTGCGCGGTCTCGCTCGCTTCGCCGGATTGGCTCGTCAGCCAGTTCCGGCGCCGGGCCGAAGCCCGGAGTAAAGCGTTGCTTAGAACTTGTGGCGGATGCCCAGGCTGACCAGGGTCTGCGAGCTCGAAGCCGAGTTGAAGCCGTACGAACCGATCGATGCGCCGGCTGCCGTGCCTGCCGGTTCGCCCGGTTGCTGGCCGTTGGCGTGCTGCCATGCGGCGACGCCGTACAGGTCGGTGCGCTTCGACAGATTGTAGTCCGCGCCGATCGAAACCTGGTTGTACGTGTTCGACGAGTCGCCAGCGCCGTGCGTCCAAGTGTAGCCGAGGCCGAGCAGCAGGGCCGGGTTCAGCTGGTAGCCGAAGAAGCCAGCAGCGACGTTGTAACGCTGGGTCGAAGAGAACGTCGAGTAGCCGTCAGGACGGATTTGAACGTTGCTGTAACGTGCGCCGAACGTGAACGGGCCAGCGACGTATTGCGCAGCGATCGCAGCGGTGCCAACCGACTTGGCCGACGCGTAGGCTTCGTTGATCTGGCTGTCGAACATGGCGCCCGAGGTTGCGCCCGAAGCCCAGCCCACCGTGCTCACGCCGTTGGACGTCGTCGTACGCGCAGCGAGCGACGACGCGTTGTCCATGCGGAAGTAGCCAGCAGCGACGTTGAACGAACCGATGCCGTACGTAGCCGCTGCGCCCCAGCTCTGACCCGAGCCCGTTGCGCCAGCCACGCCGCCCAGAGCGTACATGCCTTCGAACTGGAAGCCTTGGAGAACCGGCGAGACGTACTTGATGCCGCTGTTCGTACGCGAGCTGTTATCGTTGTTGTCGACGTCGCCCGGCGTTGTGAACGTGCTGCCGAAATAGTTGTCCGCGGTCAGCGGCTGAACCATGTCGACCAGCGGGTCGTACTGGCGGCCGAGAGTGATCGTGCCGAACTGCTCGTGCGTCAGGCCGACATAGGCTTGACGGCCGAACATCAGGCCACCCTGACCGAGCTTGCCGTTGTTGATGTCAAAGCCGTTTTCCAATTGGAAAATCGCCTTCAGGCCGCCGCCCAGATCTTCCGTACCCTTCAGGCCCCAGCGGTTGCCCGACAGGTTGCCACCGGCGAGGCCGACCAGGTTTGCATTCTTGTTGTTGGCGTCCATCGTGTTGTGGGCCCACTGGATCGATTCGTCGATCACCCCATAGAGGGTCACGCTGCTTTGAGCGTGCGCGGTGCCGGCTGCGGCCAAGAGGGCCAGCGAGAGGGTCGAGAGAGCGACTCGTTTCATTCTGTTTTCTCCACGCAGAAATTGTGTAGTTGTTGCGCGTTGGAGAATAACGCAGCAGGCCAGGCGACCTGAACTGAAAAAATAAAGATTGTCGCGAAAACCTGACACCGGCCAGAATCCCTTGTCAGGCGGGGACTCCGTCCATTATGCCGTTTCAAGAAATATTGGATTGTTGATCGAGCATTATTGTTGGTTTTGATAAAAGTTCCGTAAACAGCCGTTATTTTTGCGCCTTGTTGCGACCTTTGGTAGCAGCCTTAATTGGCGCGGCGGCATGGGGGTGGCGGCGCCTGCCGGCGGTTGTCATGGCGAGCGCCGCGCTCGCGACGAACAGCACCGAACCCCACGGATGGCGCTTCACATAGCGGTCGGCGGCGGCGACCGTGCGGCCCGCGTGAACCAGCGTGAGCGCGGCCGCGTAGGTGGCGCTGTCTTCCATGCGCACGACCGAACGGCGGATATGCAATCCCGATTTCAGCCTCCCGAATGGGCCACCATGCGCGCTCGCGCGCCGAATCGTGCCGAGCGGGGTTTCCGATAGTGTCGATTTGTCTGCCGAAACAGCTGCCGCCAGAGCCGCAGGCATTGCCGGGGCGGCTGCGCCGCCGTTTCCGATCGGCACGGCCTGCGGCGCCGACGCAGCGGGGCGGTCCCCACGCTTCGTGTCGTGCCGCGCGACGATGGTGGAGGCGGCGAGCACCGAGGCCAGCTTGGCGCGGCTGCCGGGTGGCGTTTCCTCGAGGAAACCCCAAGCGCCGCGCGGATCGTGCATACGCCCGCGCGCGGCCGAGAATTCCGCGCCCAGCAGGAGCACGGCCGCTGAAAAATAGAGCCACATGAGCAGCACCGCGAGCGAGCCGGCGGCGCCGAAGGCCGTTGCCATGCCCGCGTGCGCGAGATAGAGCGCGAACAGCTTCTTGCCCGCCGAGAACAGCACCGCCGCGACGACGCCGCCCACCATCGCGTCGCGCCAGCGCACGTCGGCGTCTGGCAGGAAGCGCAGCAGGGCGCCGAAGGCGACGGCCAGCACTACGAGGCCCACGGCAAGCTGCATCAGGTTGCCGATGATCACATAAGGGGAATTGCCCCAGATCCACTGACCGACGAACGTAATAGCCGTGTCGAGCACGAGCGAGACGATCAGCAGGAACGCGACGCCCAGCACGAGGCTGAACGAAATGAGCCGCACGCGCACGAGCGCCATCACGCTGGAGGGACGCTGCCCGTCCGGCGGCCAGACGATGTTCAGCGCGGAATTGAGCGAGGAGAAGGTTGCGGACGCGCCGATCACGAGCAGGGCGAGCGAGATGATCGCCGCGACGCCGCCCTTGCCGCCCGCCCGATGCGCGTTCTGCACGATGGTGGTGATGCCCGCGGCCGCGTCGTCGCCGAGCACGTTGTGGACCTGGCGGAAGAGTTCACCGCGCGCGGCATCGACGCCGTAGAACCAGCCCGCCACGGCAATCACCATCACGAGCGTCGGCGCGAGCGAAAACGCCGAATAGAACGCGATGCTCGCCGCGAGCGACGGGCAGCGATTGGCGATGAACTGGCGCAACGCGCCCACCACCCACGACGCTTCCTTGCGTGCGGCGGACTGCAGTCGTTCGGTGGAAAGCGTTGACATGATGGTGCGCCCCGCGGTGGTGCTTCAGTGGTTCGTTTTCGTCACAAAGATGGTTCATTCGCCATTCGATATTAGCAAGCGCGGTTCCCGGGCGAACTCGCGCTGTACGCGCGTAACGCTCGCGAGCATCCTGCGCGATCCGTCTCCCAAAACGTCTTATACTGAAAAAACCCACAACCAAGCCGAGGACGAATCATGCTGCAGATGTCCCGGCGCCAGTTCCTCAAGGTCACGGCAACATCGCTGGCGGGTTCCAGCCTCGCGTTGATGGGTTTCGCGCCCGACAACGCACTTGCCGAGGTCCGACAATACAAACTGGCGCGCACCACTGAAACCCGCAATACCTGCCCGTACTGCTCGGTTGGCTGCGGGATCCTCATGTACGGTCTCGGCGATGGCGCGAAGAATGCTACGACGAGCATCATCCATATCGAGGGCGATCCCGATCACCCCGTCAATCGCGGCACGCTGTGCCCGAAGGGCGCGAGTCTGATCGATTTCATTCATAGCGAGAGCCGCCTCAAGTATCCCGAGTACCGGGCGGCCGGCTCGAACGAGTGGAAGCGCATTTCGTGGGATGACGCGCTCGACCGGATCGCGAAGCTGTTGAAGGAAGATCGCGACGCGAACTTCGTCGAGAAGACCGCCGACGGCAAGACCGTGAACCGCTGGTTGACCACGGGCATGCTGGCCGCATCGGCAGGCAGCAACGAAGTCGGCTATCTCACGCACAAAGTGGCCCGCAGCATGGGCCTGCTCGCATTCGACAACCAGGCGCGTGTCTGACACGGCCCGACGGTGGCAGGTCTTGCCCCGACGTTTGGCCGTGGAGCGATGACGAACCATTGGGTCGACATTCGCAATGCGGACGTGATTCTGGTGATGGGCGGCAATGCGGCCGAGGCGCATCCGTGCGGCTTCAAGTGGGTCACGGAGGCAAAGGCGCACCGCGGTGCACGGCTCATCGTGGTGGATCCGCGCTTCACGCGCACCGCATCGGTCGCGGACTTCTACGCGCCGATCCGCACCGGCACGGACGTCGCGTTCCTCGGCGCGGTGATCAACTATTTGCTCACCAACGACAAGATCCAGCACGAGTACGTGAAGAACTACACGGACTTCTCGTTCATCGTGCGCGAAGACTACGCGTTCAACGACGGCATTTTTTCGGGCTACGATCCGCAAAAGCATTCGTACCCGGACAAGTCGTCGTGGAACTACGAGCTCGGCGACGACGGCTTCGTGAAGACCGACGACACGCTGCAGAATCCGCGCTGCGTGTACCAGCTGCTCAAGCAGCATTACTCGCGCTACACGCCGGAAATGGTCGAGAAAGTGTGCGGCACGCCGAAGGACAAATTCCTCAAGGTGTGCGAAATGCTCGCGACCACCGCCGTGCCGGGCCGCGCGGGCACGATCCTGTATGCGCTCGGCTGGACCCATCACTCGATCGGCTCGCAGAATATTCGCACCGGCGCGATGGTGCAGCTCCTGCTCGGCAACATCGGCATTGCGGGCGGCGGCATGAACGCGCTGCGCGGCCACTCGAACATCCAGGGGCTGACGGACCTCGGGCTCATGTCGAACCTGCTCACGGGTTACATGACGCTGCCGTCCGAAGCGGAGCAGGACTACGACGACTACATCAAGAAGCGCGCGTCGCAGCCCATGCGGCCGAACCAGCTCAGTTACTGGCAGCATTACGGCGCGTTCTTCGTGAGCTTCATGAAGTCGTGGTGGGGCGACGCGGCGACGAAGGACAACAACTGGGGCTACGACTGGCTGCCCAAGCTCGACAAGCCGTACGACCTGCTGCAGACCATCGAGCTGATGAATCAGGGCAAGGTCAACGGCTATATCTGCCAGGGCTTCAATGTCCTCGCTTCTTCCCCGAACAAGGCCAAGACCGTCTCGGCGCTCAGCAAGCTCAAGTGGCTCGTGATCATGGACCCGCTCGCCATCGAGACTGCCGAGTTCTGGAAGAAGTACGGCGACTATAACGATGTCGATCCGACTTCGATTCAGACCGAAGTGTTCCGTTTGCCCACCACGTGCTTTGCGGAAGAAAACGGCTCGCTCGTGAGTTCGAGCCGTGTGCTCCAGTGGCACTGGAAGGGTGCGGAGCCGCCGGGCGAGGCGAAGAGCGACCTCGAGATCATGTCGGGCCTGTTCCTGCGCGTACGCGCCGCGTATCAGAAGGACGGCGGCAAGCTGCCCGATCCGATCGTCAAGCTCGACTGGCCGTATTCGGATCCCGCGAGCCCCACGCCGGAGGAACTGGCGAGGGAGTACAACGGCCGCGCGCTCGCCGACCAGACCGACGCGAAAGATCCGACCAAGGTGCTCGTGAAGAAGGGCGAGCAGCTCTCAGCGTTCGCGCAGTTGAAGGACGATGGCACGACCGCGAGCGGCTGCTGGATCTTCTGCGGCGCGTGGACCCAGGCGGGCAACCAGATGGGCCGGCGCGACAACGACGACCCCACGGGTATCGGGCAGACGCTCAACTGGGCCTGGGCGTGGCCCGCGAACCGGCGCGTGCTGTACAACCGTGCCTCATGCGACGTGGCGGGCAAGCCGTTCGATCCCACCCGCAAGCTGATTGCCTGGAACGGCAGCGCATGGGCGGGCGCGGACATACCCGACTACAAGGTCGATGAAGCGCCCGATCAGGGCATGGGTCCGTTCATCATGAACCCCGAAGGCGTGGCGCGTTTCTTCGCCCGCGACGGCATGAACGAAGGTCCGTTCCCTGAGCATTACGAACCGTTCGAGAATCCGCTCGGCTATAACCCGTTCCACCCGAACAACCCGCTCGCCACGAGCAATCCGGCGGCGCGCGTGTTCCCCGACGACCGCAAGACGTTTGGAACCGCGCAGCAGTTCCCGCATGTGGCGACCACATACCGGCTTACCGAACACTTCCACTTCTGGACGAAACATGCTCGGCTGAACGCGATCATTCAGCCGCAGCAGTTCGTCGAGATCGGCGAGGCGCTCGCGAAGGAGGTGGGCGTGGTGGCGGGCGAGCGCGTGAAGGTGTCGAGCAATCGTGGCTATCTGATCGCGGTGGCGGTCGTCACCAAGCGCATCAAGCCTTTGACCATCGAGGGCAAGACCGTGCATCAGGTTGGCGTACCGCTGCACTGGGGCTTCAAGGGGCTCACGCACCCGGGCTATCTGACGAATACACTCACGCCACCCGTGGGCGACGGCAATTCGCAGACGCCCGAGTTCAAGTCGTTCCTCGTGAAGGTCGAAAAGGCATAAGGGGGCGAGGACATGGCATGGCAATCACTTGACGTCAAACGCCTCTCCGCGACTACCTCGGAGCCACCCGGCGTGCGCGAGCCGGTGACTGGCACGGTCGCGAAGCTCATCGACGTTTCCAAATGCATCGGCTGCAAGGCGTGTCAGACCGCGTGCATGGAGTGGAACGATCTGCGTGACGAAATCGGTATCAATACGGGCGTCTACGACAATCCGCACGATCTCACCGAGCACTCGTGGACCGTGATGCGCTTCACGGAATACGAGAACTCGCAGGGCAACCTCGAATGGCTGATCCGCAAGGACGGCTGCATGCATTGCGAGGACCCGGGCTGTTTGAAGGCGTGTCCCTCGCCGGGCGCGATCGTGCAATATACAAATGGCATCGTCGACTTCCACCAGGAAAACTGCATCGGCTGCGGCAATTGCATTACCGGCTGCCCGTTCAATATTCCTCGCATGTCGAGCGAACGCCGCGTCTACAAATGCACGCTCTGCTCGGACCGCGTTGCCGTGGGACAGGAGCCCGCGTGCGTGAAGACCTGCCCGACCGGTGCGATCGTTTTCGGCACCAAGGAAGACATGAAGCAGCACGCGGCCGAGCGCATCGTGGACCTCAAGGAGCGCGGCTTCGAAAACGCCGGGCTTTATGATCCGCCGGGCGTGAGCGGCACGCACGTGATGTACGTGCTGCATCACGCGGACCGGCCGTCGCTCTATGCCGGACTGCCCCAGGATCCGCACATCAGCCCGATGGTGCGGATCTGGAAGGGCGTGGCCAAGCCGATTGGGCTCGCCATCATGGCGCTCACCGCACTGGCCGGTTTCTTCCATTACACGCGGGTCGGCCCGAACGAAGTGACGGCTGAAGACGAAGCCGCGGCGCGCGAAGAGGCGCGGCGCATGCGTGGCGAACCACCGGAGGAGCGCGGCGATGAAAGACGATGAACCGCAACTGATCGAGCGCTATACGCCCAACGAGCGCAGCAACCACTGGATCACCGCAATCTGCTTCATCCTGCTCGCGCTCTCGGGCCTCGCGATGTTTCACCCGGCCATGGCATTTTTGTACGCGGTGCTCGGCGGTGGCCAGTGGACGCGCATTCTGCACCCGTTCATCGGCGTGGTGATGTTCGTCTCGTTCCTGATCCTTGCGCTGCGCTTCTGGCATCACAACTATCTGGACAAGGACGACATCCAGTGGATGAAACAGATGGGCGACGTGCTCAACAACCGCGAAGACAGGCTGCCCGAGATCGGTCGCTACAATGCGGGCCAGAAGCTGTTATTCTTTGTGATGGTGGTTTGCCTCGTGCTGTTGCTCTTGAGCGGCATCGTGATCTGGCGGCGATATTTTTCGGTCTACTTTCCGATCGAAATTATCCGGCTCTCAGCGTTGGTGCATGCGGTAGCGGCATTCGTGTTGATCTGCGGCATCATCATTCATATTTATGCGGCCATATGGGTGAAGGGGTCGATCGGCGCGATGACGCGCGGTTACGTCACCTGGGGCTGGGCGAGAAAGCATCACCCGCGCTGGTTCCGCGAGAGCATCAAGTAACGCACAGGCTGCGCGTCGCCTGCCGCGCCGTTTGGCGAAGGCAGTGGCGGCGCGAGCGGCAAACCGCCGGCGCCCGCAAGGGCACGGCGGTTTTTTCTTCGTGAAGCCGTTCTGGAGTCGACCCGTCGTGACGCAACGCATTCTCGACCCGCAGCAAATCGAATCGCTCGATCCTTCGGCCATTCCGCGCATTCGTCTGCCCGAACGGGTCGCCTTTTTCAGCACGCGCGCCGTGCGCCTGCGGCATCTTGCGGACCACAATCCCATTGGCGGCTACGTGCGGCTCATGGCGGCGCTCGTCGATGCGCAGCAGGAGGCGCTAGAACATTGCAGCGCCTCCATGCCCTCGCGCGAAGCGATTACGAACGCGCAGCATCACTCCATGCCGATCCTGCCGGCGCTTTCGGGCGAGCGTGATCCGCAATGGCGCGGCGTGCTATTGCGTCTTGCCGATCGGGTCGAAGCGGCAGGAGCGGTTGCGCCTGCGCTCGCGAAAGTGCTGGGCGACCTGCGCGCCATGAACGAAGGGCAACTCGATGCCCAGGCCGATGCGGTTCTCGCCCAGCGCTACACCGAAGTCGCGCCCGCCACCGCGCCGTTCATCATGGCCGCGCTGCAGGTGGTGTGGACCGACCTCGCGAGCCGCATCGACGTACGCGACGTGCCTTATGTCGATGCGCCAGGCGTCTGTCCCGTGTGCGGCTCGCCGCCCGTTGCCAGCATCGTGCGCATTGGCGGCGTGTATCAGGGCTACCGGTTTGCGCAGTGCGGCCTCTGCGGCACCGAGGCTCACGTGGTGCGCGTGAAGTGCACGAACTGCGATTCGACCAAGGGCATTGCGTATCACGGCATCGAAGGCGGCAATGCCGCACTCAAGGCCGAATCGTGCGACGAATGCCATACGTACCGCAAGATCGGCTATCAGGAGAAGGACCTCGATTTCGAGCCGCTCGCGGACGACCTGGCGAGCCTCACGCTCGATCTGCTGATGAGCGACGCGGGCTACCGTCGCGCGAGCCCGAATCCGTTGCTATGGCCCGAAGTGCCGGGCGACCAGTAAGGAGCCGCGCACGCCATGAGTGAAGCCGTGGGACAAGCAGCGGAGCACGACGCGCACGCCCTGCATGTGCTGCTCGCGAAAATGCCGGCGGTCGAGCGCGTGATTGCCTCGGAGCAAGCGCAGCCGCTGATCGCTCAGTACGGACGCACCCAGGTGATCGACGCGATTCGCGCCACGCAGGACGGCTGGCGTCGCGATGTGCGAGCTGGCGTTCCGGCGCATGAAAACAAGGATGCCGAACCATTTTCATTGGAGCGCGTGATCGAGGCGACCACGCAACGGTTGGCCGAACGCGCGCAAAGCCGCCTGCGTTCCGTCTTCAATCTCACGGGCACGGTGCTGCACACGAATCTCGGCCGCGCGCTGCTGCCCGACGAGGCCGTGAAAGCGGTGGTGCAGGCGCTCACGCAACCCGCAAACCTCGAATTCGATCTCGCGAGCGGCAAGCGCGGCGACCGCGACGACCTGATCGACTCGCTGATCTGCGAACTGACGGGGGCAGAAGCCGCGACCGTCGTGAACAACAACGCGGCGGCCGTGTTGCTGCTGTTGAGCGCACTCGCCAATCGGAAGGAGGTCGTCGTTTCGCGCGGCGAACTGGTCGAGATCGGCGGGGCATTTCGCATTCCCGACATCATGAGCCGGGCGGGCGCACGCTTGCGCGAGATCGGCACGACGAACCGAACGCATCTCAAGGATTACGAAGCGGCGATCAACGCGCACACCGCGCTCCTGATGAAAGTCCATTGCAGCAACTACGCGATCAGTGGCTTTACAAAGAGTGTCGAACTCGATGAACTCGCGCCGCTGGCGCGTCAGCACGGCCTGCCCGTAGCGGTCGATCTGGGCAGCGGAACGCTCGTCGATCTCGCGCAGTGGGGCTTGCCGGCCGAGCCTACGGTGCGCGCGACCGTGGAAGCGGGCGCGGACCTCGTTACCTTCAGCGGCGACAAGCTGCTGGGCGGCCCGCAGGCGGGACTGATCGTCGGCCGCAAGGAATTGATTGCGAAGATCAAGAAGCACCCGCTCAAGCGCGCGTTGCGGGTCGGCAAGCTCACGCTCGCTGCGCTCGAGCCCGTATTGCGGCTCTATCGAGCGCCCGAATTCCTGCAGGAACGGCTCACTACGCTGCGCCTGCTCACGCGGCCCGCCCTGCAAATGCAAGAGGCCGCGCAGCGCGCGCTGCCCCTGTTTCAGCGCGCCATAGGCGAAGCGTATGCGGCGAGCGTCGAGCCGATGTTCAGCCAGATCGGTAGCGGCGCACTGCCCGTAGACGTGCTGCCGAGCAGCGGGCTCGTCGTGCGCCATGCGGGGAAGGGCGGCAGTGGCCGTGCGCTGCTCAGGCTCGAACGCGCCTTGCGCGAACTGCCGCGTCCCGTGATCGGCCGTATTGCCGACGACGCCCTGCGCATGGACCTGCGCTGCCTCGAACCCGCGGACGAAGCGGCGTTCGTGGCGCAACTCGCGGAGCTGCGTCTGTGATCGTCGGCACGGCGGGGCACATCGACCACGGCAAGACCACGCTGGTCCGCGCGTTGACCGGCGTCGATACCGACCGCCTGAAAGAAGAGAAGGCGCGCGGCATTTCGATCGAACTGGGTTATGCGTACCTGCCGCTCGCCAACGGCGACGTGCTGGGCTTCATCGACGTGCCCGGCCATGAGAAGCTCGTCCATACGATGGCGGCGGGTGCGTGCGGCATCGACTTGGCGCTGCTCGTGATTGCGGCCGACGACGGCGTGATGCCGCAAACGCGCGAGCATCTCGCCATTCTGCAACTGCTGGGCGTGCAGCAAGGCGCCATCGCGCTGACCAGGGGCGATCGCGTGGATGCGGCGCAGCTCGACGCCGTGCGTGCCGAAATCGCCGCGTGGCTCGCTGACACGATGCTTGCGGACGCACCCGTATTCGAGACCAATGCCACGCAGCCGCATGACGAAGGCGTGGCGCGCCTCGACGCCTGGTTGCGCGAGCGCGCGAGTACATGGCGGGCGCGACGAGACGATGGACTCTTTCGCCTCGCCGTGGATCGCGTATTTACGCTGACGGGCCAGGGGACGGTGGTGACGGGTACTGTATTCGCCGGGCGCGTACAGGCGGGCGACGCGCTCGTGCTCGCACCTGCCGGCACGCCTGTGCGCGTGCGTGGCCTGCATGCGCAGAACCGAGCGGTACAGGCGGGCGATTCAGGCCACGCCGGCCAGCGTTGCGCGCTCAATCTCGCGGGCATCGACAAAGAGCAGATTGAGCGCGGGGACTGGATCGTCGATGCGCGGCTGGCCGAGCCGGCCGTGCGTCTCGACGTCGAACTGCAGTTGCTCGACGACGCGGGTATCACGTTGCAGCACTGGTCGCCGCTGCATGTGCATCTCGGCACGACGCATCGCGTGGCGAACGTTGCGTTGCTCGAAGGCGAAACGCTCGCGCCGGGCGCGGCTGCCCGAGTGCAGCTCGTCTTCGAAGCGCCGTTGCACGCGTTGCCGGGGGACCGCTTCATTGTCCGCAACGCGCAGGCAAACCACACCATAGGTGGCGGGCGTGTGCTCGATCCATTCGGTCCGTCGCGGCGGCGCCGGACGCCAGAACGGCGTGCCTGGCTCGACGCGTTGTGCACATGGCTCGACGAAGCGAGCCTGGCGCCGCTGATCGAAGAAGCGCCGCGTGGCATTGCGCGCGCGACGTTGACGCAGTTGACCGGTTACGACGACGCTGCGCTCGCTTTGCCCGCCGATGCGATTTCCATCGCACCGCAAGGACGCGACGACGAAGGCGCGGTGATCGCACACGCGCACTGGTCGAGGCTCACCGAACGCATTGTCGAGGCGCTCGCCGAGTTTCATGCGCGCTCGCCCGATGAGCAGGGGCCGGACGCGGCACGGTTGCGCCGCATGGCGGCGCCGCTCGTGAGCGATGCGGTGTGGCGCGCCGCGATCGAAGCGCTCGAGCGCGAGAGGCGAGTGGCACGCAGCGGGCCGTGGCTGCATCTGCCGTCACACGCGGTGAAGCTCGACGCCGAAGACGAAGCGCTCGCCGCGCGCCTCATGCCGCTGCTCGCACAAGGGCGTTTCGATCCGCCGTGGGTGCGGGATCTCGCGCGTGAGACGCGGCAGCCGGAAGAGAAGGTGCGTGCGCTGCTGCGCAAGCTTGCGCGCCTGGGTATGGTGTATCAGGTCGTGCGCGATCTCTTCTACGATCGCGACATGGTGCAGACGCTCGCGCGTGCCGTCGCACAGATTGCCGCGGAGCAGGGCGGTGCGGTCAACGCCGCGGCGTTTCGCGACGCCACGGCATTGGGCCGCAAACGTGCGATCCAGATTCTGGAGTACTTCGACCGCGTTGGATATACTCGCTTTCAGCGCGATACGCATCTGCTACGGCACGATAGCCGGATGCGCGAATGGTTGTAGGCACATCGATATGTGCGTGTGGTTGCAGGTGATTGGGTTTCACGAAGGAAGGCATTCGTATCCGGTGGTACGGCCGGGCTTCAAACCCGGTTGGGGGCGTCAGCCGCTCCCGGGTCGGTTCGACTCCGGCTGCCTTCCGCCATATGGGCCTTACGGCCTGGTCCGATATCTTATCTTCCGCTGACGTTCTCCAGGTTGCTGATTTTAAAGCGATTTATGGGTAACGTTGTCCTTGCGGCTACCGTTGACGTCTCTCACAATTTCCTCACGAAGTATGGGTAGCAATGTGGGTTTGTGGGTAGGGAGGGCAACATGGCTGGACGTCAATTGCATCGACTCAGCGCGCTGCGGGTCGCGAAGGAAGTGGCGCCGGGCCATTACGCGGATGGCGGTGGCCTCTATATGCAAATCGCGGACAGCGGTGCGCGTTCATGGGTGTTCCGGTTCAGACTGCACGGGCGCATGCGGGAGATGGGGCTCAGTCCACTCTCGCGAGTTTCTCTGGGCGAGGCGCGGAAAGTGGCCGCCGGGCACCGCGATATGGTTAGGGACTTGATCGATCCCATTTTCGCGCGGCGTGAAAAGCAGCGAAGGCAACTGCTCGATATATCGTCGGACGCCAACGTGACTTTTCGTGAAGCAACGGAAGCGTTTATCCGCGCGCACGAACCCCAGTGGCGAAATCGCAAGCATGTTCAGCAGTGGGGTAACACGCTCAAAACATACGCATATCCGGTGATCGGCGACGTCCGGGTACGCGACATTGACACCGCGATGATCGTGCGGATCCTTCAGCCGATCTGGACGAAGAAGGCAGAGACTGCGCGTCGTGTACGCGGCCGCATCAAGGCGATTCTCGACGCAGAGACGGTACTGGGTCATCGCACCGGCAGCAATCCGGCACGCTACGTTGACCACCTGCAGCTTGTGTTGCCGCGGTCGAAGAAACGTTCGCAGGTGAACCACCATCCTGCCCTGCCTTGGGAGGACTTGCCAACGTTTATCCGCGTGCTTGAGCACCGTCCCCGGCGGGCGGCACGTGTGTTGCATCTGCTCATCCTTACAGCGACGCGCACGAACGAGGTGCGTTTCGCGCGGCCGGAGGAGTTTGACCTGGACGCCCGCACGTGGTCAATTCCTGGTGATCGTACAAAGAGCGGGCGGCCGCTTCGCGTACCGCTTTGTGATCGAGCTGTCGAGATCGTGCGCAGCGCATTGCCAAAGTCAAAATACGGTTATCTGTTCCCGGGTTGCAAGGAAGGGCGTCCGTTGTCGACCATGGCGATGCTGACGCTTCTGAGACGCATGTCACGACACGGAATCACCGTACACGGTTTCCGGTCGACGTTCCGCGACTGGGTTGCTGAATGTACGGACTACCCCGATTCGCTCGCTGAGGAAGCTCTGGCTCACGTCATCGTATCGCAGACGGTGGCGGCCTACCGGCGTCGCGACCAGCTCGAGCGTCGGCGCCAGATGATGGCAGACTGGGGACACTATTGCGGAAGCCGGCGCGAGAGCGTAGCGACAGCTGGGGAACCTGTGTCGCAACAAGTTGCGGCCTAGTGTTCCTCTCTAAACGTGACAAATCTTCACTCGCTCCGAGTGTCGTTCGCGATCACTGGGGCTGGATGCGAGAGGATCCTCGAGCATGGTTGAGAGAAAACCGTGGGGCGATGGGGAATGCCACCCGGCCCACCATTCGCTATTCCCTCAAGCTCCAGCGTGTGCCGTTAGGGTCACGGAAGCCCTTGCTGGGTGGGCTTCTTAGGCCCTCCACTGTTCCGCCGTTCGCTGCCTTGCCCGTTTACTTCCCCTGTTATGCATCTTCACGAATCGTCCGAACCCGGTGGCGCAAAAAGCCTTGAGCCATCGGGGATCGAGACGATCGTTTAGGGGAAGCTTCGGCCGCTCCTATCGGACGGTGCGAAGCGATCATGGGTGTACGAACCGTTCTGGTGTTCCGTTGCCAGCGGTAGACCGACCATGGCGGATTCTGTATCCGGGTCAGGCTAGTCAGTGGCTAGTTTGCGACTGTGCCGAATTCACGCAAGCTATGATCGCCATCACCGTGTCAAGTGGAGGGCGAATCCTGGCGACATTCAAGGAACTGAAAGCACAAATGGCCGTGCTTGAGGAGCAAACGGTTGCTGCACGCGCAGCGGAATTCGAGGAGGTGCTTGCGGACGTCAGGACCAAGGTCACCGAATACGGATTTACCAAGCGGGATATCTTCGGGCGCGGGCGGAGCGGACGCTCGCCAAGACCCGGCGGCGTGGTGGCCCCCAAATACCGCGACCCGAAAACGGGAGCGACGTGGTCGGGGAGGGGGCGTGCACCTAACTAATGGAATGGACGCCCCCACCCGAAACGGCATCGGTGTGCCAAAGTGGAAGTGTCGAAGCTACCACTTAATCGAGGAGGGCGCCCAACATGAAGATTACGACGATTGGCATTGATTTGGCAAA
>NZ_JBFPKP010000016.1:0-180074 GCF_040948855.1 Paraburkholderia sp. BR10882 | reverse complement strand
CTCCGGAGCCATTCACCATGTACGTCGAGATGTGAACTGTGGCAGGCGCTGGCGGTTTGAGCGGCTTTCTTTGCCTACTTTCTTTGCCGCCGCAAAGAAAGTAGGTGCCGCCCCGCACAGGGGCAACACATGCATACCGACGCGAAAACAAGGAAAGGCCAAAAAACAAAAAAATCCGATCAATCAGCGCCGCGCCGCTCATGACTCGGCGCATGCCCAAACTGCACCCGATACGCCTTACTAAAATGGCAGGGTGAATTAAACCCACAAATAGCGGTCACACGAGAAATCGAAGTATCGGTAGTCCGCAACAGCTCCCGCGCGCGCTTCAGCCGCAACGTCAAGTAATAATGCGTCGGCGAAACGTTGAGATACGCCTTGAACATCCGCTGCAAATGCCGCTGCGAAAGCCGAACGAGCCGCGCGAGTTCCTCCAGCGACAGAGGCTCCTTGATATTAGCCTCCATCAACCGCACGACCTCCACCAACTCGGCACGCGAAAAACCCACACGCGCATCCACGGGAATAGGCTGCAGATCCGTCGAGCTGCGAATCCGCTCGAGAATGAACTGTTCTGACACCTTAGCGGCAAGACTCTGCCCAAGACTCGCACCAACGAGTTCGAGCATCAGATCAAGCGGCGCGGTGCCGCCCGTGCAAGTAAGGCGGTCGCGATCGACCACAAACAGCTCATCGGCGAAACGCACGCGCGGAAACTCTTCGTGCAGGACCGTGAGATCCTCCCAATGCACTGCGCAGCGATAACCGTCCAGCAACCCGCTCGCCATCAGCGCATAAGCACCGGTGCAGATACCACCAAGCGGCACGCCCCGCTGCGCCACCTTGGCGAGCGTGGCGCGCACGCCTTCGCTCATGATCTCGCGTATGCGTATGCCGCCGCACACAATCAGCACGTCGGGCAGGCACGCCGGGTCGAGCGCCTGCGCGGGGCGCACGGTGATGCCGTTGCTTGCTCGGGCCGGTGCGCCATCGAGCGAGTAGATCGACCAGCGGTAATGGTCCGCGCGCCCCACGTAGTTCGCCATGCGCAGAACCTCGACCGCACTCGAAAACGCGATCATCGAGAAGTTCTGCAACGTCAGGAAACCGAAATGTCTGAGAGACGATGCCGTGCGCGTTTCGGGCTCGGGAACGGCGATGTCGATCGTCACATTGCGCTCCTCGGGAACGACGGTTGATCGTGTTATTTCAACGCTTACGCCTCTACGACTGCGGGACGCACTCGCATCAGTTGCTTCAGTCCGGAGAACAGCGGCGCTTTCACCGCGCCCGGCGCCCGGCCAAAGCTCTCCGTAATCCGGTCAAGGATGATGGCGAGCAGCACGACGGAAAGTCCGCTTTCGAAGCCGAGGCCAATATCCAGCCGCTGAATGCTTGCGAGCACGTCGTTGCCGAGACCGCCCGCGCCCACCATCGAAGCGATGATGACCATGGAAAGCGCCATCATGATGGTCTGGTTCACGCCCTGCATAATGGACGGCAGCGCGTTCGGAAACTGCACCTTGTACAGCAGCTGCCACGGCGTGCAGCCGAACGCCTGCCCTGCTTCGACGATCTCGCGGTTCACGTGCTTGATGCCGAGACTCGTGAGACGAACGGCAGGCGGCATGGCGAAGATCACCGTGGACAGAATGCCCGGCACGCGGCCGAGACCGAACAGCATCGCGGCGGGAATCAGATAGACGAAGGCCGGCATGGTCTGCATCAGGTCGAGAATGGGCCGCACGATGGTTTGCACGAGCTTGCTCTTCGCCGTCCAGATGCCAAGCGGAATACCGATCACGAGGCTGATCACCGTTGACGAGAGCGTGAGGCCGAGCGTCACCACGGTTTGATCCCAAAAGCCGGTTGCGTAGATCAGCAATAGCGAGCAGGTGGCGAAGATCGCGAAGCGCCAGCCCACGCGCCACAGGCCAATTGCGATGAAGAACGCCATGAGCGCCCACATGGGAATGGCCTGCAAGCCGTGCTCGACGAACGCCGCGAAGCCCTCGATTGCCTTGCCGACGGCGTCGAAGCTGTTGGCGTCGTGGTCGAGCAGATAGTGAACCGACTGATCGACCCACTGGCCGACGGGAATGATCTCAGACATGGGCGGCACCTCGATGACGCGTAATGACCTTCAGCACGGCTGCCTGATCGATGGAGCCGCAATAGCGGCCCTCGTCGTCGACCACGGGCAGCGCCGTCGTGTTCGCACACACCCGCGAGACCACCTGCTCCAGCGGCGTGCCAAGCGTGATGCATTCGACTTTCTTCAGCGACGGCTGCGCGGCGCCGATCGCATCGCGCGTGACGCAACCGCTGATGCGGCGCTGGGCGTCCAGCACGAACGCATAGTCGGCGCTGCCGTTGAGCGACGAGGCCACGCTCTTCGCGTCGAGCGTGCGGATGACCGGCACGGCTTCGCGCTGCATGAGGTCGCCGGCGGTGAGGTAGCGGCTCGTGTCCACGCCGTCGAAGAACGCGCGCACATAATCATCGGCGGGGTTGCTGATGATTTCCTGCGGCGTGCCGATCTGCACGATGCGTCCGCCTTCCATGATGGCGATACGGCTGCCGATGCGCAGCGCCTCTTCGAGGTCGTGCGAAACGAACATGATCGTGCGGCGCTGCTCTTTCTGCAGTTGCAGCAGCACGTTCTGCATTTCCTTGCGCTTGAGCGGATCGAGCGCGGAGAATGCTTCGTCCATGATCATGAGCGAAGGATTCACCGCGAGCGCGCGAGCGAGGCCCACGCGCTGCTGCATGCCGCCAGAAAGCTCGGCGGGCAGCTTCTGCGCAAACGCCGCGAGGCCGACCTGTTCCAGCACGGCCAGCGCGCGCCGCTCGCGCTCCTTGCGGCCCACGCCCGCCACTTCGAGGCCGAACGCGGCATTCGCAAGCACACTGCGCTGCGGCATGAGCGCGAACGACTGGAACACCATGCTCATGTCGGTGCGGCGCAGCGAGACCAGCTCAGAGCGGCGAACGGCCGCGATATCGCGCCCGTCGATGACGACCTTGCCGGCGGTGGGTTCCACGAGCCGGTTGATGAGCCGGATCAGCGTGGACTTGCCCGAGCCGGACAGGCCCATCAGCACGAAAATCTCGCCCTCGTGCACCTCGAACGACGCATTGTTCACGCCGAGCACATAGCCGGTCTTCGCGAACAACTCGTCTTTCGTCGCGCCCTTCGCGAGCAGTTCACGGGCAAGCTTCGGGTTGGGCCCGAACAC
This sequence comes from Paraburkholderia sp. BR10882, assembly GCF_040948855.1. Taxonomy (NCBI): domain Bacteria; kingdom Pseudomonadati; phylum Pseudomonadota; class Betaproteobacteria; order Burkholderiales; family Burkholderiaceae; genus Paraburkholderia; species Paraburkholderia sp. BR10882. Next base: position 176,835 of record NZ_JBFPKP010000016.1, on the reverse strand, counting down.
CTTGCATAATCCATCGACCACGATCTTGGGGGATTTCATCGACTCCGTCTCCTCGAACGGCAGGCGCCGGCCCGCACGGTATGTCTACATAGTTGCCAGAAAAATCCCTGCCGGGATGGCGAATTGCGACAGACGCTTGCGCAAAAGCGACACGGCGCCGCATCAGAAAGGTCACATGCTGCATGCGCACAATCGCACTGCGCGCGGCCCGTGATGGGCGCTGATCTGGCGGGGCGGCGGCGGGCCCCCTGCCGTTTTATTGCTGCGATTACTGCGTACCCGCCCAGGCATTCACACGGTCGCCATGCGCGGCGATCCACGTGTCGGCGGCTGCGTCGGGCTTTTCGCCGTTCTGGATCGCAAGCATCACGCTGTCGATCTCACCCGGCTTCCACTGGAAGTTCTTCAGGAACGTCACCACCTGCGGAGCCTTCTTCTCGAGCTCGGGGTTGGCCACGTTGTCCACGTGCTCGGCCGCGCCGTAGACGTTCTTCGGATCGTCGAGGAAGCGCAGCTTGTACTTGGCGAACATCCAGTGCGGCGTCCACCCCGTGACGATCACAGGCTTCTTCGTCCCCACCGAACGCGCCAGTTCGGCAGTCATCGCGCTGCCCGAGCTCGGCATCACGCTGTAGCTGAGGTCGTATTGCTTGACGGCCTCGTCGGTCTTGCGCATCACGCCCGCGCCGGCGTCGATGCCGACGATACGACCGCCGAACGCCGACTTGTCGGCGTTCAGATCGGCAATGCTCTTCGCGCTCACATAGTCGGGCACCACGAGGCCGATCTTCGCGCCCGTGAAATTCGTGCCGAGGTCGACCACCTTGTCCTTGAATTGCGCCCAGTACGCGCCCTGTGTGACGGGCAGCCAGGCGGAAAGCGTCGCGTCGAGGTCGCCGCGCGCCACGCCTTGCCACATGATGCCCGCGGCCACCGGCACGAGCTGCACCGGATAGCCGTAGCGTTTCTCGATGATGCGTGCGGCCACGTTGGACGTCGCGACGCTGTCGTCCCAGCCTTCGACATAACCGATCTTCAAGGTCGGCTTGCCGTCGGCAAACGCCGGGGCGTTCAAGCTCACCATCGCCGATAACACACCGGTCCAAAAGAGTTTTCCAGCCAGCTTCATGGTCGATCTCCTGTGATATGGGCAAGCGCCCCGTGCCTATGCAGATTCGCCCGCCACAATCTGCCGCTAACGTCGATTTACGACGTGTTCTTGTCGTTGCGCGACGTGCGCGCTATTTGTCGACGACGAGGTCGGACAGCGGCTTCGAGCAGCACAGCAGCGCCATGCCCTGATCGATTTCGCGCTGGCGTATGCCGCCGCTGTGCTTCATCTCCACTTGCCCGGAAACGAGCTTGACCTTGCAGGTTCCGCACATGCCCTGGCTGCACGACGAAGCGAGGCGCACGCCGGCCTGACGCGCAGCATCGAGCACAGTCTGTCGTGCACCGCATTGAATCTCGCGGCGGCTCTTCGCGAAGGTCACCGTGAAGCTGGCCGTTTCGACCGACGATTCCGCCGGGGGCTGTTCCACCGGCGCCTCGGCTTGCGCCGTAAGCGTTTCGAATGAAAAACTCTCTTCGTGATAGCGTTCGCGCGCGAAACCCGCTTCGTCGAGCAGATCGCGCACGGCTTTCATGTAGGGCGCGGGCCCGCAGGTGAAGATTTCGCGCTCCATGAAGTCCGGTGCAATCAACTTCAGGAGCGGCAGCGAGAGAAAACCCGTCACGCCTGACCAATCGGTGCGTGCGCCCACCCGCTCACAGACGAACGACGTGCGGAAATTCGCGCGGCTCGAAGCGATCAGTTCCAGTTCGCGCGCGAAGATGATGTCGTCGGGCGTGCGGGCGCTATGCACGAAAACGATATCGCGGTCCTCCGCGAGATCGTGGTGCGCGCGGCTCATCGACATCAGCGGCGTGACGCCGGACCCTGCGGAAAGGAATAGATACTTCGGCGCGGGGTGACGCGCACAGGTGAATTCGCCGGCCGGTCCGAGCACGCGCAGCGACACGCCAGGCCGCAGGTTGTCGTGCAGCCAGTTCGACACCTTGCCGCCCGGCACGCGCTTGACCGTAATGGAAATGGTATGAGGCCGTGCGGGCGAAGACGAAATCGTATAGCACCGGTTGATGGCCTCGCCGTCGATCTCGAGTTCGAGCGTGAGGAACTGCCCCGGCTCGAACGAGAACGTGCGGCCCTGCGGCGAGCGCAGGAAAAAGCTCTTCACATCGTGCGTTTCCTGCCATACGTGGCAGCACACGAGGGTCTCCTCGACCTCGCTCGTCCATCGCTCGGGCAGCGCGCCCCAGAACGCCGGGCGCGTCACCCGGCTGTCGCTGGCGTCGAGTGGATTGAATTGGGCCGCGTCTCGCATCATGTCAAACTCCGCTCTCTTTGCTTTACGCGTGTGCGTTATGCGCCAATCTGCCTGGCGAGGCGGCCGATATACCAGGCCGAGAACTTTTCAACGAGCCCTTCTGTGTACGGCGAATATGGACCCGGTTCATACGCACTGCTCGTCGCGCCGCGCTGCGAGTACTCCACGAGCGTGCGGTCCTGGTTGTTGGTCGCGTTCCACACGGCGGTGAGGTTCTCCACGTCGTAATCGATGCCTTCGCGCGCGTCCTTGTGAACGAGCCAGCGCGTGCGCACGAGCGTTTCGCCGGCGGAAAGCGGAATCACGGAAAACGACACGATGTGATCGCTCATGAAGTGATGCCACGAATTCGGCTGCGTCCAGAACGAGAGGCCGCCGAGATCGGCCGTGCGGAATTCGCCGAGCAGCTTCTTCGAAGCGACCTTCGCGTCCAGCGTTTGGGACTCGCCGCAGCGGTCGAGCGGCAGGCGCTGAGTGCGAAAACCCGTGACATCCAGCAGCTTTTCGATTTCGACCGACGGCAGGTCCATCGCTTCCCACTGCTTCGCGCGCTCGTTGCAGGTGCGCTCGAATGCGTCCATGCCTTCGGCGTTGGCGTCCGTGCGTGCGTAGCCAAAGCCGTATTCATAGAGCGAAATCGTCAGCTCGGGATGATTCGCGACGCAGTGATAGCACTCGCGATTGTTTTCCATCACGAGCTTCCAGTTGCCCTTCTCGATGATGTCCACCTGCGCGGCGACCTTGCAGCTAGCCAGGTCGTGCGGCAGCAAATACGGCTCCATCTCGGCGCGCATCGCCGCGAAGTCGGCGGGCGGCTCTTCGGCCAGACACACGAAGATCAGGCCCGCGAGATTTTCCACGTGCACGTTCTTGAGGCTGTGCTTGCAGCGGTCGAACTGCTCGCCCATGTGCTCCGCGAACATCAGCGCGCCCGTGAGGTTGTAGGTCCAGCTGTGATACGGGCACACGATATTGCCCACCGACCCCTTCTCTTCGTTGCACAGGCGCGCGCCGCGGTGACGGCAGACGTTGTGGAACGCGCGCACCTGCATGTCGTCGTCGCGCACGATCAGGATCGAGTCGCCCGCCAGATCGACGGTCACGTAGTCGCCCGGTTCGGGAATTTCGGCTTCCGTGGCGACCTCGATCCAGTGTTGCCGGAAAATCGTCTCCATATCGAGCGCAAAAATCTCCTCGCTCAGGTAGAAAGGCGCCTCCAGGCTGTAACCCGCCTGGCGGCGCTCGATCAGCGCGCGAATCTCTGCCGTTACTTTCATGTGTGCTCCGGATTTTTCATCCCAGTTCGTTGCCGACAGGCCAGCAAAATCAGTAATCGATGAGTTGATGCTCCCGCAAATACGCGAGGATCACTTGTGCTTTTTCGACCGAACTCCCTTCAATTACGACGTTGCCGCCCCGGCTTTCGGTCGTGGTCGCCGAAAGCATGCGCGCGTGGCCCGAGCGTTTTTCCGCCGCGGCCAGTCGCACGGGTTTACGCTCGATCGGGCCAACCGTCCATGCGGAAGCGTCAGTCGATTCGGCTGCGCTGACGCGCGTTGCGCTCGCGGGCCGTACCGCGCCCGCGCGCAGCCGCGCATAGGCGTACCGGGGCTGGGCATTCGCGAGCGGATGCACGGCGATCAGCGCGGGCAGCGCCGTCTGCACGCGGCGCCGCAGACCTTTGGGCAGAAACTGGCGCACCACGGCGGCGCGCGTCGTGACGTCGACGTCGATATCCACCGCGCCGCCCACGATCGGCACGCCCAGCGCAGCCGCCACACGGTACGGCAGCATGCCGCTGTCGTGCGCGCCCTCGGCGCGCGTGCCGGTCAGCACGAGGTCGTAGCCGCGCACGCGCTCGGCGAGCACCCGTGCCGCGTCGCCGGAAGGCGTGCAGGCCAGCACCTCCACTTCGTGCGCGCCCAGCGCGAGGTATTCGGCGAGCGCGGGATCGGCGGCGTCGCCTGCGTGCAGCACGTCGAGACGCGCGCGATGCCGCTCGGCCAGCGTGCGCGCGAGGTCGAGCGCGAGCGCGTCGTTGCGGCTGTATCGCGGCGCCCCGCTCACGGGGTGGCGTCCCACCGAAACGAGTACCGCAATGCGCTCGATTCCACCTTGAGGATCATGGCGTGCGTTCATGCGGCGACTCCTGCAGAATGCGTTTCGTCACGGTTGGCGCTCATCTCGCCGCGCTTCGCGCGTGCGGCTTGCACCTGCTCGATCAGCGCGGCGATCGTGCCCTGCGCGTCGCCGACCACGGTCAAATTGGCACGCTTCGCAATCGGCGCGCTGCCGTCGAGATTCACGGCAATCACATGGCGGCAGTCCTTGATGCCCTGCAAGTGCTGCACGGCGCCCGAAATGCCGAACGCGATATACACGCTCGCCTCGACCGTCTTGCCCGTTGCGCCGACCTGTTTGTCGCGCGTGAAGTGACCGTTGTCCACCGCCACGCGGCTCGCGCCGATCGCCGCGCCGAATGCGCCCGCGAGCCGCCCGAACGCCGCAATGTCGGTCACGCCGTTGCCCGCCGAGACGATGAAATCGGCTTCTTCGAGTGCGACCTGGGCGGCGTCGATGGATTCGAGCCCGAGGTCCTTGTATGGCGACGCGAGGTCGGTAGCCGGCCGGATGAAATCGCCCGCGAGGCGTTCGCCGGCGCCGACGAAAGGCAGTTTCGCCTCGACGGCGTTCGGCGCGAGCAGGATCACTTCCGGCAGCGAGCGTGCGGCCCACGCGCGCTTCGCCTGCTCATACACGCCCACATGCTTCGCATCGATCTCGACCACGTGAGTTGCCACGCTCGCACCCGCGGCGGCCGCATAGCGGCGGCCGAGGTCGCCGTCGCCGCTGGCGTTGTCCGGCAGGAACACGTGCTCCGGCGCGAGCGCCGCCGCGCAGGCCTGCAGCGCACGCAACGCACTCTCCGGCGCGAAGGTGCGGCGCTCGAAGCCAGGCAGTTCGATCAGCTTGTCCACGCCGAGCGCCCCGGCATCGTCCTTCAGCTCGCCGAACACGAGCAGCGCGACTTCGGTATGCGCATCGGCCAGCAGCGCGGCGGCGGCAATGGCCTGGCACGCGTGATCGTCGAGCGCGCCGCGTTCGGCGTGCGCAACGACGAGCAGAACATGATCGGGATGACTCACCACGCGGCGTGGCTTCGCTGCGCTTGCGTGCGCGTGCTGCGCGAGCCACTGCGCATCGCTCGTGTCGGCGCTGCCGGCTTCGCCCAGCGTGATGCGCTTGAGGCCCGCAGCCGTAATGACGAAGGGGCGGCGCGGATCGATTCGTTTGAGGGTATTCATCGATTCACTCCAGCGAGGCGGCGACGAGTTCGGCCACGTCGAGCACGTCGGGGCGCGGACCCACGACGCCTTCGAGCATCGCCGTGCACTGCGGGCAGCCCACGGCGACGACTTCGGCGTTGACGGCGCGCGCGTCGGCGATGCGGATATCGGGAATGCGCTGCTTGCCTGGGATATCGGTGAGCGGTGCGCCGCCGCCACCGCCGCAGCAGCGTGCACGCATGCCGTGGCGCTCCATTTCCACGATCTTGATGCCGATGGTCCTGAGCAGCTTGCGCGGTGCTTCGGTCTCGCCGTTGTAGCGGCCCAGATAGCAGGGATCGTGGTACGTCGTGCGCTTTTCCGCGAGCGCCTGCACGGCCTTGGGCGCGATGCGCCCAGTAGCGGCGAGTTCCGCGAGGTAGGTCGTGTGATGCAGCACCTCGTAACGCCCGCCAAGCGCGCGATACTCGTTGCGCAGGCTATGCATGACGTGCGGGTCAGCCGTGACGATGCGCGCGAAGTTGAGCGACGCGAGCGTCGTCATCATTTGCTTCGCCATCTGCTGGAATGTGGCTTCGTCGCCGAGGCGACGTGCCACGTCGCCTGTGTCGGTTTCCCGCGCGCCCAGCACCGCGTAGTTCACGCCCGCCTTGTTGAGGACCTTCACTAGTGCGCGCAGCGTGCGCTGATAGCGCATGTCGAATGCACCCTCGCCCGCCACCACGAGGACGTCCACGCGCTTGCCCGGTTGCGCCACGGGCGCGTTGAGATCGACCGACCAGTCGTAGCGCGCGGCCTTGTCGTAGCCGCCTGCCGTGCCCGTTTCGCGCAGATTGGCAAGCACCTCAGGTCCTTTGCCCGGTACCTCGCCGTGCACCAGCGTCTGGTTGCGGCGCATATCGACGATGGCGTCCACGTGCTCGATCAGCATCGGGCACTCCTGTACGCAGGCGCGGCAGGTCGTGCAGGACCACAGCGTTTGCGCTTCGATCAGGCCTGAAACGATCGGGGCATTCGGCGCGCCGGCATGCTGGCCGACCTTGATGCCGGGCGTGGGGCTGCCTGCATAGGCCGCATCGGTGCCGCCCGCCATGCCCACCACGAGATCCTGAATCAGCTTCTTGGGGTTGAGCGGCTGGCCCGAGGCGAACGCGGGGCACGCGGCCTCGCATTTGCCGCACTGCACGCAGGCGTCGAAGCTCAGCAACTGGTTCCAGCGAAACTCGACGGGTTTCGTCACGCCGTATTCCTGCTTCTCTTCGATGTCGGGGAGCTTCAGCGCCGTGGGCGGCGTGGCCGTGCCGTTGCCGGTCCAGCCCTCGCGCGTGGCCGAAAAACGCTCCTGGCGTGGATGGAACGCGAGGTGCAACAGCCCCGCCACGGCATGCTTCATCGGGCCGCCGCGCGCCGCGCCGAACGTCATCGCGAACGCGCCCACGGCGATCAGCACCGCGCAGAGCACCGCGAAGCCGCCCGACATGGCGCCCGCCGGTACGACCGTGAAGAGCGCCACGCCCAGCGCGAACGAACCGAGCAGCCACGGCAGCGTATTCCAGGGCCCGCGCGAGAGGCGTGCCGGCACCGCCTTCGCGTGACGGCGGCGCCACACGAACACCACGCCGATCAGCATGGCGAGGGCCGCGAGAAAAACCAGTTTGTCGAGCCATGGCGAATAGATCGCGAATCCGTAGTTGACGAACACGAGCGCGAGCGCCGCGATGGCGCCGCCCGCGGTGGCGACGTGCGTCCTGGCGATGTACGGGTCGCGCGCCACCACGTGGTGCAGATCGACGAAATAACGTTTCGGGATACTGAACAGCTTGCCGACGCCGACGGAGCCAGGCGCGGCGGCACGCCCCATCCGCCAGAAAGCGGCCCGCTTCGCGACCGCGAATGCGAGCCCCGCCATCGACACCCACAGCAGCGCGGTAATGAGCCAGGTCGGATTCATGGTTCAGAAGTCCTTGGCGAGCCGCAGCGCGTCGTAGATCGCGCCGTGAATGTTGTGCAGGGAGATGCAGTCGCCCACGCGGAAGAGCAGGAAGCGGCCATTGCCGAGTTCTTCGGAAAGGCAAGGCTGCGCCTCGGCCGCGAAGAGCTTGTGCACGTCCACCTGCCCGCGATTGACTGACTCAGGTTTGAGCTTCCAGTACAGGGCGTCGTTGGGCGTGCTGCCGTTTTCGATCACCACCTGATCGACGGCGCGCTCTTCCTGTTCCTCCGTGTACTCGTTGCGCAGCACGGCGATCTTCTTGCCGTCTTCTTCGTACACACGGTCGAGCCAGTAATTCGGCGTGTGAATCACGCCTTGCGCATAGAGGCGGCGATAGAAGATCGGGAACGTGGTGCCGCCCACGTCGTCGGCGACCTTCACGTCCGGCGTCACGATCTCGACCTTCGAGCCGCGGCTCGAAATGAAATCGGCGACGCCTGCGCCCGCATGCGTGCTCACGCCGTCGTAGACGAGCACGTTCTGCTTCGGCTCGACCTTGCCGCTGAGGATGTCCCATGCGCTCACGGCGAGCCCCTCTTCCACGCCCCAGGCCGGAACCTGCTGCGTGAAGCTCGACCCGCCCGTGGCGAGCACGATGATGTCGGGCTTTTCCGCGAGAATGGTTTTCTCGTCGGCCGTCACGCCAAGGCGACGATCCACTCCAAGTCGCTTCGTCTCCATGTCGAACCAGCGCACGATGCCCGCCATCTGCTCGCGCTGCGGCGCTTTCGCAGCGAGCAGAATCTGGCCGCCCACGGCGTCGTTCTTCTCGAACAGCACGACATCATGGCCGCGCAGCCGCGCCACGCGTGCGGCCTCGAGGCCCGCCGGGCCCGCGCCGACCACCACGACCTTGCGCTTCGGGCCACGCGATTTTTCGATCACGTGCGGCATGGTCGCTTCGCGCGACGTTGCCGCGTTCTGCACGCACAGCACGTCGAGCCCGTTGTACTGGCGGTCGATGCAATAGTTCGCGCCCACGCACTGCTTGATCTCGTCCTCGCGGCCGTCGCGAATCTTGATGACCATGTGCGGGTCGGCGATCTGCGCGCGCGTCATGCCCACGAGATCGACCATGCCGCTCGCGAGCAGACGCTCGGCCTGGCCCGCGTCGCGAATGCTCTGCGCATGCATGACCGGCAGCTTGACCACCGACTTGATGCCCGCCGCGAGATGCACGAACGGCTCCGGCGGCAGCGCCATGGGCGGCATGCAGTTCGCGAGCGTGTTGTGCGTATCCGCGCCTGAGCCGATCACGCCGAGATAATCGATGAGACCCGTTTCCGACATCGCCTGTGCGATTTCCTTGAGCTGCTCGTGATCGAGGCCGTCTTCGTGGAATTCGTCGCCGCACATGCGCAGGCCGACGCAAAAGTCCTTGCCCACCGCTTCACGCACGGCCTTGAGTACTTCCACGCCGAAACGCAGACGGTTTTCGAGCGAGCCGCCCCATTCGTCGGTGCGGAAGTTCGTGCGGGGGCTCCAGAACTGGTCGATCAGATGCTGGTGCGCGGCGGAGATTTCGATGCCGTCCATGCCGGCGTCCTTCACGCGCTTTGCAGCCGCCGAGAAGTCGCCGATGATGCGGCGGATCTCCTCCACCTCGATGATCTTCGCGTTGCCGCGGTGCACGGGCTCGCGTACACCCGAAGGCGACATCAAATGCGGCCAATGCTCGCCGTGAAAGGCGGAGCGGCGGCCCATGTGGGTGGCCTGGATCATGATCTTCGCGCCATGGCGGTGCATGGCCTCGGCCAGACGCGCGAGCGGATCGATGATCTTGTCGGTGGCGAGATTCACCGACTTCCACCAGCCCTGCGGGCTGTCGATCGACACCGGGCTCGACCCGCCGCATACGGCCATGCCCACGCCCCCCTTGGCTTTTTCTTCGTAATAGCGGATATAGCGGTCGCCCGGCAGGCCGCCCGGCTCCGCATAGACCTCGGCGTGGGCCGTGCTGACGATGCGGTTGCGCAGCGTGAGCTGATTGAGCGTCAAGGGTTTGAACAGATTCGGGTAGCGCATCGCAGACGACCTCTGGCGTTCGTGTCTTTCGGTGTGACCTGTATTGCGGGGGGTGCGCGGCCGTTCAGGCGGCGATCGGCGAGACTTCGAATACGCAGTGCGCGTGGCCTTCGGCGGCGCATTGCACTTCTTTCGATTGCGAACGCGGCGTGTTTTCTCCGCCTTCCGTGGTGTCGTTCACCCAGTCCATCGCGCCCGCGAACCAGCCCGCGAACATGTAGCAAAGCTTGCCTTCCTTGCCCGGTTGCGCCAGCACGAACGACGAATGACGCAATTCGATCTTCGCGCGCGCGGTGGCCGGGTCGGCTTCGCGTATCGTGAAGAGGCCCCAGCCGCGCTGCGAAAGACGCTTCAGGTAATGTTCGAACACGGCCATGCCGGCAATGCCGTGCTTCTCGGCTTCCTTCGCGCACCAGTGGTACGCGGACTTGTAGCCGGCTTTGTAGAGAATCTCGGCGTACGCATCGCGGCCCAGCGCCTCTTCCACGGCGGTGTGATTGTTGGTGAAGAAGTGACGCGGCACGTACAGCATCGGCAGCGCGTCCGTGGTCCAGATACCGGTGGCAGGATCGACATCGATCGGCAGTTGCGGTTGCATTTCGTGGGGCTCCAATGACTCAACGAGCGTTTTTTAGTTAGGGTTTCTTATTGGTAATGATGGCCTTTCCATGCTGCACGGTCAGGCCCGGGGATCAACCGCCCCAGACTTCGCCGAACACGCGCATCCAGTTCTCGCCCATGACCTTCTTGATGCGCGTCTCGCTCCAGCCGGCTTTTTGCATGGCCGCCGTGAGATTCGGAAATTCGCCGATCGTGCGGATGCCTTCCGGGTTCACGACCTTGCCGAAGTTCGTGAGGCAGCGATAACGGCCCTTGTCGTGCGTGATCCAGTCGAAGAATTCGGTGCTGTAGCCTTGCGTGAAATCCGTGCCGATGCCCACGCGGTCCTCGCCGATCAGATCGACCACGTATTCGATCGCCTCCAGATAATCCTCGACGGTCGAATCCGGGCCTTTCTTGAGGAACGGTGCGAACATCGTCACGCCCACGAAGCCGTTCGCGTCGGCAATCTCCTTCAACTGCTCGTCGGTCTTGTTGCGCGGGTGCTCCTTGAGACCCGACGGACAGCAGTGGGAATACGTCACCGGCTTCTTCGAGCACGCGATCGCATCCGACGACGTCTTGCCGCCCACGTGCGAAAGATCGACGAGAATCCCCACGCGGTTCATTTCCTGGATCACTTCGCGCCCGTAGCCGGAGAGGCCGCCGTCCGGCTCATAGCAGCCGGTGCCGACCAGGTTCTGCGTGTTGTAGCAAAGTTGCACGACGTTCACGCCGAGTTCCTTGAACACCTCGATATAGCCGAGGTTGTCCTCGAACGCATACGAGTTCTGGAAGCCGAAGATGATGCCGGTCTTGTTCTCTTTCTTCGCGCGCAGAATGTCGTCGGTCGTGCGCACGAGCGTGAGGATCTCGCTGTACTCGCGAATCTGCTGCTTCATCTGCGCAATGTTGTCCACGGTCTTCTGGAAGTCCTCCCAGACGGAAACCGTGCAGTTGACGGCGGTGACGCCGCCCTTGCGCATGTCTTCGAACACCGAGCGTTCGAACTTCGAAATGTTCAGGCCGTCGATGATGATGCTGTTGTCGTGCAGAGTGCTCATTAGCCGCTCCGAAACTCGCGAATGGAATTGAAAGGCGGTGGTGTGAAGAATCAGGCTTGCGTATAGATCGGGAAGCGTTCGCACAGCGCGAAGATCTCGCGGCGCACGCGCTGCTCCGTGGCGGCGTCGCCTTCGGGATGCGTGCGCAGTGCGTCGAACACTTCGAGAATCAGTCGCCCGATCTCGCGGAATTCGTCCACGCCGAAACCGCGCGTCGTACCCGCGGGCGCACCGAGGCGAATGCCCGAAGTCACCGTGGGCTTTTCGGCGTCGAACGGAATGCCGTTCTTGTTGCAGGTGATGCCGGCGCGCTCCAGCGCCTGCTCGACCTGATTGCCCTTGAGGCCCTTGGGCCGCAGATCGACTAGCAGCAGATGGTTGTCGGTGCCGCCCGTGACGAGGTCGACACCGCCAGCCTTCAGCACCTCGCCCAGCGCCTTCGCATTGGCGAGCACGCTGTCGATATAGGTCTTGAAGCTGGCTTCTAGCGCTTCGCCGAACGCCACCGCCTTGCCCGCGATCACGTGCATGAGCGGGCCGCCCTGCAGGCCGGGAAACACGGCCGAGTTGATCTTCTTCGCGATCTCCTCGTCGTTGGTCAGCACGAAGCCGCCACGCGGGCCGCGCAGTGTCTTGTGCGTGGTGGAGGTGACGACGTGCGCGTGCTCGACGGGGTTCTGATGGCGTCCTGCCGCGATGATGCCCGCGATATGCGCCATATCCACCATCAGCTTCGCGCCGACCGAATCGGCAATGGCGCGAAAGCGCGCGAAGTCGAGTGCGCGCGGGTATGCGGAGAAGCCCGCGATGATGAGGCTGGGTTTGTGCTGCTGCGCGAGTTCTTCGACCTGGCCGTAGTCAATCAGCATGGTTTCGCGGTTCACGCCGTACTGCACGGCGTTGAACCACTTGCCGGAAAGCGCCGGCCTGGCGCCGTGCGTCAGGTGGCCGCCCGCGTCGAGCGACATGCCGAGCACCGTATCGCCCGGCTTGGCGAGCGCGAGCATGACTGAGCCGTTGGCCTGCGCGCCCGAATGCGGCTGCACGTTGGCGAAGCCGGCGTTGAACAGTTGCTTGATGCGGCTGATGGCAAGCGCTTCCACCTCGTCGGCGAATTCGCAGCCGCCGTAATAACGCTTGCCCGGATAACCTTCCGCGTACTTGTTGGTCAGCACCGAGCCTTGGGCCTCGAGCACGGCGCGCGACACGATGTTTTCCGACGCGATCATTTCGACCTGCGACTGCTGCCGCTCGAGTTCTTTCAGGATGCTGCTGCGGATTGCCGAATCGCGCTGCGCCAGCGTTTGCGAGAAGAAAGGTTGAGTATTCGACATAGGGCTTCCGTGACGATGAATGAAGGACTTCCTGCAAGGCTGGAGGCCCCGTCGCGACTGGCTTGAGAGCGGCTTTGAACCCGCTTGACCGGCTGGGGACCGACGGTTCTATTCTTGTCGTTCGAATTGGCGCTCAACGTCGAAATTCAGACGCGTTCTTTTCCTTTTCCGCCATTCGCGTCCATTTTTCACAAGTGGCTACGTTAGAGCGCCCGCTAACGGTGCGCCGTGCCCCATGTTTCCCAATCCAGATTATTTATCGTGCATCGCAGTGCACCAATCCCGCACTCTCGTCCTATTTCCCGCGTCCGGCTTTATTGACCAGATGACTCAGGGTTTTGCCGCATGGCACACTGGACCCGCCAAATTCGAAAATTGCGGTAGCGTAGCCGGCCCCCCGGGCCTCACCGGGCCTCCATTGGGCATCAGGCTACCGATCACAAGGAATCGTCCCCCATGCTGCCGGATCGCACAGCGTCGTTAGCGCACTTCGCGTTCATGCCGCTGCCCGACTTCACGATGATCGCGTTCACGAACGCCATCGAAGTTCTTCGTATGGCTAACTACCTGAGCGGACAGCCGCTTTACAGGTGGTCGATCATCAGCCCGGAGGGCGGCCCGGTCGCGTCGAGCAACGGGCTTTCCATCGACACCGGCCCGGCAGAATGCGTGGGGCAACCCGATATCGTGTTCGTCTGCGGCGGCATCGACGTGCAGCGGGCCACCACGCCCGGCCATCTCGCTGCGCTGCGCCGCTTTGCGCGCATGGGTGTTGCGCTGGGCAGCCTTTGCACGGGTACCTATGCGCTGGCGAAGTCTGGGTTGCTGGCTGGGTATGCTTGCGCGATCCATTGGGAGAACATGTCGGCGCTGAAGGAGGAGTTTCCTTCGACGCGTTTTCTCAAGGAGCTCTTCGTCATCGACCGCGACCGGGTGACTTGCACCGGCGGCGTCGCGCCGCTCGACATGATGCTGCATCTCATCACGGCACGTGTGGGCACTGCGCGCGTGACGCAGATCGCCGAGCAGTTCGTTGTCGAGCATGTGCGCGATACGTCTGCCCAGCAGCGCATGCCGCTCGTCGCGCGGCTCGGGTCCGCGAACAAGTCGCTCTTCGAGGTCATCTCTCTTATGGAGAACAATATCGAAGAGCCGCTTTCACGTGAAGAGCTGGCGCGGCTTGCGAATATGTCACAGCGGCAGTTGCAGCGGCTCTTTCACGAGCATCTTGGCATGACGCCTACGCATTACTATTTAACGCTGCGCTTGCGGCGCGCGCGTGAGCTGCTGCTGCAGACCGATATGTCGATCATGCAGATTACGATGGCCTGCGGGTTTCAGTCGGCTTGTCACTTTAGCAAGAGCTATCGGGATGCTTTTGGGAGTGCGCCTACTGGGGAGCGGAGGAAGCGGATTGCACCGCTTTCTGGTGCTGATTCGCCTGTGGCGGCGGCTGTTGTTGGGCCTTCGCCTGTTGTTCATATTTGAAACTTGTTTTCGCGCTGGTCTGCATGCGTTGCCCCTGTGCGGGGCGGCACCTACTTTCTTTGCGGCGGCAAAGAAAGTAGGCAAAGAAAGCCGCTCAAACCGCCAGCGCCTGCCACAGTTCACATCTCGACGTACATGGTGAATGGCTCCGGAGCGTCTGTCACCTCGCACCTTCAGAGGTAGTGACAAGGCGCTCATCCTTCCGGCGGCGCTACGCGCGCCGAAGGGCATAAACTAAAACCATTGGTGCGCGTGCATTTTCGCGAATGCTTGTTCGTACCATTCGGTTTCCCATGTAGACCCCACCGCAGCGCGCGTAGCGAGCAGCGGGATGAATGACTGCCTTGTCACTCACTTTGGTGGTGCGAGGCGACAGACGCTCCGGAGCCATTCACCATTCATGGCGAGATGTGAACCGTGGCAGGCACTGGCGGTTTGAGCGGCTTTCTTTGCCTACTTTCTTTGCCGCCGCAAAGAAAGTAGGTGCCGCCCCGCACAGGGGCAACGCATGCATACCGACGCGAAAACAGGAAAACCACAAAAAAGGCCAAAAGCCAAAACTAAAAATTAAGCGGCCAACAACCCATGCGGATCAATCACAAACTTCCGCGGCGCACCGCCATCAAACTTTTTATACCCCTCAGGCGCCTCATCAAGCGAAATAACCGAAACATTAACGATCTTGGCGATCGGCAACCGATCAAACAAAATCGCTTGCATGAGATTCCGGTTGTACTTGAGCACAGGCGTTTGCCCTGTATGGAAAGTATGCGACTTGGCCCAACCAAGCCCGAAGCGGATGCTCAGGCTGCCATGCTGCGCGGCCACATCGCGTGCACCCGGATCGTCCGTCACATACAACCCAGGAATACCGATCATGCCTGCCGGCCGCGTGATTTCCATCAGCGAATTAAGCACCGTAGCCGGCGCCTCTTCCGAGTGACCGGAAGCGCCATGCCCGTGCGCTTCGAAGCCCACGCAATCCACCGCGCAATCGATTTCCGGCTTGCCCAGAATCTGTTCGATCTGCTCGCCGAGCGTCGCGTCTTTCGAAAGATCGACCACTTCGAAGCCCATCGCCTTCGCATGCGCGAGCCGCTCCGCATTGATGTCGCCGACGATCGTGCAGGCCGCGCCAAGCAAACGCGCCGACGCCGCAGCCGCCATCCCCACCGGACCCGCGCCCGCGATATAAACGGTCGAGCCCGGCTTCACGCCCGCCGTGACCGCGCCGTGATAGCCCGTGGGCAGAATGTCTGATAGGCAGGTGAGATCGCGAATCTTCGACATCGCCTGATCGCGGTCCGGAAACTTCAGCAGGTTGAAATCGGCATACGGCACGAGCACGTATTCGGCCTGGCCGCCAATCCAGCCGCCCATGTCGACATAGCCGTAAGCACCGCCCGCGCGCGACGGATTCACGTTCAGGCAAACACCGGTGTGCTGCTCGCGGCACATCGCACAGCGCCCGCACGCCACGTTGAACGGCACGGAAACGAGGTCGCCGATCTTCAGCGTTTCGACGTCGTTGCCCACCTCCACCACTTCGCCGGTAATCTCATGACCCAGCACGAGGCCGACGGGCGCCGTCGTGCGCCCGCGCACCATATGCTGGTCCGAGCCGCAGATATTCGTGCTGACTACCTTCAGAATGACGCCATGGCCGATCGAGCGCCCGCTCGGATCGACCATCTTCGGATACGCGATGTTCTGCACCTCGACCTTGCCCGGCCCTTGATACACGACGCCTCGATTACCGCTCATCTCGCTGTCTCCTGTTCGATGCAGCTCGCAACGCTGCTCACTAGATGGCGTTGCCTCGCGCAAACTGCACGCAAGACAACGGTGCTTCGAGCGTAGCCTGAGCGCCGCAGACGACGATGTGCAAGAAGCGACGCGCCCTTGCTTTGCGCCGACATCGGGCTACGCGTCTTGCCTGCTACTGCCCGCCCCCGTCGGCCCGTATCCATTGCCGATAGTCGGCGCGCGTCCAGTCGAGCCCCACGCCCACGCGACGCGTACCCGGCCGGATCTTCGGCTTGTGCACCGCGAGCCTGAGCGTTTCCAGCGCGGGCCATTCGCGAAACGAAAACGCCGCCATGTCCGCCACCAGCGTTTCGAGCAGCCGCGTATGCGGCTTGCGCCCGAGAAAGTCGGCAAGGCGCGTGCAATAGCCGTCGTAGTCGATCCAGTCGCCCGCTTCACCCGTCGCGTTCTTTTCGTGCGGCATGCAGCGATAGCCGAGCTGCGCGTCGATCACGAGCGGCTGCGGGGAACCGTGCTCGTGCGGATAGATACCGATGCGCGCCGGCACGCTCAACGCTTCGACGAATACGCTCCAGCCGCGCCCGAGCGGCGCGTCGTGTGCGCCGAGCGCACCGATTGCGCCCAGCGCGCCAAGCGCCGGCTCGAACGCTGCATCGACGATCTTCATGGCGCGACCGACGCCGCGGCGTCGACCATGATGCGGCAGAAATAATCGGCGAAGCTGCGGCGCACGACGATTTCGAAGCGGTCGTCGCCCGTGGGAATCAGCACGATCGAAGCCTTGAAATACACGCTCTGCGCGCATTGACCCGGCTTGAAGAGCCGCGGATGCAGGTCGAGCGGGCAGCCGCGCGAGAGCACGTCGCGCGCCCGCGTGCCTTCGATCTCGATCACCGTGTTGCCGCTGCCGACGTCCACGGCCGCCGCATAGGCATCGCCGAGCACGGGGGTCAGCTTCGCTTCGAGCATGCCCGTTTGCACAGGCGCGAGCGAGCGTACGAGCCATTCGTCGGGTCCGAGCCAGAGCACGTCATAGTGCTGGCTGCGCGCGACGGTGTTCGGCGCGGCCGGCGGCTCGCAGCCAACCACGCCGGCGAACGCCGCGACGAACGCCGGGTCGCTCAATTCGCCGCGCACGTTCACGAGGTCACGAAACGGCAGCTCACGCATGGCGAACGCTTTCGAGGCACGTCCCTCCTGCGCCTTGACCAGATCCGCGGCACCTACGAGCGGCGACTCAAGGCGCACACCGACGACGCGCTCCGCGACCGGCAGGGGGTCTTTCGTTTCATTCAACATGCTGACGCACTCCTTCCGTGTCGTAGAAAATCGGGCTCGCGATCTGCGCGCTCACGCGCCGGCCATCGGCCATGGGAATCACCACGCGCTCGCCCATCTTGTTCAAGCCGCCCTTCACGACCGCCAGCGCGATGGAACGCTGCAGGATCGGGCTGTAGTAGCTCGACGTCACGTGACCGATCATCGACGTCGTGCCGTCGGCGCGCGCTTGCGCATCCGGTGCGATGATCTGGCCGCCTTCGGGCAGCACATATTGCGCATCGTCGGTCAGCAGTCCGACGAACTGCTTGCGGTTTTCCTTCGCCGTATCCGAGCGCTTGAGCGAGCGGCGGCCGAGGAAGTCCTTCGTCTGCGAGACGAGACCGCCCATGCCGAGATCGAAAGGCGTGACCGAGCCGTCCGTGTCCTGACCCACGATGATGTAGCCCTTCTCGGCACGCAGCACGTGCATCGTTTCCGTACCGTACGGCGTGATGTCGAACTCGGCGCCGGCTTCCATCAACGCTTCCCATACGGCGCGGCCTGCATTCGCGGGCACGTTCACTTCATAGGCCAGCTCGCCCGAGAAGCTGATACGCATGACGCGCGACTTCACGCCCGCGACCGTGCCGTTGCGATACGACATGAACGGGAACGCGGCGTTGTCGAAGTCGATGTCCTTGCATACCTTCTGCAGCACCTTGCGGCTCTTCGGGCCGACCACGGCGAACGTCGCCCAGTGGTCGGTGACGGAAGCGAGACGCACCTTCATGTCGGGCCACTCGGTCTGCAGCCAGCGTTCGAGCCACGTGAGCACACGCGCCGCGCCGCCCGTGGTGGTCGTCATCATGTAGTGCTGCTCGCCGAGGCGCACCGTCACGCCGTCGTCGAACACCATGCCGTTTTCGTCGAGCATCAGGCCGTAACGGCACTTGCCCACTTCGAGCTTGAGCCACGGGTTCGTATAGACCCAGTTGAGCAGCTTCGCGGCGTCGGGGCCTTGAATGTCGATCTTGCCCAGCGTGGAAGCATCGAGAATACCGACGCTGTTGCGCACCGCAAGACACTCGCGCTTCACGGCCGCGTGCAGATTCTCCCCGCTTTTCGGGTAGTACCACGGGCGCTTCCAGTTGCCCACGTCCTCGAATTCCGCGCCATGCTGCACGTGCCACTCGTGAATGCAGGTCTTGCGGATCGGGTCGAGCATGTCGCCGAGTTCGCGCCCTGCGAACGTGCCGAACGTGACAGGCGTGTAGTTCGGGCGGAACGTCGTCGTGCCCGTCTCGGGAATCGTCTTGCCGAGCGCGCTGGCGAGAATCGCCATGCCGTTGATATTGCCGAGCTTGCCCTGGTCGGTGCCGAAGCCCATGGCCGTGTAACGCTTCACGTGCTCGACCGACTCGAAGCCTTCGCGCGCGGCGAGCAGAATGTCCGCTGCCGAGACGTCGTTCTGGAAGTCGACGAATTGCTTCGGCCCGCGCGCCGCATCCTTGCGACTGCCCACGAGCCACAGCGCCTGCAGCGGCGTCTCTTCGACCTCGGCTGCCCTGGGCACAGCGGGCCGCTTGAGCGGGAAGCCGAGCGACTTCGCCGCGTCGATGCCGCCGTCCACGCCCTGCGTGAGCGCGCGGCCAAGCCCGAATTCGCCCACTGCCGCCCCAACGCTCACTTCCTCCTGCACGCGCTTGCCGGGCAGGAAGCACGCCTTCGCGTCGCTCCAGTGCGCCTTGCCGCCCGACTGCGCGAAGAGGTGCAGCACCGGGCTGAAGCCGCCCGACACCGCAACGAGATCGCATGCAAGCGTGGCCTGCTGCGCGCCGGCCTGCCCGTTCGTGTAGCCCACCACGTCGACTGAGCTCACGCGCTGCTTGCCATGCGCACAGTTGATGGCCGCGTTGTACATCACCTTCACGCCCTGGCGGCGCGCGGTGGCCTGCAATGCGCCGTTGCCCTGGGCGCGCCCATCGACGACCGTGACGGTCGCGCCGCATGCCTTCAGATCGAGCGCACAACGGTAGCCCGCGTCGTTGTTCGTGAAGACGACCGCATTGCGGCCCGGCAACACGCCGTAGCGATGGATATACGTCGAGACCGCCGAGGCCAGCATGATGCCCGGCAGATCGTTGTTGCCGAACACGATGGGACGCTCGTGCGCACCGGTGGCGAGAATCACGCGCCTGGCGCGGATTTTCCACAACAGCTCGCGCGTGCCCTGGCGCGTGGAAACCGGCAGATGCTCCGTCAAACGCTGCGTCACGGTCACGAGATTGTGATCCTGATAGCCGAACGCCGTGCTGCGCGACAGGATCTTCACGTCGGGCATCTGCTTGAGTTCGGCTTCGATCTTCTCGACCCAATTGAGCGCAGGACGGCCGTCGATATCGGCCTTGCACGACAGCAGGCTGCCGCCCAGTTCGCGCTGGTCGTCCACCAGAATCACGCGTGCGCCGGTTGCGCCCGCCGTATGCGCGGCCGCGAGGCCGGCGGGGCCGCCGCCCACCACGAGGACATCGCAATGCGCGAAGCATTTGTCGTAGCGGTCGGCGTCGCGCACTTCGGGCGCTTTGCCGAGACCCGCGGCGTCGCGAATCTTTTCCTCGTATTTCGGCCACCATTTGCGCGGCCACATGAAGGTCTTGTAGTAAAAGCCCGCCGGCAGAAAGCGCGAGAACTTCTGGTTGATCGCCATGCGATCGTTTTCGAGGCTGGGCTCGGCGTTCACGCTCGTCGCGACGAGCCCCTGGTACAACTCGACTTCGGTCGCGCGCGCATTGGGCACCGTATACGCGCCGCGCTCGAGCTGCACGATAGCGTTCGGCTCGGCCACGTCCGCCGTCATGATGCCGCGCGGGCGATGGTACTTGAAGCTGCGCGCGACGAAATGCACGTCGTTGGCGAGCAGCGCCGAGGCCAGCGTGTCGCC
This sequence comes from Paraburkholderia sp. BR10882, assembly GCF_040948855.1. Classification (NCBI taxonomy): domain Bacteria; kingdom Pseudomonadati; phylum Pseudomonadota; class Betaproteobacteria; order Burkholderiales; family Burkholderiaceae; genus Paraburkholderia; species Paraburkholderia sp. BR10882. The sequence continues at coordinate 156,689 of NZ_JBFPKP010000016.1, read as the reverse complement.
CTGAAAGCCCTGATACGTGCGGCCATTGAACGTGAAGTTCAGCGGAATTGCGCGGTTCACGCGCCCACCGGCGCCGAGGCGGTTCTTCTGGCTCATCGCTGCGTGCTCCCTTGCTTGTCGCCTTGCGCCCCATTTGCTGCGCCGAAGGTTTCGTAAGACTGAATCTCGTAGGTGACGGTGTCGCGCGTCGCCATGAACCAGCGGCGGCAGCCCTGCGCGTGCAGCCACTGCTCTTTATGCACGCCGCGTGGGTTGTGACGCATGAAGAGGTAGTCGCCCCACTCCTTGTCGGTGAGCTTGTCGGTGTCGAGCGGACGCGCGATGTCGGCTTCGCCGCCGCAGGTGAACTCGACTTCGGCGCGGGGACCGCACCACGGGCATTCGATCAGCAACATATTGTGGGCTCCTTTAGTGCGCGACGGCGGCTGCGCCGTGTTCGTCGATCAGATGGCCGGTAGAGAAACGGTCCAGCGAGAACGGCGCGTTGAGCGGATGCGGCTCGTCCTTCGCAATGGTGTGCGCGAACACCCAGCCCGAGCCCGGCGTCGCCTTGAAGCCGCCGGTGCCCCAGCCGCAGTTGAAATAGAGACCCTTCACGTCGGTCTTGCTGATGATCGGGCAGGCGTCCGGCGAAACGTCGACAATGCCGCCCCACTGCCGGTTCATGCGCACGCGCGAGAACACCGGGAACATTTCGACGATGGCCTGCAGCGTGCCTTCGATGATGTGGAAGCTGCCGCGCTGGCCGAAACCGGTGTACTGGTCCACGCCCGCGCCGATCACGAGATCGCCCTTGTCGGACTGGCTGATATAGGCGTGCACCGCGTTCGACATGATCACGGTGTTCACGACCGGCTTGATCGGCTCCGACACCAGCGCCTGCAGCGGGTGGCTTTCCAGCGGCAGGCGCACGCCGGCCATGTCCGCGAGCGTCGTGGTGTTGCCCGCCGCCACCACGGCGACCTTCTTCGCCTTGATGAAGCCCTTTGACGTATCCACGCCGGTCACGCGCGCGCCGTCGCGGCGAATGCCCGTCACCTGGCAGTTCTGGATGATGTCCACGCCGTGCTGGTCAGCGCCGCGCGCGAAGCCCCACGCCACGGCGTCGTGGCGCGCCACGCCCGCGCGGCGCTGGATCGAGGCGCCCAGCACGGGGTAGCGGGTGTTCAGGTTGATGGTCGGCTCGATTTCCTTGATCTGCTCCGGCGTGAGGAATTCCGCGTCCACGCCGTTCAGGCGGTTCGCATTCACGCGGCGCTCGGTATCGCGCACGTCCTGCAGCGTATGCGCGAGATTCATCACGCCGCGCTGGCTGAACATCACGTTGTAGTTGAGGTCCTGCGAGAGCCCTTCCCAGAGCTTCATCGCTTTCTCATAGAGCGCCGCCGACTCGTCCCACAGATAGTTCGAGCGCACAATGGTCGTGTTGCGCGCCGTGTTGCCGCCGCCGATCCAGCCCTTCTCCAGAATCGCGACGTTCTTCACGCCGTGCTCTTTCGCGAGGTAATAGGCCGTTGCGAGACCATGCCCGCCGCCGCCGACGATCACCACGTCGTACTCCTTCTTCGGCTCCGGGCTTCTCCACTGCCGCTCCCAGTTCTCGTGATACGACAACCCGTTGCGGAACAGACTGAATATCGAATAGCGGCTCATCTCGCAGACCCCTTGTTGCGCGTTACCATTAGCTTCAGTTAGCACTCGATGACGTTCACGGCGAGACCACCGCGCGACGTCTCCTTGTATTTCGTCTTCATGTCGGCACCCGTTTCGCGCATCGTCTTGATGACGTTGTCGAGCGTGACGTAATGCTCGCCGTTGCCCTTGAGCGCCATGCGCGCGGCATTGATCGCCTTGATCGCGCCCATGGCGTTGCGCTCGATGCAGGGAATCTGCACGAGGCCGCCCACGGGGTCGCAGGTCATGCCGAGGTTGTGCTCCATGCCGATTTCGGCGGCGTTCTCCACCTGGCGCGGCGTGCCGCCCATGACGGCAGCGAGCGCCGCGGCGGCCATCGAGCACGCCACGCCCACTTCGCCCTGGCAGCCCACTTCGGCGCCCGAGATCGACGCCGTTTCCTTGTAGATGATGCCGATGGCCGCGGCCGTGAGCAGGAAGTTGGCGATGCCGTCTTCGTTTGCGCCCGCCACGAACTTCACGTAGTAGTGCAGCACCGCGGGAATCACCCCCGCCGCACCGTTGGTGGGCGCCGTGACGACGCGGCCGCCCGCCGCGTTCTCTTCGTTCACGGCCATGGCGTAGAGATTGACCCAGTCGAGCATCGACAGCGGATCGCGCAGCGACTCCTCGGAGCGCGAACGCAGATGCACCGAGAGATCGGCGGCGCGGCGCTTCACCTGCATCGGGCCGGGCAGCTCGCCATGCATCTTGCAGCCGCGCTCCACGCAGGCGGCCATCGCGCGCCAGATCACGAGCAGCCCTTCGCGCACGTCCTCCGGCGAACGTGCCGCGCATTCGTTCGCAAAGGTGACGTCGGCGATCGACCGACCGCTCTCGTTGCACACGCGCAGCAGGTCGTCGCCGGTGCGGAACGGATACGGCACCTCGCGTCCGCTGCGCACGCCGTTCACGCGGTCGCCGTCGCGGTTCACGACAAAGCCGCCGCCCACCGAGTAGTACTCCTTTTCGACGAGCAGCTGCCCGTTTTCGTCGAAGGCCTGAAAACGCATGCCGTTCGGATGCAGTGTGTTCGCGCCGCCCATCGTCTTGCGAAAGAAGCCAACGCACTCCTTTTCGTCGAAGCGGATGGTCTGCTTGCCGAGCAGCACGAGCGTCTTCTCGCGGCGCATGGCAGCGAGGCGCGGCTCGATCTGGTCAGGGTCGATCGAGTCGGGCAAGTTGCCTTCGAGGCCGAGCAGCACCGCCTTGTCAGTGCCGTGGCCCTTGCCCGTCGCGCCGAGCGAGCCGTACAGCTCGACCTTGACGCGACACACAAAGGCGAGCAGATTGGCGTCCTCGATGTGGGACGCGAAGCGGCACGCGGCAACCATCGGGCCGACCGTATGCGAGCTGGACGGACCGATCCCGATCTTGAACAGGTCGAAAACGCTGACGTTCATCTGACTTCCCTTCGCGCTGAGCGCATGGATGAGCTTGAGTGCAAGTAGACCAAAGAGGCCGTGGCAGCCGATAGAACAAAAACGCCATCGCCGTTGGACGGCCTCGCCAGCCGGGGCTGCGGGCGACTCCGGCGGACGATTCGCGAGGGTTTTACCGCGGGTTTTCCCGATGTTTTGCGGTGGAAAAGCACCCGCATGTCCGCTCAGAACTGATGACGCAAGCCAACGCGCACATCGGCCTGGGTGGTGGTGGAAGACGGCGTGAAGCTATAGCCGATCACCGCGTCCACACCCTGCGAGGCCTTGAGCCAGTCGCCTGAGATGTACACGTCCGTGCGCTTCGAAAGCAGGTAATGCATCCCCGCCGAAAGCTGGTTCCAGTGGTGGCCGTCGAAGTGGGTGTACTGGTAGCCGCCCGCCACGCTCAACGCGGGCGTCACCTGCCAGTTCGCACCGCCCTCGCCCACCTGCATGTGTTCGCTCTCGCCGAACGCCTTGATCTGCGTGTACGTGAAAGCGCCCATGAGCGTGACGTCGCCGATGGCGTAGCTCGCGCCCGCGCCGAAGGTGGCCTGCTTGTCCACGGGGAACGGCGTCTCCGAGTAGAGCGAGCTAACCGCGCCGGTGGCGGGATCGACGTTCACAGTCGGCCTGCCAAAGAACGTGCGCACGCCAATCATGTTGTACGGGTCGAACGCGTAGATGCCCGATGGATTGTTCAACTGTGTGTACGCGGTGCCCATCGCGAACGGGCCGTTCTGGTACTGCGCGCCCACGCTCCATGCGCTGCCGGTGTGAAAGTCGCCTGGCGTGTTACTGAACGAGTACATGCCGCCGAACTGGAATCCGCCGAACGTGTTCGACATGAACTTCACGGCGTTCGGCAGATGGTCGCCGTTCATGCGGTCGAAGTCGCCCTGGTTGATTGCGTAGCCGCTCGCCCATGCCGTGACGTTGTAGAGGTAGACGAACTCCTGCGTCATATCGGCCTGATTGCCGAACGTGAGCGTGCCCCAATCGTTCTGGAGTCCGACATAAGCGAGGCGACCGAAAAGCGAGCCGCCGTTGGCGATCTGTCCGTTGCCGAGGTGAAAGCCGCTCTCCAGCTGGAACACGGCCTTCAACCCGCCGCCGAGATCCTCGGTGCCCTTGAGACCCCAGCGGTTCGCCTGCGCAATGCCATCGTCGAATTTCACTTGATGCGAGCCGCCCGCATTGCTCACGTAGGTCACGCCCGCGTCGATGATCCCGTACAGGGTGACGCTGCTTTGGGCATGGCTTTCTGTCGAGACGGCGCTCAATGCCACCGCGATGCCGCTCAGTGCCACCGCATTCAGTTTTCTCATGGTGTCGGGTCTCTCTGGTCTGGCGATACAGGTTGTCGGGCCGCGCCGGCAACGCATGGCGCCTTGCGCGGTGGATCAAAACGTACAAGTCCAAATCTCGCCCGACTTGCGCAGACACGACACGCGCTGGCGCTAACGCGACACGCGAGCGGCATAAAAACCCCTGTAAAACAGGCGCAATCCGTTATCTGGCGGGCCTCGCGAGGGGTTCCGGCGACGCGATCATCGGTAATCCGACGCGGACTTTGTAAAATCCGCCGATCCCGCCATTTCTACGTTTTTATTGATTGAACATTCAATAAAAAATACCTAGAGTGGAAACCTCCCCGAATCGCCCGGAATCACCATGCCCAAGATCGGAATGCGCGACGTGCGCCGCGCGCAACTCATCGACGCCACCTTGCAATCGATCGACCAGTCGGGTCTCTCCGGCACCACGCTCGCCACCGTCGCGCAACACGCGAAGATTTCGACTGGCATCGTCAGTCACTATTTCGGCGGCAAGGACGGCCTGCTCGAAGCCACCATGCGCCACGTGCTGCATGACCTCTGGGAGGCCACGGTGCGGCGTCGGCTCGCCGCGAAAGACGAGCCGCGTGCGCGCTTGCGCGCCATCGTCGCGGCCAATTTCGACGTCTCGCAGGTGAACGCACCCGTCATGAAGACGTGGCTCGCGTTCTGGGCCGAGAGCATGCATCAGCCCGCACTGCGCCGTCTGCAGCGCGTCAACACGCGGCGGCTGCATTCGAACCTCTGCGTGGAGTTCGAGAAGGTGTTGCCGGCCGCTACGGCCCGGCGCGCCGCAAGCGGACTCGCTGCGTTGATCGACGGCCTCTGGCTGCGCGGCGCGCTCACGGGCGAACCGTTCGACACGAAGGCCGCGCTGCGCGTGGCCAACGACTACATCGACCTGCTGCTCGAAGCGCGCGCCAAGCCGCGCTCAGGCAAGTCGACCAGATAACCCGGCCCGGAGCCAATCGATGTCCCTCTTTCCCCTGCAACGCCTCTTCATCGACGGCACCTATACCGACGCCACCAGCGGCGAAACGTTCGACACCTACGATCCCGCCACCTGCGCCAGGCTCGCCACGGTCCAGCACGCGAGCGCCGCCGATATCGACCGCGCCGTGCAGTCGGCCCGTAACGGCCAACGCGTCTGGGCCGCCATGACGGCCATGCAGCGCTCGCGCGTGATGCGGCGCGCGGTCGACTTGCTGCGTGAGCGCAACGACGAACTCGCGGCGCTCGAAACCAGCGACACGGGCAAGCCGATCGCCGAAACGCGCAGCGTGGACATCGTCACCGGTGCCGACGTGATCGAGTACTACGCGGGCCTCGCGCCCGCGCTCGAAGGCCAGCAGATTCCGCTGCGCGAAAGCGCGTTCGTCTACACGAGGCGCGAGCCGCTGGGGGTCACGGCGGGCATCGGCGCCTGGAACTATCCGTTGCAGATCGCCTGCTGGAAATCGGCGCCCGCGCTCGCCGCCGGCAACGCGATGATCTTCAAGCCGAGCGAGATCACGCCGCTTTCGGCCTCGAAGCTCGCCGAGATCTATATCGAGGCGGGCGTGCCGCCCGGCGTGTTCAACGTGGTCCACGGCGACGGCCGTGTGGGCGCCATGCTGAGCGTGCATCCCGGCATCGAGAAGATTTCGTTTACGGGCGGCGTCGAAACGGGCAAGAAGGTCATGGCGGCCGCGGGCGGCTCCACGCTCAAGGAAGTCACGATGGAACTGGGCGGCAAGTCGCCGCTCATCGTCTTCGAAGACGCCGACCTCGAGCGTGCCGCCGATATCGCCGTGACCGCCAACTTCTTCAGCGCGGGCCAGGTATGCACCAACGCCACGCGCGTGTTCGTCCATCAATCGGTCATTGCCGCGTTCGAGGCTCTCGTGCTCGAGCGCGTGAAGCGCATCCGCGTGGGCAACCCCGCCGATCCCGCCACCAACTTCGGGCCGCTCGCCAGCGCCGCGCAGCTCGACAAGGTGCTCGGCTATATCGAGAGCGGCAAGCGCGAAGGCGCGCGGCTGCTCGCGGGCGGCGCGCGCCTCACGCAGGGCGACTTCGCGCGCGGCCAGTACGTGCAGCCCACCGTGTTCTCCGGTTGCCGCGACGACATGCGCATCGTGCAGGAGGAAATCTTCGGGCCGGTGATGAGCATTCTTGCCTTCGCCAACGAAGTCGAAGTGATCGCACGTGCCAACGAATCGCTTTACGGCCTGGCCGCCGGTGTCGTGACCGAAAGCCTCTCTCGGGCGCACCGCGTGATTCATCGGCTCGAAGCCGGCATCTGCTGGATCAATACCTGGGGCGAGTCGCCCGCCGAAATGCCCGTGGGCGGCTACAAGCAGTCGGGCGTGGGCCGCGAAAACGGCATCACCACGCTCGAGCACTACACGCGCATCAAATCCGTCCAGGTGGAACTGGGACCGTATCAGCCCGTTTTCTGAGGGAGCTCTGCATGGCAGCGCAAGAGTACGACTACATCATCATCGGCGCGGGATCGGCGGGCAACGTCCTTGCCGCGCGCCTCACCGAGGACCGCGACGCGACGGTGCTGCTGCTCGAAGCGGGCGGCCCCGACTACCGCTTCGATTTCCGCACGCAGATGCCCGCGGCGCTCGCCTACCCGTTGCAAGGCCGCCGCTACAACTGGGCTTACGAAACCGATCCCGAGCCGCACATGAACAACCGGCGCATGGAATGCGGACGCGGCAAGGGGCTGGGCGGGTCGTCGCTCATCAACGGCATGTGCTATATCCGCGGCAATGCGCTCGACTACGACGGCTGGGCCGAGCGCAAAGGGCTCGAGAACTGGAGCTATCTGGACTGCCTGCCCTATTTCCGCAAGGCCGAAACGCGCGACGTCGGCGCGAACGACTATCACGGCGGCGAAGGTCCCGTGCACGTGACGACGAGCAAGCCGGGCGTGAACCCGCTCTTCGAGGCGATGATCGAGGCGGGCGTGCAGGCGGGCTATGCGCGCACCGACGACCTCAACGGCTACCGCCAGGAAGGCTTCGGGCCGATGGACCGCACCGTGACCGCAAAAGGCCGGCGCGCGAGCACCGCGCGCGGCTATCTGGATCAGGCAAAGCATCGGCCCAACATCGACATCGTCACGCACGCGGTGACGGACCGCATTCTGTTCAGCGGCAAGCGGGCATGTGGCGTCGTCTTTCTCGACGGGCCCGCGCGTGTGACCCGCTACGCGCGCCGCGAAGTGCTGCTGTGTGCGGGTGCGATCGCCTCGCCGCAGATCCTGCAGCGCTCGGGCGTCGGTCCCGGTGCATGGCTGCGGGAACTCGACATTCCCATTGTGCTCGATCTGCCGGGCGTCGGGCAGAATCTTCAGGACCACCTGGAAATGTACATGCAGTACGAGTGCAGGGAGCCCGTCTCGCTCTACCCTGCGCTCCTCATGCGCAATCAACCGGCGATTGGCCTTGAATGGATGCTGCGCGGCACCGGCATTGGCGCGAGCAATCATTTCGAGGCGGGTGGCTTCATTCGCACGCGCGACGACGATCCGTGGCCGAACCTTCAGTATCACTTCCTGCCCGTCGCGATCAACTACAACGGCAGCAATGCGATCAAGATGCACGGCTTCCAGGCGCACGTGGGCTCGATGCGCTCGCCGAGCCGCGGGCGCGTGAAGCTGCGCTCGCGCGATCCGCGCCAGTATCCGTCGATCCTCTTCAACTACATGGCCGAAGCGCTCGACTGGCGCGAGTTCCGCGACGCAATTCGCATCACGCGCGAAATCATTGCGCAGCCCGCGCTCGACCGGTTTCGCGGACGCGAGTTGAACCCCGGCGCGGCGCTCAAGACCGACGCCGAGATCGATGCTTTCGTGCGCGACCGCGCGGAAACCGCGTATCACCCGTCGTGTTCGTGCGCGATGGGCTACGACGACATGGCGGTGGTGGACGGCGAAGGCCGTGTGCATGGACTCGACGGCCTGCGTGTCGTGGACGCGTCGATCATGCCGCGCATCACCACCGGCAACCTCAATGCGCCGACCATCATGATCGCGGAGAAGATCGCGGATCGCATCCGCGGGCGCGAAGCGCTTGCGCGTTCGCATGCGCCGTATTTTGTGGCGAATGGGACGCCGGCACGCGGACCGGATTTTTCCGCGGCGGATGGCGCGTCGCGCAGGGAGAAAGTACGCGCACATAGCGTGACGCTTTAAGCAACGCTAATGGGCCAGAGTCGGCGCGCAAGGAGTTGCGCAGCGACTCTGGTTTTTTTCGGGTTCATCGAACATTCAACGCGCGATCAGTTCTGTAAAAGGCACAGCAACAGGAAGAGCCAAAAAAAACGCGGCACCACGCGAGCACCCCGCCCGCACGATGCCGCCAACACTGAAGTCAACTCAGACCGACGCGGCCAGCCAATGCGAAACGGCAATCGTCAGCGCCGCTGCAACGAGCGCGCCATAAGGCGCAAGACTCAACCACCGGCTGCGCACCGGCACGCTCACTTCCATATCGAGCGCACTCCCCGCCGGAAACCGCCCGCGATCTTGCCAGTAATGCCGGAAAGCAAACACCGGCACGATCAGCAGCATGGCAATGAGGCCATCGCGCAGCGTCCCCTCGCCTTGCAGATTGGCGCCCGCGCCCACGAACACGAGATTCGCATAGCCGCACAGCGCACCGAGCGCGAGCAGCCACGTCGGGCAACGAAACGGCCGCGCCCAGGCGCTACGGTCCATGCGATGAATCCAGCCGGACTGAAGGTTCAGGAACACGAACAGCATGTAGCAGACGTTCGAGATCGACAGCACCGTCATATAGTCCGACATCGCGAGCAGGATGAGATTGAAACCGAGATCGGTCCACATCGCCGCCGTCGGCGCGCCGTGCTCGTTCACGCGCGAGAGGTAGCGCGGCAGCCAGCCGTCCACCGAAGCCTGATAGAGCGTGCGCGACGAACCCATCATCGACGTCATCACGATCAGCAAGATGGAAAGCATCAGCATCACCACCACGGCGTTGCCCACCCAGGCGCCGCCGCCCACCATCGCGGCCATCGCGGTGCCCACACCGGTGCCGTCGCCGATGCGCGGATCGAGCATCATCGCCGTACCCAGCGAGCCCTGAAACGCGAGCGGAACGAGCGTCATCACCACGAGGCAAAGCGCGCCCGACCAGAAGATCGCCCGCGCCGTATCGCGCCGCGGGTCGCGAAACTCGCGCGTGTAGCACACCGCCGTTTCGAAGCCGTACGATGCCCATCCCGCCATGAACATCGCGCCCAGCGCCATGACCACGCCCTGCCCGTTCCACGTGCCGAACACCGCCGCGGTGAGATTGCCGTGCGCGTCGTGGCCGAGCGGCAGCAGCGGAAACAGATGCTTGGCGGGAACATCGCCCGTGACGAAGGGCACGAGCCCGACGATCAAAAGCGGCGTGAGCGATGCGATGCCGAGAATCTTCTGCGTTTTCGCCGCCTTCGAAGCGCCGCTGTGCTGAAGCCGGAACGTGATGAGCAGGAACGCCGCGGCGATCAGGAACGTCGCGTTGATGCGAAGCGTGAGACCCGGCTTGATGAAGTCCAGGTTGGCGATCGTCCAGTGCCACTGCAGGATGGCCGCTTCGGGCGCGAACAGCGTGGCGAGCGCGTAGTTGGCGGCAAGTCCGCAGCCCAGCGCCAGCATGGGCGACCACGCGAGCCAGTTGCACCACACGGAAACCGGCGCGATCATCTTGCTGTAGCGGACCCAGCCAATTGCTCCGTACACCGAAGCACCGCCCGACTTGTGCGGAAAAAGCCCTGAAATCTCGGCGTAAGTGGCGCTTTGCACGAGGCCCATCGTGATCGATGCGATCCAGATGGCCCAGGCCGGCTGGCCGATGGTCGCGCAAACGCCGCCAATCGTGAACAGCACGCCCGCGGGCACGCCGCTCGTCACCCAGAACGCATCTTTCCATGTGAGGCCGCGCTGCAGCGCATGGCCATGACCGCCTCGTGCGGCGCTCTCCTCTGCGCCATGCGTACCGATTCCTGCTTGCTCCATCTGCCTCCTCCTCTTTTGAACGCTAATCAACCAAAATTGCCGCGCAAATAGGGATGTACCGCAGGGTTGTCCGCGGCTCTCGCCGCGGACAACGGCACGTCAGTGCACGCCCAGCGAGGCGCGCACGGCAGGCAGGCCCGGCTTGCCGTCGAGCGTGGTCACGCCGGCGAGCCAGTTGTCGAGCACCTGCGGATTGCTGCGCAGCCAGTCGGCGGCGGCCTTGTTGGGGTCCTCCTTGTTGGCGATCGGCACCATCAAATGGTTCTCGATGGCAGTCGTGAACTGCAGGTTGGAGACGAGCTTCGCCACGTTCGGGCAGCGCGCGGCATAGTCGGGCGGTTCCGCGGTCAGCACGCGCGCCGCGCCGTAGTCAGGTCCGAACACCGCGTCGCCGCCCGAGAGATAGTCGATCTTCATCTGCACGTTCATGGGATGCGGCTCCCAGCCGAGGAACACGATCCATTGCTTCTCGCGCACGGCGCGGTTCACCTGCACGAGCATCCCCGCCTCGCTCGATTCGACGAGCTTGAATTTGCCGAGTCCGTACTGGTTCGCGCCGATCATCTTCTGGATCAGTGCGTTGCCGTCGTTGCCGGGTTCGATGCCGTAGATGCGTCCTTGCAGTTTGTCCGCGTACTTCGCGATGTCCTGAAACGATTTGAGGCCGCCCTGGTAGACGTAGTCGGGCACGGCAAGCGTGTATTTCGCGCCCGTGAGATTGGGCGTCGAGAGCACCTTGATCGAACCCGACTTCGTGAAGGGCTCGATGATCGGGTCCATGGTCGGCGACCAGTAGCCGAGGAACACGTCGATCTGCTTGCTCTTGAGCCCTGCGAACGTGATCGGCACCGAGGCGATCGTCTTGGTCGGCGCATAGCCGAGCGCGCCGAGGATCGTCGACGCCACGCCCGTGGTCGCCGCGATATCGGTCCAGCCCACGTCTGCAAAGCGAACGTCCTTGCACGCGGTCGGATCTGCCGCGTAGGCGCTGGTGCAGAGAATGGCGGCGCACGCGAGCGCGCCTGTCTTAAGCAGGGGGAATCGGTACATCGTCATCTCCTCAGGAATCGAACTGCGTCGCAGGGTCATGAAGGCTCATGACACATGGTTGTCCGGCAAAAAGCCGACTAACGTAGCAATTGCGACGAGCAATTGCGCAGAAGCGACAAGCGATTCCAGCGAGTACCGATGAACAGCGACTTTAAGTTAATTGAACGATCAATATACGAACTTGTACAACGTTCCTTTCAATTTCAAAACGTGACCATCAGCCTCGCACACGGGGCTGTTGCCAGACCGGGTCGCGTGCGAATTCGACGAACGATTTCAGGTAGTCGACCACGGCGTCGCCTTCGCGCGTGCCGAGAAAGATCTGCTTCGCGATGCCCTGCTTGCCGAGCTTCACGATCGCGAGCGGCATACGGTCTGCGTATTCCTCCGCGAGCCAGCGCGGCAACGCGGCCACGCCGCGATGGCTCGCGACCATCTGCAGCATGATGTCGGTCGTTTCGATCGTCTTGTGACGGCGTGGCGTGATGTTCGCGGGCCGCAAAAACTGGTTGTAGATATCGAGCCGGTCGGTATCCACGGGGTACGTGATGAGCGTTTCGTCGACGAGTTGCTCGGGCTTCACGTAGCGCACGTTCGCGAGCCGATGGTCTTCCGCGACCACCAGCACCTGCTCGTAGTCGAACACCGGATCGAAACGCAGTCCGGGCCGGTTGAGCGGATCGGGCGTGACCAGCACGTCGATGTCGTAGCCGATCAACGCACCGATGCCGCCAAACTGAAAACGCTGCTTCACGTCCACGTCGACGTCGGGCCAGCGCGCCAGATACGGCGAGACCACCTTGAGCAGCCACTGATAGCACGGGGCGCATTCCATGCCGATACGCAACGTGCCCCGCTCGCCCGCGGCGTACTGCTTCATGCGCTCTTCCGCGAGTTCGAACTGGGGCAGAAGCCGCTCGGCTAGCGAGAGCAGATATTGCCCGGCCTGCGTCGGCCGCAGGCTGCGCCCCTCGCGGTCCCAGATTTGCGTGCCGAGTTGCTGCTCGATCTTCTTGACCGTATGGCTCAGCGCCGACTGCGTGAGGAAAAGCGATTCCGCCGCTGCGGTCAGTGAGCCCTGGCGGGCGACTTCGCGGACGATGACAAGGTGAACGCGTTCGAGCATCAGGCGACCAGATGAAAAAAACTAATGGATGGATGAAATAATGCCATTTTTCTTCATCATCGGATACGTCTATCATCGCTGCCACTCTGGATCGTTTTCAGCACTTTCATTTCGGACGGCACCGCACATGGTCACCACGCACAATCTCGGCTTTCCGCGCATCGGCGCGAAACGCGAACTCAAATCCGGTCTGGAACGCTACTGGAAAGGCGAATCCTCGCGCGACGAACTGAAGGCGCTCGGCGCGCAACTGCGCAAGCGCCACTGGGAAAACCAGAAGGGTCTAGACTTCGTGCCGGCCGGTGACTTCGCGTTCTACGACCAGGTGCTCGACATGAGCTTCACGCTCGGCAACCTGCCCGAGCGCGTGCAGGGCTTCCACGGCGACAAGCTCGACAACTACTTCCGCGTGGCGCGTGGCCGCTCGGCGGCGGGCGGCGAGGACCATGCCGCGTGCTGCGGCGGCGTCGCGGCCGGCGAAATGACGAAGTGGTTCGACACGAACTATCACTACATCGTCCCCGAATTCACGGCCGATACGCGGTTCAACCTCGACACCTCGCGTCTTTCGGAGCAACTGCGCGAAGCCCGCGAACTGGGCGTGAAGGCCAAGCCCGTGATCATCGGGCCGCTCACGTACCTGTGGCTCGGCAAGGCCAAGGACGACTCGGACAAGCTGGCGCTGCTGCCGCGCATCATGCCCGTCTATCGCGCACTGCTCGACTACTTCCGCGTGATGGACGTCGAATGGGTGCAGATCGACGAGCCGATTCTCGTGACCGAACTCGATCCGGCCTGGCGCGCCGCGTTTGCGACGGCGTATGAAGGCTTCGAGCTGCGTAGCGTCAAGCTGCTGCTGGCCACCTACTTCGGCCAGCTGCAGGACAATCTCGACCTCGCGTGCTCGCTGCCCGTCGACGGTCTGCATATCGACGCGATCAACGCCCGCGAAGAAGTCGCGCTGGCCGCGCAAAAGCTGCCTGCCCAGAGCGTGCTCTCGGTGGGCGCGATCAACGGACGCAACATCTGGAAGACGGATCTGAACGCCACGCTCGAATGGCTCGAGCCGCTCGCGAAGCAACTGGGCGAGCGCCTCTGGATCGCGCCGTCGTGCTCGCTGCTGCACGTGCCGGTGGACCTCGCAAGCGAAGAGAAGCTCGACATCGAAATCCGTTCGTGGCTCGCGTTTGCGCTGCAAAAGCTCGACGAAGTGAAGGTGCTCGCCACGGCGCTGAATGCCGGCCGCAGCAAGGTCGCAGCCGAACTCGCGGCAAACGCCGCCGCCGTTCAGGCACGCCGCGAGTCGCCGCGCGTGAACAACCCCGCCGTGAAGGCTGCGATCGCCCGCATCGATGCGCAGCTCGGCAATCGTCAGCACGCCTATGCCGAGCGCGCCGCGAAGCAGGCCGCACGCCTGAAGCTGCCCGCCTTCCCGACCACCACGATCGGCTCGTTCCCGCAAACGGCGGAAATCCGCCAGGCGCGCAGCCAGTTCAAGAGCGGCGCGCTCGACGACGCGGGCTACCAGGCCGCCATGCGCGCCGAAATCGAGCGCAGCGTGCGAGAGCAGGAGCAACTGGGTCTCGATGTGCTCGTGCACGGCGAAGCCGAGCGCAACGACATGGTCGAATATTTCGGCGAGCAGCTCGACGGCTACGCGTTCAGCCAGTTCGGCTGGGTGCAGTCGTACGGCTCGCGCTGCGTGAAGCCGCCTGTTCTGTTCGGCGACATCAGCCGCCCGAAGGCGATGACGGTGGAGTGGATCACCTACGCGCAGTCGCTCACGAACAAGCCCATGAAGGGCATGCTCACGGGCCCGGTGACGATACTCAACTGGTCCTTCGTGCGTGACGACCAGCCGCGTTCGGTCTCGTGCTACCAGCTCGCGCTCGCCATTCGCGAAGAAGTGCTCGACCTGGAGAAGGCCGGCGTGGGCGTGATCCAGATCGACGAGGCCGCGCTGCGCGAAGGTCTGCCGCTACGCCGCGCGCAGTGGGGCGAGTATCTGCGCTGGGCCGTGGAATCGTTCCGCATCACGGCGAACGGCGTGGAAGACGAAACGCAGATCCACACGCACATGTGCTATTCGGAGTTCAACGACATCATTGCATCGATCGCCGATATGGACGCGGACGTCATCACGATCGAGACCTCGCGCTCGGACATGGAGCTGCTCGACGCGTTCGATGACTTCAGGTATCCGAACGAAATCGGGCCGGGCGTGTACGACATTCACTCGCCGAACATCCCGACCGAAGCGCACATCGTGCAATTGATGCAGAAGGCCGCCGGGCGCATTCCGGCAGAACGCCTGTGGGTCAACCCGGACTGCGGTCTGAAGACACGACAGTGGGCCGAGGTCCTTCCGGCGCTGACCAACATGGTCGCTGCCGCCAAGGCGCTGCGCAGCCAGGTGCAATAAGGCGCTGAAGCGCCCCGAGCCATGGCGGGGATTCGGCTCGATGCGCGCGCCAGGGAAAGCGTTCGCAGGCGTTCATGTTCGTCTCCTCAAGCCGCGTCCGCCGGCTGGCCCACCGTGCTGCGCGCCATGAACCAGTAGAACAGCGCCGCGCAGCCCGCAATGGCGCCGCCCATGATGAACGCCAGCGAATACGATCCGGTGCGGTCGACGATAAAGCCCGCCACGACCGGCGAGAACGCCCCGCCGAAATAGCCGCCGAAATTCTGGATCGAACTCACGGAAGCGACCATCGACGACGGGGCGATGTCGGCCGCGAGCGCCCACGCGTTGCCAATGGTGGCGGCGATGAACGCCAGCCCCAACGTCATCAGCGCGACGCTCGCGCCTATCGTGCTCGCCAATGGCAGCGCCGCCGCGCACACGCCCGCACCGATTGCACCCACCACGATCAGCATGCGCTTGGCGACCATGGGCGAAGCTATGCGGCGATCCACGAGTTTCTTCGCGACCCAGCCCGCGACGATCTCGCCCGCCGCGCCGCCGAACCACGGAATGCTCGCGTAGATACCCAGTTGTGCGAACGAAATATGAAAGCGATCGAGCAGATAGAGCGGCAGGAACACGAGGAAGATATTCCACAGCCAGATCGCGCAGAAGTAGCCGAAGATCATGCCCCACACGCTGCGCGAGGCGAACAGCGCGCGCCAGCGAATGGGCGCCGTGGTGAGCGAGCGCTCGTGGCCGCCGCCGCCCGCTTCGATATAGGCGAATTCCTCTCTCGTGAGCCGCTTGCTTTGCGCGGGGTTGCGATAGAGAAACAGGAACAGCACGGCGAAGACGATGCCGATGGCGCCCGTCACGTGAAAGAGCGAGCGCCATCCGAAGGCGATCATCAACGCTACCAGCACGGCGGGCGCGAGCGCGGGGCCCCACTTCGACGACGAATCCCAGATGCCGGTGGCGAAGCCGCGCTCCTTGGCGGGAAACCACGCGGCCGTGATCTTGGCGGAGGTCGGCCAGCACGGCGCCTCGCCCACGGCGAGCAGCACGCGCATGACGATGAGGCCCGAGATCGACCCAACGACGCCGGTGAGCCACGTCGCCACGCTCCACCAGATCATGCCCACTGCATAGGCACGCTTCGCACCGAAGCGGTCGATGATCCAGCCCGCCGGCAACTGCATCACGGCGTAGGTCCACGCGAACACTGTGCCCAGCAGACCGATTTGCGTGCGCGTGAGGCCCAGGTCGTGGATCATGCCGGGCGCGGCGATCGCGAGATTCGCACGATCGAGGTAGTTGATGATGCCGCCGAACAGCAGCCAGATCAGCACGCGCCAGCGAAAATTCGCGGCGGTGGTGGCTGCGGCAGTCGATTGTGTGGTGGATGCGGTTGCAACCAGCTCGTCGTCCATCCTGTCTCCTCCTCGTTGGCCTACGTTTTTTTGCGCGCGAGGGACATTGTGCGCCGGTTGGCGCGAATGGAAAACGCCGTATTGGCATAAACGCATGACGTCGATGTGAATACGCGGATCGTTATCTCTGTCGCATGCTCTCTTACCAACCGTTACACAAGCGAAGCAATCGTTTCACCTGAACGGCGAACGACTTCATAGAATTCCCCAGACCGTTGAGCAGCAAGGCGCCTCGCCACAACGGTCCCGCGCAGAGCCGCACGAAAAGCCGCATGACACAGCCCTGCGCGGCAATCGATACCAACTACGCAGAAAGGAGTTCACATGACTCGCCTCTCGCTTGCCTCGCTCATCGCGGCTTCGGCCGCCAGCCTTTGCGCCGTGACGCTGAGCGCCCATGCGCAGACCCCCGCGCCCACCGCGGCTTCTGCCTCGACTTCGGCCGCACCCGGCAAGCTGCACGAAGCCGACAAAGCCTTCATCGCGGACGGCACGCAAACCGTCGCCACGCAGCGCGATGCCGCACGCATTGCCGATTCGCGCTCGACCGATCGCGAAGTGAAGGCTTTCGCGGAAAAACTGGTGGCCGACTATACGAAGCTGTCCGACTCGATGCGCGCGGCGAGCCCGCGCGGCGTGGACGTGCCGCGCAACGACCCGGATGCGGCCGTGATCGGCAGCATCAATAACCTGCGCGGCGCGGACTTCGACAAGACGTATATCGAGCAGGTCGCGCTGGCCGGCCAGCAGAAGACGCTCTCGACATTCCAGGCGGAGATCGCCTCGGGCCGCGACGCGGGCCTGAAGAAGGCTGCCACGGAAGGTCTGCCTGTGATCCAGGCCGACTACGCCAAGGCTCAGGAACTCGCCAAGCGCAAGCACCTGGCAGGCTGATGACGATGTGATGTGCGAAGGGGCCGGCCGCACGCGCGCCGGCCCCACTGCTGTTTACTCTTCCTTCTTTTCGCCGGCAGCGAGGGCGAGCCGTTCCATACGCCGGTCGGGCACGAGCCAGAGCAGCGCCACGATGAAGTAGAAGATCGCGCCAATGCGCGGATAGTCGAACGCCGCGAGCGCAAACCCCGCCAGATACAGCACCGGCGAAATCTTGCCCTTCACGTCATTGCCCAGCGCAACGGCAAGCGGGCTCTGCATGCCGTGGTAGCGCACCAGCGTGAATTGCAGCACGACGTAAGCCAGCGCGCAGAGCAGCAGGTTGACGCCGTAGAGCGCGGTCGGCCAGCGCCCGAACTCGTTCTCGCCCATCCAGCCCGTGGTGAACGGCAGCAGCGAAAGCCAGAACAGCAGATGCAGGTTGGCCCAGAGCACCGAGCCGTTCACGCGGCGCGCCACCTGCAGCATGTGGTGATGGTTGTTCCAGTAGATCCCCACGTAGATGAAGCTCAACACGTAGCTCAGATAAACCGGCCACAGCGGCGCGAGCGCAGCGAGATCATTGCCATGCGGCACCTTGAGTTCCAGCACCATGATCGTGATGATGATGGCAAGCACGCCATCGCTGAAGGCTTCGAGTCGGTTCTTTTCCATCTGCGGAATCAAATTGCAAGAGATGTAAGGCGAGCGGCAAGTATCGCCGAAGTCGCCGCACGACGCCACGTAGGCGCTGAGGGATCGCAGGTGCGTATATTGCGCCGTACATGGCGCGCGCGTTCCTGGCCTATGATGGCCTCGAGCGCCACGCCCGGCCGCTCGCCTCGAATCATGAACTCCACGACCTCCGTAACCCGCCACCGTCCCGAGCACCCTGAGCGGCCCGAGCGCCGCGTGCCCGTTTGGGACCTGCCCACGCGCCTCTTCCACTGGCTGACCGTAGTGCTCGTGGCGGCCGCTTACATCACGCAGCGCATGAACTGGATGCAGATGCACGTGCGCCTCGGCGAGACGCTGCTCGCGCTCGTGCTGTTTCGCATCCTGTGGGGCTGCTTCGGCAGCGAGACCGCGCGCTTCTCGCGCTTCGTCGCCTCGCCGCGCAAGGCGATCGAGAATCTGCGCCATCTGTTGCGGCGCGAGCCCGACGTCCAGGTCGGTCACAACGCGGCCGGCGGCTGGATGGTTCTGCTGCTGCTCGCGCTGCTGCTGGTCGAAACGCTCACCGGTCTCTACGACAACAACGACATCGCCGACGAAGGCCCGCTCAGCGAAATCGTGCCCGCGAAAATCGCCAATGCGATAGCCGGCCTGCACGCGTGGGGCTGGGACCTGCTCGCGGCCGCGGTCGTGCTGCACGTGTGCGCGATTGCCGTCTATGCCCTCGTGAAAGGCCACAATCTGGTCGGCCCGATGGTGAGCGGGAAAAAGCGCCTGCCCGCCTCGGTGCGCGCGCCAGCGCGCGGGTCGCTGTGGCTCGCGGCGTTGCTGATGGGGCTGTCGGGCGTCGTGGTGGCGCTGCTCGCCGAGTATCTTTGATGCCGGAAATTGCGGTGTAAAGCCCACGCGAAGCCCGCACAACGCGTAAAATCAGCGGCTCGTTTTCACTCGACAAGAATCATCGATGGCTACCTACCTCGAATTGCTCGCCCAGAAGCGCGAACTCGACGAGCGCATCGAAGCCGCGCGCGCCGAAGCGGCGCACGAGGCGCTGGCCAATGTGCGCGAGGCAATCGCCGAATTCGGCTTCACGCCCGACGAGGTGTTCGGCAAGCCGCGCCGCGAAAAGACCGCGCGCCGCACGCGCAAGGCCGAAGGCACCGAAGGCAAAAAGCGCGAGCGCGCCAATCTGGACCTGTTCGGCGACAACGCCTGACCGGCGCCACGCCCTCAACGAGCAAACAGGGCAGCAAGGCCCCTGTCGCAAGCAGCCATGCCGCGCGCCGGCTGGCGCGAGCATGGCGTGAACACCAAACGCGTTACTGCGCGCCGAGCTTCTTGATCAGCACGTCGAGCTGCGCCACTTCCTCTTGCGTGAGATCGGTGAGCGGCGCGCGCACCGGGCCCGCATCGCGGCCCACGAGCTTCGCGCCCGCCTTCACGATGCTCACCGCGTAGCCCGCGCGGCGATTGCGAATGGCGAGGTACGGCAGGAAGAATTCGTCGATGAGCTTGCCCACCGTCGCGTGATCGTCGGCGGCAATCGCGCGGTAGAACTGCATGGCCGTCTTCGGAATGAAGTTGAACACCGCCGACGAATACACGGGCACGCCCAGCGCCTTGTACGCCGCCGCGTAGACTTCGGCCGTGGGCAGGCCGCCCAGGTAGGAGAAGCGGTCGCCCAGACGGCGGCGGATCGTCACCATCGCCTCGATCTCGCCCACGCCGTCCTTGAAGCCGATGAGGTTCTCGCAGCGGTCGGCGAGCTGCTCGAGCATGTCGGCGTTGAGCTTCGAATTGGCGCGGTTGTAGACGATCACGCCCATCTTCGGCACGGCCTTGCAGACCTGCTCCACGTGCGCGGCAATGCCTTCCTGCGACGCTTCCGTGAGGTAGTGCGGCATCAGCAGAATGCCCTGCGCGCCGTTGCGCTCGGCTTCCTGCGCGTATTCGATGGCCACGCGCGTGGCGCCGCCCGCGCCCGCGAGAATCGGCACCTTGCCCTTGCAGGTTTCGGTGGCCGTCTTGATGACCTGCGAGTATTCGCTCTTCGTGAGCGAGAAGAATTCGCCCGTGCCGCCCGCTGCGAACAGCGCGCTCGCGCCGTACGGGGCCAGCCATTCGAGGCGCTCGGCGTAGGTGCTCGCGCGGAAGTTGCCCTGCGCGTCGAAGTCGGTCACGGGGAACGAAAGCAGGCCTTCGGAGACGATTTGCTTGAGTTCTTGCGGCGTGGTCATGGTCTTGATCCTGTTGCGAAGTCAGTAAAGGTGTTCAGTCGAAGACGGCGTTCAGCGCACGAGGCACGGACGCTTGTTGTCGAACTTCCAGTTGGGAATGAGGTATTGCATGGCGATCGCGTCGTCGCGCGCGCCGAGGCCGTGCTCCTGGTAGAGCGCGTGGGCCTTTTCCAGCTCGTCCATGTCGATCTCGATGCCAAGGCCGGGCTTTTGCGGCACCTGCACCTTGCCGCCCACGATCTGCAGCGGCTCGCGCGTGAGGCGCTGGCCGTCCTGCCAGATCCAGTGCGTGTCGATCGCCGAGATCTTGCCGGGCGCCGCGGCGGCTGCATGCGTGAACATCGCGAGCGAAATGTCGAAGTGGTTGTTCGAGTGCGAGCCCCACGTGAGGCCCCAGTCGTTGCACATCTGCGCTACGCGCACGGAGCCCTGCATGGTCCAGAAGTGCGGGTCGGCGAGCGGGATATCCACCGATTGCAGCTGGATAGCGTGGCCCATCTGACGCCAGTCGGTCGCGATCATGTTGGTGGCCGTGGGCAGGCCGGTGGCGCGGCGGAATTCCGCCATCACTTCGCGGCCCGAGTAGCCGCCCTCCGCGCCGCACGGGTCTTCCGCGTAGGCGAGCACGTCGTGCTTGTCGCGGCACAGGCGGATGGCTTCTGCGAGCGACCACGCGCCGTTCGGGTCGAGCGTCACGCGCGCTTCGGGAAAGCGCTCGGCCAGCGCCGTGACCGCTTCCATTTCCGCGTCGCCCGCCAGCACGCCGCCCTTGAGCTTGAAGTCGTTGAAGCCGTAGCGCGCTTGCGCGGCTTCGGCCAGGCGCACGACGGCATCCGGCGTCATCGCCTCTTCGGTGCGCAGGCGCTCCCAGTCGTCGCGGCCATCGGCGCCGCTCGCGTAGGCCAGATCGGTCTTGTTGCGATCGCCAATGAAGAACAGGTAGCCGAGCATTTCCACTTCGCTGCGCTGCTGCCCCTCGCCAAGCAGCGCGGCAACGGGCACGTTCAGATGCTGGCCGAGCAGGTCGAGCAGCGCGGCTTCGAGCGCCGTGACCGCGTGAATCGTGGTGCGCAGGTCGAAGGTCTGCAGGCCGCGGCCGCCCGAGTCGCGATCGGCGAACTGCTTGCGCACGGTGTTGAGCACCGACTGCATATTGCCGATGGACTGGCCGACCACGAACGCGCGCGCGTCTTCGAGCGTCTTGCGAATCGCCTCGCCGCCCGGCACTTCGCCGATGCCGGTGTTGCCCGCGCTGTCGCGCAGCAGCACGACGTTGCGCGTGAAGAACGGACCGTGCGCGCCGGAGAGGTTCAGGAGCATGCTGTCGCGGCCCGCCACGGGCACGACGCGCAACTCAGTCACAACGGGCGTGGCGTTCGGTTGAACGGTTTGTGTAGACATGAACGGATTACCTGTAAAAGTGCGGCGCGCTGCGCCCTGACAATCGAAACCCTGGATTGAAGCGGTCAAGCGTGGGCGGCGACGATCTCCACCCAGTTCGCGCCGTTGCCGCCCTCGCCGCGCCAGACGGCTGTGAGCGCGCCGCTCGCCGCATCGATCGCGTAGACCGACACGTGTTGCGATTTTTCTCCGCACGCCACGAGAAACCGGCCCGTCGGGTCGATGCGAAAACCGCGCGGCTGTGATTCCGTTGCGGTCGCGCCGACGTATTCGAGCGCGCCGTCTTGAGCCACGCGCAGCGCGAGAATCTGGCTCGTCGTGCGCTCGGACACGTAGACGAAGCGCCCATCGGGCGAGACGTGGATGTCGGCGGCCCAGACGAGCTTCGCGAGCACGGCGGGGTCGGGCTGCACGGGGTCCGTGGGGCTCGGGCGCGCAAAGCCGTCCTTCAGATGCGCGAGCACCGGCGCGCGCGGCGAAACGTGCAGCGCCGCGAGCTTGCCCGTGGCGGCGTCGCGCGCGAAAGCCGCCACCGTCGCGCGGAATTCGCTCAGCACGTACAGCACGTCGCCGTTGGGCGAAAAGCGCAGATGCCGCGGACCGAAGCCCGTACCGAGATCGACTGCACCGATTTCGACGAGGCGCCCCGCGTCTTCCAGCGCGAAAGCAAACACGCGGTCGCTGCCGAGCGACGACGCATAGGCGAAGCGCCCGTCGGCGGAAACGATCACGGCGTGCGCGTGCTCGATATCGTCGATCACCTGCAGCGGTGCGCCATTGCCGCTCTCGAGCTCGTTCGCGCCATACAGGCTCACGCGATGCTCGCCGTACGAAGCGCCCAGCAGGAAACGCCCCTGCGGCTCGGCACACAGATACGCGAGGCTCGATTCGATCGGCGTCTGCACGCGCGGCGCGAGACTGCCGTTTTGCGCGTCGATGGCGTAGTCGTTGATGCGCTTGTCCGCGCCGCGCGTGGCCGCGTAAAGGCGGCGGCGATCGGGCGAGAGCGCCATCGGCATCACGTTGTCCTGCGCGGCAACGCGGGCTTGCGGCGCGAGCGCGCCATTGCGCGCATCGAGATGAAACACGCCAATGTCGCCGTCTTTCGAATTCGCGACGTAGACGAAGAAGCGTTCGGGGTTCGGCTGGTTCATGGTGTGGGTTTCCTTCTCGATTGAGGAGTGCGCGCGGGCTCAGTGCGCGCCGCTGCGAACCGAATCGTCGGCAAAGGCGCGGCGCGACGGCTTGTTGCGGGCGAGGAACGCGGCGGCGGCCGCAATCAGCGAGGTCACGCCGAGGCCGTAGAGGCCGCCCGTAATCGAGCCCGTATGCTGTTGAAGATAGCCGAAGGTGGCCGGCGCGAAGAACCCGCCCAGGTTGCCGAGCGAATTGATGAGCGCGATCACGCCGGCGGCCACGCGGGTGTCGAGATAGCCTTGCGGCATCGGCCAGAACAGCGACGAAGCCGCCTTGAAGCCGATGGCCGAAAAGCAGATCGCCACGAACGAGAACACCGGGTCCGACGAGGTCGAAGCGAACAGGCCGCAGGCCGCGATCACCAGTGCGACGGCGAGCCACGCCTGCTGAAAGCGGTACCTGGCCGAGAGCAGTGCGAAGCAGTACATCGCGACGATGGCGATCATCCACGGAATGGCGTTGTAGAGACCTACCTGGAAATCGCTGAGATCACCCATCTTGCGGATGATCGTGGGCAGCCAGAACGTGGCCGCGTAGATCGTGAGCTGGATCGCGAAGTAGAGGAGGCAGAACAGCACGATCTGCGGGTCCTTCAGGAGACGCAGGACCGGCACGTGCGCGCCCGTGGCGGCTTCGCGCTCGGCCTGCTCGCGAACCATGTACGTTTCGAGCGCGCCCTGTTCGTCGTTCGTGAGCCAGTGGGCATCGCGAATGCGCGACTTCAGGAACACCCAGCTCACGCCGCACAGCACGATGGAAAAGCCGCCTTCGATCAGGAACATCCACTGCCAGCCCGCGAGACCGAGGCCGCGCACCGACAGCAACGCGCCCGTGATCGGACCCGAGAGCACCGAGGCGAACGCCGACCCCGCGAGAAACACGGCCGCCGCCTTGCCGCGTTCTTTCTGCGGCAGCCACTGCGCAAAGTAATAGATCACGCCGGGAAAGAAACCCGCTTCGGCAACGCCCAGCAGAAAGCGCAGCACGTAGAACGAGGTGTCGTTGTGCACGAACGCCATGGCGGCGGCCACGACGCCCCACGTACCCATGATGCGCGTAAGCCATGCGCGTGCGCCATACTTTTGCATGAGGATGTTGGACGGCACCTCGAAGATCGCGTAGCCCACGAAGAATAGCCCCGCGCCGAACCCATACGCCGCCGCCGAAAGACCGATATCGGCTTTCATGTGCGCGCCGGCGAAACCGACGTTCACACGGTCGATATAGTTCGCGATGAACATGATGAGGAAGAGCGGGAGCACGTGCCTCAGGACCTTGGCGCTGGCTGACTCCAGCAGGTCCTCATAACGGTTGGCGGGGGCGGACATCGGGGTTGTCTCCTTGGCGCGGGCGGCGCGCGGATTGGATCGCGGTTTGAATGCTTTGTGGTACGTTGTCTGACGACATTCTAGGCTTGGTCGCCGACGGAGCCAATGCCGTGTTTACCCTGCCATGGAACGGGAATCATAACCGACAAAGCTTGAAGTTGCGCGCCTGTAGCGCCGCCCGATTGCCAAAGGCGCCCGCCTCGGTGTGCGGCGGCGACGATCTGGCGTATGATAGTTGTACGATGACTTAACTCACTGCAACGAGACTCGGAGACATCATGCAAATCACTGGCGACATGCTCATTGGAGGCCGCGCCGTGCGCGGCTCGGAAAAGCCGCTCGCGGCTTTCAATCCCGCCACGGGCGAAGCGATCCCCGCGCCGGCCTTCGGCAGCGGCACGGCCGCCGACGTCGACGCCGCCTGCCAGCTCGCCGCAGAGGCGTTCGACGCGTACCGCACGCTGCCCCTCGCCGTGCGCGCGGCGTTCCTCGAACGTATCGCCGACGGCATCGCCGCGCTCGGCGACGCGCTCACCGAACGCGCCCACGCGGAAACCGGCCTGCCCAAGGCGCGCCTCGAAGGCGAGCGCGGCCGCACCGTCGGCCAACTCAAGCTGTTCGCCCAGGAAGTGCGCCAGGGCCTATGGCTCACGCCCACGCTCGACGCCGCCCTGCCCGAGCGCAAGCCGCTGCCGCGCGCCGACCTGCGTCTGCAGAAGATCGCGCTCGGCCCGGTCGCCGTGTTCGGCGCGAGCAACTTCCCGCTCGCGTTCTCGGTGGCGGGCGGCGACACGGCCGCGGCGCTGGCGGCGGGCTGCCCGGTCATCGTCAAGGCGCACGGCGCGCACCTCGGCACTTCAGAGATGGTGGGCCGCGTGATCCAGCAGGCCGTCCAGGAGATGGGGCTGCCCGAGGGTGTGTTCTCACTCATCGTCGGCGCGGGGCGCACCGTGGGCGAGGCGCTCGTCGCGCATCCGGCCATCAAGGCCGTTGGCTTCACCGGCTCGCGCGCGGGCGGCACGGCGCTCATGCGCATCGCCGCGAACCGGCCCGAGCCGATTCCCGTCTACGCGGAAATGAGCAGCATCAATCCCGTGTTCCTTCTGCCCGAGGCACTCGCGGCGCGCGGCGCGGCCATCGCGCAGGGCTTCGTCGATTCGCTCGTGCTCGGCGCGGGTCAGTTCTGCACGAATCCGGGCCTGGCGATCGGCATCGAGGGACCGGCGCTCGACCAGTTCGCGCAGGCCGCCGCGCAGGCGCTGGGCATCAAGCCCGCGCAGACCATGCTCACGGCGGGCATCCATGCGGCGTATGAAGAAGGCGCGCGGCGCCTCGCCGAAACCCAGGGCGTGAGCGCCCTCGCGCAAGGCCAGAGCGCGAGCGGCCCGAACCAGGCGTTCGCCGCCCTCTTCGTGACCGACGCGCAAACCTTCCTTGCGCAACCCGCCCTCGAAGACGAAGTGTTCGGGCCGGCCTCGACGCTCGTGCGCTGCAAGGACGAAGCCGAACTGCTCGCCGTGGCCGAACACTTCGCGGGCCAGCTCACCGCGACGATCCAGATGGACCGCACCGACGTGCCCGCCGCGATGCGTCTCGTGCCGATCCTCGAACGCAAGGCCGGCCGACTGCTCGTGAACGGCTTCCCGACCGGCGTGGAAGTCACGCATGCGATGGTGCACGGCGGCCCGTTCCCGGCCACGTCCGACAGCCGCGCGACCTCGGTGGGCACGAGCGCGATGGAGCGTTTCCTGCGGCCCGTGTGCTATCAGGACTTCCCGGCCGAGTTGCTGCCGCAGGCGCTGATGGACGCCAATCCGCTCGACCTCTGGCGGCGCAAGAATGGCGAGATGGTGCGAGGCTGACTTAGCTCGGTATCACCTACGCCCATCGCCAATGAAAACAGCGGCCAACGGCCGCTGCTTTTCCATGCACGCTCGCGCTATGCCTTTTCACCCGACTCCGCCGCCGCGCGGCGCAGCCGCTCGCGGCTGCTCGACAGATGCATGCGCATGGCCGCGCGTGCGCCTTCGGGATCGTGACGGGCGATGGCGTCGAAAATGCTCTCGTGCTCGCGGTTCACCAGCTCGGCGTAAGCCTGCGGATCGCGATGCGCGATGCCGGCCGAATCGACGCGACGGCGCGGGATCAACGCCGCGCCCATCTGCGTGAGGATGTCGACGAAATAGCGGTTGCCCGTCGCGCGCGCCACCGAGATGTGGAATTCGAGGTCGGCGCCCGAGCTGTCGCCGCCCGTGCGGATGACGACGTCGAGCGTGTCGAGCGCGCCGCGCATGCCGGCCAGGTCGCGCTCGCTCGCACGCTGGGCGGCAAGGCCCGCGGCCTCCGTTTCGAGACTGATGCGCAGTTCGAGCACGGAAAGCACGTCGTCCAGCGTGCTGGCCGGGACGACGTCGAGATCGAGCGGCTCGCGGCGCGGCTCCAGCACGAAGCTGCCAATGCCGTGACGCGTTTCGATCACCGACATGGCCTGCAGACGCGAGATCGCCTCGCGCACCACCGTGCGGCTCACGCCCAGTTGCGTCATGAGGTTGCTTTCGGTGGGCAATTTGTCGCCGGGCTTGAGTGCGCGCGTGGCGATCTGCTCGCTGATGAAGTCGACGACCTGCTCGGCGAGATTGCGGCTACGCGCGGCGATGGGCGTGGCAAGCGACTCCGCCATGTGGATCTCCTTGGCTCGATATGCGTGCGTCAGTCATGTCATTCCATTATACGTTGTCGGACAACCGCTGGAAAAGCGCGCATATATGCGACTGAGGACATCCTACGACCACACAATGGACTCCACCCGCGCAGGCCCGAAGACCACACGAGATCGCTCCTCAAACGATCCTCATTTTATTTCGCATTCCGATGCAATTCGCGCCACGATAATCTGTAGCAAGACGCGCCTGTCGTTGTGTTAGCAAACATATGCCGATGCAATAATCCGGCAGATTTATTTGCACATCCTGGCTGCACAAGTCGGCGTTCTCCGATAATCTCCTCGAAAAGGTGCGCGCCCGGCCGTCTTGCACAATGAAAATCCCCCACGGACGACGCCTCAACTGATATCGAATCGCAACGCGTTTGTGTCGTTACCATCCGCAACGAGGGAATCATTGAGAACCCGCATCGTCCTGATCATCCTTGCGCTCGCGCTGCCGTGGGCGCCGCTCCTCGCGGCGCCGCCCGCCGAGCCCGCGCCTGACACGATGCAAGCCCGCGTGATGGGTTGCGCGGCCTGTCACGGCGCACACGGCGAAGGCACCGACAACGACTACTTCCCGCGTCTCGCGGGCAAGCCAGCGGGGTATCTGTTCAACCAGCTCGTCGCCTTCCGCGACGGCGGCCGCAGCTACCCGCCCATGAACTATCTGCTGGCATATCTGCCCGACGCCTACCTCAAGCAGATCGCGGAATTCTTCTCGCAGCAGCACCCGCCCTATCCGCCGCCCGCCAAACCCACGGTCGACGCGGCCACGCTCGCCCTCGGTAAAACGCTCGTCATGAACGGCGACAGCAAGCGCAATGTGCCCGCCTGCGCAGGCTGCCACGGCGCCTCGCTCACTGGCATGCAGCCGGCCATTCCGGGCCTCGTGGGCCTGCATGCGAACTACATCAGCGCGCAGCTCGGCGCGTTCCGCTACGGTACGCGCCGGGCTGCCGCGCCCGACTGCATGCACGACATCGCCACCCGTCTCGCCGACCGCGACATCACCGCGATCGCGGCCTGGCTCTCGTCGCAACCCGCGCCCGCCGATACGACGCCGGCGGCGGCCTCGCCGCTGCCGCTCGCGTGCGGTAGCGTCCATAACTAGCCGGGGCCTCGACGTGCGCAGACTTCGATCCCTTCTCCCGTCATCGCCCAGGCCACTCGCGACGCGCCTCTCGCTCGCGGCCGCCACGCTCTGCATGGGCGCCGCGGTCGCGCTCGCGCAAACGGCCGCGCCCAGCGCGAACGCAGCGGACGCGGCGAGAGCCGCCGCAGCGGCAGCGACGGCCAACGCGAAGCCGGTCCCGAGCAACGCCGAACTGATCGCGCGCGGCGAATACCTCGCGCGCGCCGGCGACTGCATTGCGTGCCACACGGTGCCTTCCGAGCAGATGTTCGGCGGCGGGCGCCCGATGGAAACGCCGTTCGGCACGCTCTACACGCCGAACATCTCGTCGGACAAGACCTTCGGCATCGGCTCGTGGACCGCCGACGAGTTCTACCGCATGCTGCACGAGGGCAAGTCGCGCGACGGCACGCTGCTCTATCCGGCCATGCCGTTCGCGTCGTACACCAAGGTCACGCGCGCGGACTCGGACGCGATATTCGCGTACCTGCTTTCCACGCAGCCCGTGCACAAGGAAAACCGCCCGCACGACCTGCGCTTCCCGTATAACAAGCGCGCGCTGCTGCTCGGCTGGCGCACGCTGTTCTTCCGCCAGGGCGAGTTCAAGCCCGACCCGACCCAGTCTGCCGAATGGAATCGCGGCGCCTATCTCGTGGAAGGTCTCGGCCACTGCACGATGTGCCATACGGCCATCAACGCGCTGGGCGGCAACTCGCCCTCGAAGGCATTCGAGGGCGGTCTGATTCCGGTGCAGAACTGGTACGCGCCTTCGCTCACCTCGAACAAGGAGGCGGGGCTTGGCGACTGGAGCATCGAGGACATCGTCGATCTGCTGCACGCGGGCGTGTCGAAGCGCGGCGCCGTGTACGGCCCGATGGCCGAAGTGGTCTACGACAGCTTCCAGTACCTCACCGAAGACGACGTGCGCGCCGTGGCCGTGTATTTGAAGTCGTTGCCGGGCCGCAACAACGAAGTCGACAAGTCGCCCAAGAGCACGTTCGTGACGGAGGAAGCCCAGCGCCTCGTGCCGCTCGGCAGGAAGATCTACGAGTCGCAGTGCGCGGTCTGCCACGCCACCGAAGGCCAGGGCAAGCCGCCGCATTTCCCGCCGCTCGCCGACAACCAGTCGATCCAGATGAACTCGGCCGTGAACCCCATCCGCATGGTGCTCAACGGCGGCTACGCGCCGGGCACGCGCAAGAACCCGATGCCCTACGGCATGCCGCCGTTCGCGCAGTCGCTCTCCGATGAAGAAGTGGCGGCCGTGGTCACCTATATCCGCACGGCGTGGGGCAATCACGGCACGCCGGTTTCCGAACACGAAGTGAACGCGCTGCGTTCCGCGCCGCTTTTCTGAGGCTGCGATGATCGAAACTCCCGTACCCGAACAACCGGGCGAGCGCCCGCAACACGAACAGGTCGACGAGATCGTAGCCAGCGGCCCGGGCGGCGCGCTCGCGGTAGCGGGCATCGCCACGGCGATCGTCGCCGCGCTCTGGTTCATCTTTTACTTCGTCGTGTTCCTGCCGCGCGGCGTCATCCAATAGATCAGACAGACAAGAAAAGGCCGGCCTCATGTCGAATCCGCTCGATAACCATGCCAGTGCCGAAGTCGCCGCGCGCGTCGAGCGCCGCTGGGCGACGCTCATGGTGGCGTTCGTCTGCCTGCTCGTGGCCATGGTGGTATTCACGGGCCTGCACTGGGCCATGATGCCGCCCTCGCGCGTGGAGCTCGTCAATCCGCAAACGCTGCACGTGTCCGGCGAATTCGTCGAATCGAACCTCGGCAGCGCCGTGGAAACCGACGGCTCCGTGACGGTGCGCATTCTCGCGCAGCAATATTCGTTCACGCCGCAGTGCATTCTCGTCCCGGCGAACACGCCCATTACGTTCCGCGCGACGAGCGCCGATGTCGTGCACGGCTTCCTCGTCACGGATACCAACCTGAACTCGATGGTCGAGCCGGGCTACATCTCGACGTTCCGCACGACTTTCGACAAACCCTCTGACCACCTCATGCCGTGCCACGAATACTGCGGCACGGGCCACCAGGGCATGTGGGCCCACGTGAAGGTCATCGACCGCGATGCCTTCATGCAGATGGCGAATCAGGCAGGCAATTCCGCGCGGAGACTCAGCTGTGTTAAATAACAAGCGACTCGTACTCGCCCACTTCTGGCTCGCGTTCATCGTCTTCGGCGTGGCGCTGCTGCTCGGCGCGTGGCAGATGTTCGTGCGCAGCCCGCTGCATCCGTGGCTCAACGACCCCGAGCTGTACTACCGCTCGGTAACGGAGCACGGCACCGTGATGGGTTACGTGTTTCCCACGCTCATCGCGATGGGCTTCGGCTACGCGGTCAGCGAACTGGCGCTCAAGCGCCCGCTCGTGGGCGTGAAGTGGGCCTGGCTTGGCTTCATCCTGCTCGCGCTCGGCGCCGTCACGGCCTCGGTGCCCGTGGCGCTCGGCCTCGCCTCCGTGCTCTACACGTTCTACCCGCCGATGATCGGCAACGTGTTCTATTACCTGGGCGTCGTGCTCGTCGTGGTGGGTTCGTGGGTCTGGGTCGCGCTGATGGGCATCAACACCGCGAAATGGAAACGCGAGAATCCCGGCAAACCGCTGCCGCTCGCCATGTTCGCGACCACAGCGGGCGCGTATCTGTGGGGCTGGACCGCGGTGGGCGCAGCCATCGAAGTGCTGTTCCAGATCCTGCCCGTGGCCTTCGGCTGGCGCAATACGATCGACGCGGGCCTCGCGCGCGTGTTCTTCTCCTGGACCCTGCACGCCATCGTCTACTTCTGGCTCGTGCCCGCCTATATCGCCTACTACACGATCGTCCCGCGCGCGATCGGCGGCCGGCTCTACAGCGATGTGATGGCGCGCATCTCGTTCATCCTGTTTCTCGTGGTGGCCATGCCGATCGGGATTCACCACCTGTTCACCGATCCGCAGGTGGGCTCGGGCTTCAAGTTCGTGCAGTCGGTGTTCACGGCGCTCGTCTCGGTGCCCACGCTTCTCACCGTGTTCACGATCTGCGCGTCGGTCGAAATCGCCGGGCGGCTGCGCGGCGGCAAGGGGCCGTTCGGCTGGATCGCGAAGCTGCCGTGGCAGAACCCGCAAATGCTGGCCGTGGCGTTCTCGTTCGTCATGCTCGGGTTTGGCGGCGCGGGCGGCCTCATCAACATGAGCTACCAGCTCGACCAGCCCGTACACAACACGCAGTGGATCACGGGCCACTTTCACCTGATCTATGGCGGCGCGATCGTCATCATGTATTTCGCCATCGCCTACGACCTGTGGCCGCAGATCACGGGCCGCGCGCTCAACAACTGGCGCCTCATGCGCTGGCAGCTGTGGCTGTGGTTCATCGGCATGATCGTGACGACCTTCCCGTGGCACCTGGTCGGCCTCATGGGCATGCCGCGGCGCATGGCCTATTACGACTACAGCGACCCGGCGCTCGCGGGCCAGGGCGCGCTCGTGGTGCTCTCGGCCATTGGCGGCCTGATCCTCGTGACCTCGGCGGTGCTGTTCTTCCTCGTGCTGCTGCAGGGGCATCGCAGCGAGGCCGCCGCGCCCGAGGAATATCGCTTCAGCAAGCCGGTGCACGAGTCGGCCACGCTGCCGGTGGCGCTCAATAGCTTCGGGCTGTGGGTCGTGCTGATGGTCGCCCTCACGATCACCAACTATGGCTACCCGATCGCGCAACTGCTGGCAACGCCCGAATCGGCCGTGCCCGCGATCCCGATTGGAGCACAGCGATGAGCGACGAACGCCTGTTCTCGTTTCGCAATGTGTGGTTTCGCGCGGGCGTGGGCACGGCGATCGTCTTGTTCGTCGTCTCCGTGCTGATCGGCTTCATCTGGCTGCCTTCCGCCAAGAGCGACCCCTATTTTCAGGGCATCTGGACGGCGATCTGCAGCGCGGCCGGCGTGCCGCGCGACTGGCACCCGGTCGGATCGGCGGTGCCGCCGGGCTACCAGCTGAGCCAGGTCGAACTCACGCCGCACATGCTCGATGGCGCGACGACGCTCTCGGTTGGCCGCGGCGCGACGCTCGCCCTGCGCTGCACGATGTGCCATGGCCCGCGCGGCATCAGCATGGCCAATTCGCCGAATCTGGCGGGCCAGTTCGCCATCGTGGTCTTCAAGGAGCTGCACGACTTCCAGACGGGCGCCCGCCAGAACGCGGTGATGTCGCCCATGGCGCGCGATCTGTCCGACCAGGACATGCGCGACCTCTCCGCCTACTACGCCTCGCTGCAGCCGATCGCACACCTGCATGGCGGCGCGCCCGCCATCGTGGCGCACGGCGCACCACTGCGCAATATTCCCGCATGCGCGTCCTGCCATGGCGGCGTGGACAGCAAGATCGGCAGCCCGTGGCTCGACGGCCTCCCGGCCGCGTACACGAAGGCGCAGTTGCTCGCGTTCGCGAACGGTACGCGCCATAACGACATCTCCGAACAGATGCGCAACATCGCGCGCAACATGACGCCCGAGGAAATCGACGCGGCCGCCGCGTGGTACGCGGGCGAATGGCAGCCGAAGCAACCCTGAACCCAACCCTGCAGGACTTGCGGCGGTACGCAAATTGCGCGCCCTGCACGTCCTTCACCCAACCTCGCGGAGCGACATCATGCAAAAGACGGCATCGGCAAAATGGCACGGCGGCATCAAGGACGGACAGGGCACGATCTCGACGCAAACCGGCGTGCTCAAGGAAGCGCCTTATGGTTTCGCCTCGCGCTTCGAAGGCGGTCCCGGCACCAACCCCGAGGAGTTGATCGGCGCGGCGCACGCGGGCTGCTTCACCATGGCGTTCTCGCTCTTTCTCACCCAGGCGGGCTTCACGGCCGAGAGCATCGAGACGAAATCGACCGTTACGCTCGACAAGGTGGGCGAAGGCTTCGCCATCACGAGCTGCCAGCTCGACATGACGGCAAAGATTCCCGGCATCGATCAAGCGAAGTTCGACGAGCTTTCGAAGGGCGCCAAGGAGAACTGCCCGGTGTCGAAGCTCTTCGCCAACAACGCGAAGATCACGCTCAACGCGAAGCTCGTTTGAGAGGCTGTCATGGCCATCCCCCATGCCGCGCCGGGTGAGGTCTTCGACGTGCGACCGCTAGGCGGCGCGCTCAAGAATGCGAAGTCGACCACCCTGATCCGCGCGCAGCAACTCGAAGTCATGCGCATCGTGCTGCCCGCTGGCAAGCGTCTGCCCGAGCACAGCGTGCCCGGCGAGATCACGGTGCAGTGCGTGGAAGGCGTGATCCGCTTCTTCGTGAACGGCGACCCGCGCACCATGCACGCCGGCGACATGCTGCTGCTCGGCGGCGGCGAAACGCATGCGCTGGAAGCGCTCGACGACGCCTCCGTGATCGTCACGATTCATCTTGCCCATGGGGACAAGTAAGGGCTAGTGCGGCATCCGCAACAAAGAAAGGGGCGTGTCCTGGCAAATGCCGGACACGCCCCTTTTAGTTTGCGAGGACGGGTTGCCCCGCCCCGCTCATTGCTTCGATGGCACCGGATCGTCGTTGAGCGTCTTGAGGAACGCGATGATGTCCTGAATGTCGCCTGGCGTCATCGCGGGCTTGTCGCCGAACTTGCGGTCGAACGGCGCATCGGTCACGTCCACGTTCTTCCGGAACTGCGGCGGAATATCGTCGTACTTGTCGATCTTGCCGTCGGGGCCGTGCGGATAGAACTTGCCCGGGTCCGTATTGCGATCATTGTAGAACGCCATCACGTCGTCGAGGTTGTGGTACGCGCCGTTATGGAAAAACACCGTGCGCGTGGCCGAATTGCGAAGTGTCGGCGTGAGGAACATGCCGCAGTACTGCGTCTGGTCCTTGAAGTCCGAGCGGAACGGGCCGCACACGCCCAGATCGAAGAAGTGCGGGTCCTTGTTCTGCGCGAGCTTGTTGTTGCGCGGCACACCCAGCGCCTCGTACTGGTAGTCCGTGAACATGGGCGGCAGGCCGTCCTTGCCGGGCTTCGAGAGGTGGCAGCCCGCGCAGTTCGCCTTGTTCGGGTCGTTGAAGAGACGCAGGCCGCGCAGCTCCGCTTGCGAGAGGCGCGCGTGGCCTTCGAGCCAGCGATCGTATTTGCTGTTATACGGGTGGAACGACTGATCTTCGACCTGGTAGCGCGAGATTGCGAACATCGCCTCCGCCACGGCCAGCTTCGGGTCGCTGAAGATCCGGTCGCCGAACAGTTCCGTGAAGTGCTTCGCGTACGGCGCCTTCTCGAGCTTCGTCGCCACCTGTTCGATGCTCGTGTCCGCCATTTCCACAGGATTGAGCAGCGGGCCATACGCCTGCTGCTGCAGCGTGTCGGCGCGGCCGTCCCAGAACAGGCCGCCCTGCGGCACCATCTCCAAGGAGGTCGATGCGCCGCCCGCCACCTTCTGCGACTTCACGACGTCGGCGGCGGCGCTGGCCTGCTGGACGACCGTCGGCGCGTCATCGGCTTCACCCTGGTCCGGACCGATGCTGAAGTTCGGTTGGCGGTACAGATACATGAGCGAAGGCGGCGGGCGATAACCCTGCTGGTTCATCGCGAGGCCGCCCATCTGCACGTCGTGCCCATTGGGAGGACCGTACGAACGGTCGGGGCTATGGCACGAAGCACAGGACTGCTGACCGGAGCCCGAGAGCGCCGGATCGAAAAAGAGCTGCTTGCCGAGCTGCGCCATCGCCGAAAGCGGTGCGACTGGCGGGCGCTGCAGCACCACCGGGTGCGGATTCGCGCCCGTCAGGTTCTCGACGACCTCGCCCACGGCATCGGGCACGTTGGCCGGAAACGCCACGGCGTAGGCGCAGAAACCCAGTGCGCCGACCGCGATCACGGCAGCGGCGGCGCGCAGGACGACCCGCGTGGGGCTCGCCGCGCTGCGCGGTTTGGGTGAAGACGGTGTCGGCGAAGTGGAAAGCTCGGACATGATTCGATCTAGCTTTGCGAAATACCACGAAAAGGAAAGGCCGAACGCCGCGGAGTTCAACTGCGTGCCCAGCGTAGAGTCCCTCAGACGCGGCGCGCATCAGTGCGCCCTGGCGCCGCGCCGTACAGGCGGCGCCCATCCATCCTGCGAACGGGCGCCAATGCGCCTCTCACATCAGAGCGAGCGCATTACAGCATCGCAAGATGACTACACGGCGACCGTTTAATTTCCGAATACTTTCAGTTATTTTCAGAACCGAAAGAATCGCCGGAGGGGCGGTGTGTGCGGGGTTCTGGATTCGGCCCTGGATTCGCTCCGCGCGCGGGGCCGGGATTGAGCCGATTGCACTCCGTGCGGCGCGAGCTATAACTGAAAGCACAGTGCGGATGTTCTCTGCGCCCGCGCGCCCCTTCTTCTTGCGCCGCGCCGCGCTGTGCCGCCCCCGAATGCGTGGGCGCGCTTCTTTCGTGAGCAGTGAGCTAAGACGTTCGGCAGCCGTGCGCTGCGCGCAGGCATCCCGACTTTCCAGATGAGTGTGCGGCTTCAGGCTTTGCCTCTCGCTCGCGCGCACCTTCGCCGCGGATTCATTCCGCCGTTATCCCGCAGTGACGTCGTCATTGCCGCGAAGGCGCACTCACGAACTCGAGAAAGGAGGTTGATATGACATTACGCCTGGCATTGATCGCCACATGCGTGGCGGCCGTGGCGGCCGCTGCGCCCGGCACGGCGCGCGCGAAGGACGAACCCGTTTCGCAGGAACGCGCGCATCAGACGATGACCGACGACGCCGATGCTTCGGCACAGGCCAGCACCGACATGTCGTATGGCGGCACGCCCGATACGCATAGCGCCTCGGGCCATCGCACGGGCAAGATGTGCTGGCCGCGTCCCGACTGCGACGTGTTTTTTGGTCACTGAAGCGCGCCCGCTGAACGAGCGCCGATGAACCCGAGGCGGCGGCGCGCAAGATCCGCCGCCCTCGCCTCTCACACTTCGAATGCCTGCGCGCGGCATCGCCGCCGCGTTACGCGCGCCGGGCGAAACCCACCGCGCGCCACGTAAAGAGCGCGCCCGCCAGCATCAGCAGGCTCGTGCCGAGGAACACGGCGCGCATGCCCAGATGCCCGCCGACGAAGCCGCCGATCAGCGGCCCGAGCACCTGCCCCGCAAATTGCGCCGACACCGAATAGCCGAGCACGCTGCCCGCGGCATGGTCCGGCGCGTTGTGGCGAATGACGGTCGCGATGCACGGCAGCAGCGCCGCGAGCGACACGCCCATGAGAAAGCGCAGCACGACGAGTTGCCAGCCCGCCGTGACGAACGCCTGCGGCACGAGCAGCAATGCCGAGGCCGCCAAGGCCGCGACGATCACTTTCGCGTGCCCCACACGGTCCGCCACGCGCCCGAGTCGCGAAGCCGCGACGATGCTGCCGAGCGCCGCCGCCGACATCGCGAGGCCCGCGACGAACGTCACGCGCGCGGGGTCGTGCACGAGCGTCGCCACATACACGGTGATGATGGGTTCGATCGACATGTTGGCGAGCATCAGCAGCATGCCGGTCACGAGCATGGCGACGATCGGGCGCTTGTCGGGCAGCGCCGACCAGCCGCCCTTCTGCGCCGCATGCGCTACGCGCGCGGGGCGCGGCGCTTCCTTCACGAACACGCAGGTCGCGATGAAGGCCGCGAAGATCGTTGCGCCGGCCACCCAGAACGTGGCGCGCAGGCCGATGAGCGGCGGCAGCGTGCCGCCCACGAGCGGCCCGATCAGATTGCCGGCCATGACGCCCGACGACAGCACGCCGAGCGCCCACGCCGAACGGTGACGCGGCGTTTGCGTGGCGACGAGGATGGTCGAACCCGACGAATAGCCGCCGGCGAAACCCGCGAGCAAACGCAGCGCCACGAGCTGCCAGATATTGCGCGACATGCCGATGAGCGACATCGTGACCGCCATGCCGAGGCTCGCGCGCACGAGCATGGGCTTGCGGCCGTAGCGGTCGCCGAGGCGTCCCCACAGGGGAGCGACTAGCGCGGCCGTGAAGAACGTCGCGCTGTACGCGATGCCCGACCACTGCACGATCGACGCGTGGCCGTGCACGCCCAGTTCCTCCACGTAGAGCGGCAGGAACGGCAGCATCAGCGTCATGGCGACGAGCGTCGTGAACGAGCCCACCACGCAGACCGCGAGATTGCGCCGCCAGTGTTGCTCGACATCGGCATCGTGCGGGTTTCGGGGGAGTCGCTGCGTGGCGGCAGCCGCAGGCGATGCCGTGAGTGGGGAAGCGGGAGTCAAGTCGGACGCCCCGGCGCGATCGCGTGGCGGATCGTCGGGGTCTTCTGCGCGGGAGGTCATCGGCGGATCGAGGCAGCGGCGGGCTACGCGTTCGCCCGCTTGCCGGGCGAAGTCGCAAGGCACCTACGTTAAGCGAAGCGCGCCGCGGCTGTCAATTTTTTAAGCGCCTGCCGAAGATGGGGGCGCAGGCGCCGGCCCAAGGGACTGGCGTGAGGCGCGCAGTTCGTTTGCCGCTTATTGCACGGCGGTCTGCAGCAGCCCCACCACGCGCTGCAGCGGCACGAGCACTTCGGCGTCGATGCCGTAGAGCGGGCCGAGCGTCTGCGAGACGTCGCGATAGTCGAGCCGCGTGTGCCCCTCGTTGTCTTCCCAGATCACCATGCGCAGCGGCAACTCCACCGCCGCGTGCGGGTTGGCCGCCATGACGGGCGTACCCGCCTTCGGATTGCCGAACAGGATGAGGCGCGTGCGGCGCAGGCTGAGCCCGGCGGTCTCGGCGGCTTCGCGCTGGTCGACGTCGGCGAAGATATCCGCACCCGCCTTGGCCAGCGCGGTCTTCAGGCGCGCGATCGTCGTGTCGAAGTCGTGGACGCTCTTGAGCGCCAGCACGGATGAGGGATGTTGCCCGTATTCGGCCATGACAAACTCCTCCTATGGCGCACGGTCCGCGCGAATGCGCGATGCATGCAACGGCACTTTATCCCAGAATCCGCAGCGGATGATCCAGGGCGCGCGGGTGAGGCGTCAGGCGCAAGGCTACCCGCCACGCGCCTTCTTCGCGCCATGCGACCGGGCGCCGTGCGCCGCCTGGTGCGACCACGCACGCCACCACACCCACGCCGCGCCTGCCGAAAGCACGGCGGCGATCAGCAGATTCACGCGCATGCCCGCGCCGATCGACGCGCGCCCCGCGATCATGGCGCCCGCCACGGCCACGCCGAGCGCCGCACCGGTCTGCCGGGCGGCGTTGAGTACGCCAGCGGCGATGCCCGCGCGGCCCTGATCGACCGTCGCCATGAGCGCCGCCGTGGCCGCGGGCGTGATCAGGCTCGCGGCGAAACCGATGGCCGGCAGCGGCAAGGCCAGCAAGTCGTAGCGCGCCGTCGTGCCGCACGCCGCCGCGCCGAGATAGCCCGCCGCCGCGAGCAGGCAGGCGAGCGCGACGAGCGCGCGCGGCCCGAGCCACGCCACGGCGCGCCGCGACAGCAGACTGCCGAGCGGCACCACCACGGTGAGCGGCAGGAAGGCGAGGCCCGCGCGCAACGGCGCGTAGCCGCGCTCCTGCTGGAGATACAAACTGAGTCCGAATAGCAGACCGTAAAACGTGAACGCCGAAATCATCGAGAGCAGCACGGCCGCGCTGAACACGCTCTCGCGGAAGAAGCCGAGCGGCAGCATCGGCTGCGCGCGGTGCTTTTCGAGCACGACGAAGGCGATCGCCGCTCCGCACGCCAGCACGAGACCGCCCGCAACGACCGGGGCACGCAAGCCGTGCGCAGGCGCCTCGATGATGGCGGCATTGAGCAGCGCCAGTGCCGCGATGGCCGCCGCCTGGCCCGCGAGATCGAGCCGGCGCGGCGCGCCCGGACGCGGCTGCGGCGCCACGCGCGCGGCCATGACGATGCCCGCGAGGCACACCGGCACGTTG
Source organism: Paraburkholderia sp. BR10882 (assembly GCF_040948855.1). Lineage (NCBI taxonomy): Bacteria > Pseudomonadati > Pseudomonadota > Betaproteobacteria > Burkholderiales > Burkholderiaceae > Paraburkholderia > Paraburkholderia sp. BR10882. The sequence continues at coordinate 117,788 of NZ_JBFPKP010000016.1, read as the reverse complement.
AGCAGAAAGATGCTGCGCCAGCCGACGAACCCGATCAGCACGCCGCCCAGCAACGGACCCGCCGCCATCGCGACGCCGCCCAGCCCGGCCCACACCCCGAAGGCGGCGGCACGCTCGCGCGCGTTGGTGCATGCGCCGTTGATGAGCGCCATCGATGCAGGCACGAGCAGTGCCGCCCCCATGCCCTGCAGCACGCGTCCGAGCGTGAGCAGCGCGAGGCTCGGCGCGGCGCCGCACCACGCCGAAGCCGCCGTGAAGACCGCGAGCCCGGCCGTGTAGACCTGGCGCGCGCCGAGCCGGTCGCCGAGCGTGCCGCCCGAAAGCAGCAGGCTCGCGAACGCGAGCGTATAGGCGTTCACGACCCATTGCAGGCCGGCCACGCCGCCCGCAAGGCTCGCACCGATGCGCTCGAGCGCGACATTGACGATCGAGGTGTCGAGGATCACCACGACATAACTGATGCTCGTGGCCCAGAGCACCCGGCGTTGCTGTTCCCGGCTGTACGTCTCTTGAGTCCGGTGCGTCTCCTGCATTTGCATAGGCTCTCCCGCTACGCCGGCGCGCGTTGGGCGCCGGTCACGAGCCCAGTATCGGACGCGCGGCAGTGGCGATGCTTCGATGCGTATCGAAACATGCGATCCTGCTCGCGCGTTACGCTATGCGTATGCTTTGGAGAAACGCATGAATGGCACGAACACGCACCCGAGGGTGTCGGCCACGGCCTTCCTGATCGCCGACCCCGCGCGCGCCGCGATGCTGATGGCGCTCGCCGATGGCCGCGCGCTGCCCGCCGGCGAACTGGCTTACGCGGCCGGCGTGACCGCGCAAACGGCGAGCAGCCATCTGGCGAAACTGCTCGACGGCGGGCTGCTGGCCGTGGAAAAGGAAGGCCGCCACCGCTACTACCGGCTCGCGGACGCCCAGGTCGCCACCTTGCTCGAAAACCTCGCGGCGGTCGGCGCGCGCGCGCCGGTGCGCCGCAAGCCGCTTAGTCGCGAGGCGCGGGACCTGCGTTTCGCGCGCTGCTGCTACGACCATCTCGCGGGCCAGGTCGGCGTGGCGATCACAGAGCGCCTCACCGATGCGGGGCTCATCACGGCGCAAGCGGACAAACGCTTCGCGGTGACGCCCGCGGGGCAGACATGGTTCGGCGAACTCGGGCTCGACGTCGCCGCGCTCAAGCCGGGGCGTCACGGCATTGCGCGCCAATGCCTCGACTGGACCGAGCGCCAGCATCATCTGGCCGGGCCGCTCGGCGTGGCCTTTCTCACGCTGCTGTGCGAACGCGGCTGGATGCGGCGTACGCGTGCGTCGCGCGCGGTGCAGATCACGCCGCGCGGCTGGGCCGATCTACGCGAGCGGCTGGGCCTGACGCCCGACCTGCTGGCCGCCCACGCCGATGATTCGAACGACTAACGACTTGCGCCTCGTCACGCGACGAGAAACCGCTGCGCGAGCCGCACCCAGCACGCCGCGCCGAGCGGCAGCACCTGGTCGTTGAAGTCGTAGCCGGGGTTGTGCACCATGCAGCCGCCGAACTCCCGGGCAGGTCTCACTTTTGAAAGAAGTCACAAATTTTCATCTTGATAACCGGATGGAATCGCAGTGACGCGCAACGGCCATCGAACGATCGCAGCGCCCTCGACATGACTAGACAATTAAGGAGGTATTCCAATGACCGCAACAGCCCATGTCGCAACGACGACTCGACTTGCCACAAGCGCGAATTCATCGAAAGTCCACGCCCATTCACAGGGTTTTCCATGAGTCGGGATTTATGAAATTCTCTTGCGCTCAAATTCTTTTCTCTCCATTCTTGTCTATGCAAGTCGCACGAACGAATGAATGTCCCCACGGGTCCACGGTACCCACCGACACAGGAGCATGGTCATGCAGGCGAAGTACACACGGCTGGCAAAAGCGCTGATTGGCGCAGCACTCGGCGTCACGCTGCTTGGAAGCGGCAGTGCCGGCGCGAAGGAATGGAAGAGCGTGACGATCGCGCTCGACGGCAGCTATGCGCCCTGGAACCTGACCTTGCCGGGCGGCAAGCTTGGCGGCTTCGAACCCGAACTCGTCGAAAACCTGTGCGCGCGTGCACAAATCCAGTGCAAGCTCGTCGCCCAGGACTGGGACGGCATGATTCCGGGCCTGCAGGCGGGCAAGTTCGATGTCCTGATGGATGCGATCTCGATCACGCCTGATCGCGAGAAAATCATTGCATTCTCGAAGCCCTATGCGGCCACCCCGGCAACCTTCGCCGTCTCCGATCCGAAGATCCTGCCCAAGGGCGGCCCGAACACGACGCCTCTGAAGCTCGACGCCGACTCGCGCAGCAACGCGCCCGCCATCGAGTCGATGCGCAAGGCGCTGAAGGGCAAGACGATCGGCATCCAGTCGGGCACGGTGTACACCGGCTTCATCAACGCCAACTTCAAGGACGTCGCGTCAGTGCGCGTGTACAAGACCGCGCCCGAACGTGATCTCGATCTCACGAACGGCCGCATCGACGCCACGTTCGACGACGTGACCTACTACACCGCCAACGCCGACAAGTCGCCCGTGGTGATCGCCGGCACGATGATTGCCGGTCCGATCTGGGGACCGGGCGAAGGTCTCGCGTTCCGCAAACAGGACGCCGACCTGAAGGCGAAGTTCGACAGCGCGATCACGGCGGCACTCGCCGACGGCACCGTGAAAAAGCTCGCACTGAAGTGGTTCAAGACCGACGTGACGCCGTAAGCATCGCACCCTGGCGGCGCGCGCCGCGCCTGACGCGCGCCTTCGCTTCCCGACCCGCCTGGATCCCTGCCATGTCTCTGTTATCGCTATTCAACACACTCGGCCTCGGTCCGGACGGCTGGGGCAGCGTTCTGCTCCTCGGCGCGTTGATGACCGTCGTGCTCACGCTTGCCGCATTGGCAATCGGCGCCGTGTTCGGTGCGCTCATTGCCGCGGCAAAACTCTCGCGCTTGCGCGTGCTGCGCGTTTTCGGCGACTTCTACACGACCGTCTTTCGCGGCGTGCCCGAATTGCTCGTCATCTATCTGTTCTACTTCGGCGGCTCTTCCCTGGTCACCACCGTCGGTCAGTGGTTCGGCGCCGACGGATTCGTCGGCGTGCCGCCCTTCGCCGTCGGCGCGTTCGCGGTCGGCATGATTTCGGGCGCTTATCAGGCCGAGGTCTATCGCGCAGCCGTGCTCGCCGTTGCACGCGGCGAACTCGAAGCCGCTCGCGCGATAGGCATGCCGACGCTCACGCTGTTTCGCCGGATTCTGATCCCGCAGGTGCTGCGCTACGCGCTGCCCGGCATCGGCAACGTCTGGCAACTGAGCCTCAAGGACTCCGCGCTGATTTCGGTCACCGGGCTCGCCGAGTTGCTGCGGGCGAGCCAGATCGCAGCGGGCTCGTCGCACCAGTACTTCCTCTTCTTCGTCGTCGGCGGTCTGCTCTATCTCGCCATGACGGGTGTGTCGAACCGTGTCTTCGGTCGCGCCGAAGCGGTCGTCGGCCGCTCGTTCAAGCGCAACTTCGCGCGCAACTGATCGGGGAGCGCACACTCATGCATATCGATTTCGCGTTCCTGCTCGACACGATGCGCCAGCTCATCGGCGCCGTGCCCACGACGCTCGGTCTTTTCTTCGCGTCGCTCGTGCTGGGCGGCTTGCTCTCGCTCGTGATCGTCACGATGCGCGTCTCGCCGCACTGGCTGCCGAACCGTTTTGCGCGCGCCTACATTCTCGTATTTCGCGGCTCGCCGCTGCTGATCCAGATGTTCCTCGTCTATTACGGCCTTGGGCAGTTCGGCGTGATTCGCGAAAGCTTTCTGTGGCCCGTGTTGCGCGAACCCTATGTCTGCGCGGTCCTCTCGCTCGCGTTGTGCACGGCGGGATACACGGCCGAGATCATCCGCGGCGGCCTCATGGCGGTGCCCGTCGGGCAGATCGAAGCCGGCTACTCGATCGGTCTTTCCGGCTTCGCCCTGCTGCGCCGCGTGATCGGCCCAATCGCGCTGCGTCAGTGCCTGCCCGCGTATTCGACCGAAGCCGTGCTGCTCGTCAAGTCGACGGCGCTGGCAAGCCTTGTCACCGTTTGGGAAGTGACGGGGGTCGCGCAGCAGATCATTCAGCAGACCTATCGCACCACCGAGGTATTTACGTGCGCCGCGCTGATCTACCTGTTCCTGAACTTCGTGGTCGTGCGCGTGATCGGCTTCGTCGAGCAACGGCTGTCGCGCCACCTGCGCGCGGCGCCGCCCGCCCCGCGCAAACCCGCCGCGCCGCTCGAAGCCACGCGTGCCGCGTCGTGACCCGCCGCCCTACCTGGAGAGATTGATGAATACGTCAGCACCCATTGCGCTGTCGGTGCGCAACATCCACAAGTCGTTCGGTGACCATCACGTGCTCAAGGGCATTTCGCTCGACGCGCACGAGGGCGACGTCATTTCGATTCTCGGCGCGAGCGGTTCGGGCAAGAGCACGTTCCTGCGCTGCCTGAATCTGCTGGAGACGCCGGACGACGGCTCGGTCGCGCTCGCAGGCGAGGAACTCAAGATGAAGCGCCGCAGCGACGGCAAGCTACAACCGGGCGACCGCCGTCAGGTCGACCGCGTGCGCTCGCAACTCGGCATGGTGTTTCAGAACTTCAACTTGTGGTCGCACATGACCGTGCTGGAGAACCTGATCGAAGGCCCCATGCGCGTGCTCAAGCGCAGCCGCGCCGAGGCGGTCGAAGAAGCCGAGGCGCTGCTCGCCAAGGTCGGCCTTGCCGACAAGCGCGGCCACTACCCCGCACACCTGTCGGGCGGCCAGCAGCAGCGCGTGGCGATTGCACGCGCGCTCGCGATGCATCCGAAGGTGATGCTGTTCGACGAGCCCACCTCGGCGCTCGACCCCGAGCTGGTCGGCGAAGTGCTGCGCGTGATGCGCACGCTCGCCGACGAAGGCCGCACGATGCTCGTCGTCACGCACGAGATGGGCTTCGCACGCCACGTTTCGAATCGCGTGATGTTCCTGCACCAGGGCCAGGTGGATTCGGATGGCACGCCAGACGAGGTATTCGGCGAACTGAAGTCGGACCGCTTCCGCCAGTTCGTGTCGAGCCACCAGGATCGCAACGCTCACTAAACCCGCACCACGCACTCCCATGGCCATCACCCGTACCCAGAATCCGCTCGACTGGCGCGCGATCGCTAGCGTCGCCGCAGGCGAGCCGCTGATCCTCGGCGCCGATGCGCAGGCGAACATTCGCAGCGCCCGTGTGCTCGTCGAACAGATCGTCGCGCGCAGCATCCGTGCGTATGGCGTGAACACGGGCGTCGGCGCGCTGTGCGATGTGATCGTCTCGCAAGACGAACAGCACGACCTGTCGCACAACATCCTCATGAGCCACGCAGTGGGCGTGGGCGAGCCGCTAGGGGCAGACGAGACGCGCGCGATCATGGCTGCGGCCATCAACAACTTCGCGCATGGACACTCGGGTGTGCGCCTCGAAGTCGTCGAGCGTCTCGCCACGCTGCTGGAGGCGAATTGCCTGCCGGAGGTGCCCGCGTTCGGTTCCGTCGGCTATCTGAGCCATATGGCGCACATCGCGCTCGTTTGCGTTGGCGCGGGACACGTGCGCTGGAACGGCGAGCGCGTGAGCGGCGCTCAGGCCCTGCAGCGGCTCGGCTTGCAGCCCCTGTCGCTCCAAGCGAAGGAGGGATTGAGCCTCGTGAACGGCACGCCGTGCGTGACCGGGCTCGCTGCGCTCGCGCTTCACCGCGCGGAGCGCTTGCTCGACTGGGCGGACGTCGTCGCCGCAATGAGCTTCGAGAATCTGGGCGGGCAGATCGCGGCGTTCGACACCCGTTCACTTGCATTTCGTGTGTCGCCGGGCCTCGCCCACGTGGGAGAGCGTCTGCGCGCGGCGCTCGCCGGTAGCGCGCTGCTCGAAATTTCGCTCGGGCGGCGCACCCAGGACCCGCTCAGCGTCCGCACGATACCGCACGTGCACGGCGCCGCGCGAGACACGTTCGCGGCAACGGCCGAAGTCGTGAACCGCGAGCTTGCCTCGGTGACGGACAATCCGATCGTTGCGGGCACGCCGGAGTCGCCCCGGGTGTACTCGCAGGCGCATGCGGTCGGCGCCTCGATCGCACTCGCCATGGACAGCCTCGCAACCGCGATTGCGCAGGTCGCGGCGATGGCCGAACGCCGCCTCGACCGTCTGGTCAACCCGCTCGTGAGCGGCCTGCCGGCCTTCCTCGCGCACGCATGCGGCACGCGTTCGGGCTTCATGATTGCGCAGTACACGGCAGCGTCGCTCGTCGCGCAGAACCGCCGTGAAGCCGCTCCCGCGAGTCTCGATGGCGGCGTGACATCGGGGCTGCAGGAAGACCATTTGTGCCATGCGACGCCGGCCGCGCTGAAGGCGCTCGCGGTCATCGAGAACAGCAACCGCATCCTCGGCATCGAACTGCTCGCCGCGGCACAAGCCTACGATCTGCAGCCGCTCGACGCGGCGCGCGCGCCCTATACGGACGCGATCTACGCCAGCGTGCGCGCCACGCTGCCGACCTATCGCGACGACCGCCCGCTTTCCGACGACATGACTTTCGCGTTTCGCCTCGTTGCCGACGGCGCCCCTCCGCCACTTCCCGGCACGGCACGAGACGACGCCAGGACCGTCTCGCGGGAACCGGCGCCGGATATGCCGCCAATCGCGCGCAGTACGGCGGCGCCGGCGAGCCGCGCGGTTCCCGGCACGGTCGGCGTCTGAAGCGAGGTCAGGTATGAACGCGCCATCTTCGCTGATCGACAACTCGACGCAGTCCGCGACAGCGCATAAGGCCGCTCCAGCGTATGAGCAGATCAAGCGCTACGTGGTCGATCGAATCACGGACGGGACCTGGAAGCCCGGTGAGGCCATTCCGTCGGAGACAGAGCTCGTCAAGGAATTCGGCGTCGCGCGAATGACCGTATCGCGCGCGCTGCGCGAACTGTCGGCCGAGCATGTGCTCAGACGCGTTCAGGGCGCGGGAACGTTCGTCGCCTCGCGCGACGTCGAATCGACCGTCCTCGAGGTTCGCAACATTGCCGACGAAATCGCCGCGCGCGGCCACCGGCACAGCGCGCGAGTGCTGACGCTGGGAGCAAGCTCGAACGATCAGGCGATGGCCGCGCTCGAGCTCGGCTGCGGTTCCGTGTTCCATTCGCGTATCGTCCACTACGAGGAAGACGAAGCGATTCTGTACGAGGACCGCTACGTGAACCCCCATGTGTTTCCGGGTTATCTCGAACAGGACTTCACACGGGAAACACCGAACCACTACATGATGCGGCTCGCGCCGGTTCAACGGGCGGAGTTCCGGATCTACGCGCAAAAACCGGATGCGGATATACGACGCCATCTTGCGATGAATATTGGCGAGCCCTGCCTGCTGATGTGGCGGCGTACGTGGGTCGGCAGTGCCGTGGCGACCGCCGTCGAGCTTTGGCATCCCTCGTCGCGTTTTCATCTGGTCGGCAAAGTCTCGACATGACACGGGGTGCCACCGACCTGATGACCCAGGCGTGCACCGAGTTCAGCAAGGAAATTCGCCATCGCTGCCGCACGATGGTCTCGCCGCGCGCCGCCGCGCTCGCTACCGCGCGCACGCGCAGGACAACGGGCGCAGCCGCGAAATCACGCGTGGAACGCTGACGTCGTGCACGGCGGGACTTAGCCGGGCGCCTGGCCCAGCTTCGCGGCCGCCTCGCGCGCCCGCGCGAGCACGTCGAGATTGCCCTCGCCGAAACCGTGGTGGCCGCTGCGCTGCACGACTTCGAAAAAGATCTCGCCGGGATGGCGTTTGGCAAAGGTCTGGAAAAAGAGCCGCGGCACGCCGTCTTCGCCAATCTCGCCATCGATCAGCACATGGCGCTTGCGCAGCGCTTCCAGATCCACGCCGTGGCCTGGCAAACGCGCATCCACGGTGTCGTAGTAAGCGGGCGGCGGTTCGACGAACTCCACGCCATTGGCCTTGAGCGCATCGACGCTCGCGAGGATGTCGTTGCTCGCCAGCGCGATGTGCTGCACGCCTTCGCCGGGATGCTCGGGCAGATAGTCGTGCAATAGCTGCGTGCGCCGCGTGCCTTCCTCATAAACAGGAATGCGCAGTTCGCCATCGGGCGAAACCATCACGCGGGACTCCTCGGACACGTGCCAGTTCGCGTTGATTTCGTGGATCTCGCGGAAATGCAGCAGGTCGCGATAGAAGTCGAGCCATTCGGCAATGCGCCCCGCCCCCACCGTTTGCGTGAGATGGTCGACGCGCGTGAGGCCGGTGCCGCCGTGATCGAGATCGGTATGCGCCGTGGCGACGTCGATGGGCCGGAAGTCGATGTCGAAGATCGAAATGTCGCCCACGCCGCCGCGCTGGCCGCCGCGGCCGCGCCAGCGGTCGATGAAATAGAGGTGCGAGTCGCCGATACCCTGGATCGCGGGAATGTGCAGCTCCGCGGGACCGAGACGCTCGCCTTCGAACGCCCACGCGCCGAGCGAGATGGCGTGCTCGAAGGCGCGCCTGGCATTGTCGACGCGCACGCCGATCGCGCAGACGCCCATGCCGTACTCCTGCGCGTAACGCGCGGCGAACGAGTCGGGCTCGGCGTTCAGCAGGAAATTCATCTCGCCCTGGCGGTAGAGCGTGACCGCCTTGCTCACGTGGCGTGCGATCGCCTTGAAGCCGAACTGCTCGAAACGGCGGCCGAGATCGGCGGGTTCGGGCGCGGCGAACTCGACGAACTCGAGTCCCGCCATGCCGAGCGGATTGTCCGCCTGCGGCGGAGGATTAGAGGGGCTGGACATGCAGTGGGCTCCTGACGCAAGCGCTGAAACGGACACCTCGCCGCCCCGTCGCGACTTCGAGGCCGCGAATCTGGCATATGAGGCAGGCCGATTTTAACCATTTCGTTCATTTTGACGAAGACCGCCGTGCGCGGTCGGTCCACGCGCCATCTCGGTGCAAACCCGCAAAGCGTTCGATAATCGCACGCACTTGGGCGATAATCGCGCAAAACAGCGCCACCACGCATTGCCGGACCGCGAGGGCCGCCCTATGCTGCGTCTCACGTTTAGCGCGCATCCTGAATACTGCAGCAGCATGGCACATGCGCAACAGTCTGGAGACAACTGATGACCCCAAGCCTCGACACCACCGGCGACGCCGCCCCTTTCGCACCGTCGCGCAGCCAGGCCCGCAAGGCGGCGCTCGGCAGCTTCGTCGGCGCGGTCGTCGACTGGTACGACTTCCTGCTCTATGGCATCGTCGCCGCGCTGGTGTTCAACGTGGCGTTCTTCCCGCAGGTCGGCAGGACCATGGGCACGCTCGCCGCGTTCGCGACCTTCGGTGTGGGCTTTCTCTTCCGGCCGCTCGGCGGCGTCGTGTTCGGCCACTTCGGCGACCGGCTCGGCCGCAAACGCATGCTCGTTCTGACCGTCATGATGATGGGCCTTTCCACCGTGGCCATCGGTCTGTTGCCGACCTTTGCGACCATCGGCTGGTGGGCGCCCGTGCTGCTCGTCACGATGCGCGCGCTGCAAGGCTTCGCCGTGGGCGGCGAATGGGGCGGCGCGGCGCTGATGGCCGTGGAAAGCGCGCCGCGCGGCAAGAAGGCGTTCTATAGCAGCGGCGTGCAGGTGGGCTATGGCGTGGGCCTCGTGCTCGCCACCGGCCTCGTGGCGCTCCTGAGCCACCTGCTCGGCGACGCGGCGTTCCGTTCGTGGGGCTGGCGTCTGCCGTTCCTCTTCAGCGTGGTGCTGGTGCTCGTCGGCCTCTGGGTGCGCTCGAGCATGGACGAGTCGCGCGAGTTCGTCGAGAAAGTCGAGCACGGTCATCGCAAGCTCAAGATGCCGGTGCTCGAAGCGCTCACGCGTCACCCGAAGGCCTTCCTGTACATCATCGCGCTGCGCCTTGCCGAACTCTTCACGATGTATATCGTGACCGCCTTCGCGCTGAGCTATTCGACCACCAACCTCGGCATGTCGCGCGATCTCTTTCTCGGCATCGGCCTGTTCGTCGGCGCGCTCTCCTGCGTGACGATCCCCTGCTTCGCGTGGCTCGCCGATCGCCTCGGGCTGCGCCGCATCTATCTGATCGGCGCGTTCATCGGTCTCCTGAGCGCCGTGCCGTTCTTCCTCGCGCTCGAAGCGCGGGCCACGATCTGGATCGTGATCTTCTCCGTGATGCTCGCGAACATCGCCCACGACATGGTCGTGAGCGTGCAGCAACCGCTCTTCACCGAGCTGTTCGGCGCGGAGTACCGCTACAGCGGCGCGGGCGTGGGCTACCAGTTCGCGAGCGTGGTGGGCGGCGGCTTCACCCCGTTCATCGCCGTGGCGCTGGTGGGCTTCGGCGGCGGTTCGTGGCACCTCGTTGCCGCGTACCTCGCGATTGGCTGCCTGATCTCGCTGATCGTGGCGGCGCGCATGAAGCCGGAGTGAGCAGGAGCCGATCGTTCGCACGCAAGCCGCAGGCGTTTCGCGCTTGCGGCTTTTTCCATTGTTTTGGCCACCGTGCAGCACAGGGCCTTGCGCGCCGATGAAAAAACCGCCACTGGACCGGCGCGACTGGATCGCCGGGCTCGAAAAAGGCCTCGCGATTCTCGAAGCCTTCGACAGCGAGCACGCGCGCATGACGCCCACCCAGGCGGCCGAGCGCACCGGCCTCTCGCGCACCGCCGCGCGCCGCTATCTGCTCACGCTCGAATCGCTGGGCTATGTGTACACGGACGGCCGGCTGTACGGCCTTACGCCGCGCGTGCTGCGGGTAGGCTGGTCTTACTTCGATTCGGCGCGTCTGCCGCGCACCGTGCAGCCCTATCTGCAGCAGCTGAGCGCGACGCTCAACGAGTCGGCCTATGTGAGCGTGCTCGACGGCTGGGACCTCGTCGTGATCGCGCGCAATGGCGTGTCGCGCGTCATGACGACTGGCTTCGTACTCGGCGCGCGCGTGCCCGCGCCGCTCATCTCGCCGGGCGTGGTGCTGCTCGCGCACGAGGCCGATCAAAGCGCAGTTTCAGCGTGGCTCGATACGGTCGAACTGTCGCCCTTCACGCCGCATACGATCACGAGCGGCGCGCGCCTGCGCGAGAAAATCGGGCGCGCACGCGTGGACGGCTATGCGCTCATCGAGCAGCAGTTGCAGGTGGGCGTGCGCGGCATTGCCGTGCCGCTCAGGAATCGCAGCGGCGAAGTCGTCGCCGCGCTCAGCACCAACATGCCGATGGGCGAGGAAAGTCCCGAGGCGGCCCTTCAGCGCGTTCTGCCGCATCTGCAGGAAAGCGCGCTCGCCATGCTCAATGTGCTTTAACGCTACGTTTGAACAACGGCTCACGAGCGCGTGAGCGCCGCATGGTCGGCCGCCATGCGCGCGTTGCCGGTTACGGCGAGTCCCGCTGTGGCGAGTGTTTCGCGCGCATGTCCGCGGATGTCGTCGACGGCGTATTGCGCGTCGGCGTTGCGCACCCAGGCGCGCACCAGCAAGCGCGCGCCGCCGCTGGACGGGTAGCTGTCCACGGCGACCGTCGGCGCGAGCGTCGTGCCGTTCTGCACGCGCGGTTCGGCGGAAACCATCTCCTTGAGCTTGCCGATGGCGGCGTCCACCTGGTCGCGCCGCGCGAGATCGACCGTGACGTCGATACGCTGCGTGCCGCCGCTGCTGTAGTTGATGACGGGATTGCTCCAGATCTGGCTGTTCGGCACGAAGACGACGTTGCCGTCGCCGCGCTCGATGCGCGTGGTGAACAGCCCCACTTCGCACACGATGCCCGCCGCCGCGCCGCTGCCTTCGATCACGTCGCCCGCGCGAAACGGGCGCAGCATCAGCAGCATGATGCCGGCAGCGATGTTTTGCAGCGTGCCTTGCAATGCGAGGCCGATGGCGAGACCGGCGGCGCCCAGCGCGGCGAGCACGCTAGCCGTGGCGATGCCCACCTCGCTGAGCGCGGCAACGAGCGCAATGACGCGCACGGTCCATGCCGCCATACCTGCGAGCATCGGTGCGAGCGTGGGATCGGCGTGCGAGTGCGCGAGCATGCTCGCGAATATGTGCGCCACGCGATTGGAAACCCACCACCCAACCACCAGTATCAGAACGGCGACGATCACATTCATCACGTCGTGTGTCATCGTGGCGAGCAGCGAGGGTTGCAGATGGAAAAGGCGGTTGAGGAAATCGTCCATGATCGGGGATCAGATGGTTGCGATGGGGGCGAGGTGCGCGCATGGCGCACCCCACAGGACTGCGCAGCAGTCCGCATGCCCGTAAGCTTTGAAAGTCTCGACTTCCACGCCCCATCGATCCGGCACCATTGCGGCGCGGAGATGCCGCCGCTGCTTGCGCCCGCAACGATCTCCTCGCCCTGCGACGCTAGAAGTCCACTGCGTCGCGAATGATCGGGCACGTCATGCAATGGCCGCCGCCGCGCCCGCGCCCCAGTTCCGCGCCCACGATCGTCACGACCTCGATGCCGGCCTTGCGCAGCAGCGTGTTCGTATAGGTGTTGCGGTCGTAAGCGAAGACCACGCCGGGCGAGGTGCAAACGAGGTTCGCGCCGCTGTCCCATTGTGTGCGTTCACGCTGGTAGTCGTTGCCGCCCGCTTCCACCACACGCATTTTCTTGATGCGGAGCGCCGCGCTCACCACCTCGACAAAGGACTTCTTCTCCTGGCGCAGCTCCACACCCGCCGGTTGATCGCTGGGCCGGTACGTGAAGGTGCGCGTGCGTGCGAGGAAATCCGGCGCGATCAGCACGCAGTCGCGATCGGCAAAGGTGAAGACCGTATCGAGGTGCATGGCCGCGCGAATTTTCGGCATCGCCGCCACGATCACCTGCTCGGCGGCGCCCTTCTTGAAGAGCGTGGCGGCGAGCTGGCTGATCGCCTGGCGCGAGGTGCGCTCGCTCATGCCGATCAGCACGGTCTTGTTGCCGATGGGCATGACATCGCCGCCTTCGAGCGTCGCCATGCCGTGGTCCTGTGTGGGGTCGCCCCACCACACGTTGACCTTGCCCGCGAAATCCGGATGAAACTGGTAAATCGCCGCGGCTAGAATCGTTTCCTCGTGCCGCGCGGGCCAGTACAGCGGATTGAGCGTCACGCCGCCGTAAATCCAGCAAGTGGTGTCGCGCGTGTAGATCGTGTTCGGCAGCGGCGGCAGCAGATATTCGGTGGACCCGGCCGCTTCGCGCACGACCTTGAGCGCCGCGCCGCCATGCGATTCGGGGAAATCGTGGATCGAAAGGCCGCCGAGCAAGGTCTCGGCCAGCTTGCGATCCTCGAGCTCTTCCAGATAGCTGCGCAGTTCGTCGATGAACCCCAGCCCGACCTGGTTCGGCACGATCTGGTTGTCGAGAATCCACTTCTTGCCTTCTGGCACGGCAACGGTTTCGGCGAGCAGGTTGTGCATTTCCACGACCTCGACGCCGCGGTCGCGCATCTTCGTGACGAAGTCGAAATGGTCGCGCTTCGCGTTGTCGACCCACAGCACGTCGTCGAACAGCAGCTCGTCGCAATTGCTCGGCGTGAGACGCGAGTGCGCCATGCCGGGGGCACACACCATCACCTTGCGCAGTTGCCCGACCTCCGAGTACACGCCAAGCGCGCTCCCTTCCTTCGCCTTGCCCTTGCCGCCCTTCGCGGCTTTCTCCGCCTTTTCTACCTTTTCCGCCTTTTCTACCTTTTCGCCCCTTTCACTCTTGCCACCGCCCTTCGCCTTGGACATATCGATCTCCGCTCGTTCTCGTTAGACCGCCATGGTGCCCGTGGCCAGCGCAACGACGCCTACGATGGCCGCTACGGCCGCCACGATGAAAATGACCCAGTCGCTCGTACGCTGGAAAACCTTCAGCTTGCGCTCGCGCCGCGCGAGGAAATAAAGCACCGTGCCAGGCGCGTAAAGAATCGCCGATAGCAGAATGAACTTGAGACCGCCGGCCACGATCATGAACAACGTGTAGATCACGGCGACCGTGGCCAGCGCGAGATCGCGCCTGCGCTCCTCGGGCCGAACCTCGTAGCTCTCGCCGCGGTTCGAGACCATGAACCCGTAGGCGGCGACGAACAGATACGGAATCAGCGACATCGAACTCGTGAGGTTGAGCATCAGCGAGAACGCATCGCGCGAGAAATACGTGCTCGCGACCAGCAACTGCACGACGATATTGGTGATCCAGAGCGCATTGGCCGGCACGTTGTTGGCGTTTTCGCGCGCGAACACGGCCGGCATGTCCTGATTGCGCGCCGCCGCGAACATCACCTCCGCGCAGATCAGCGACCACGCCAGATACGCGCCGAGCACGGAAACGATCAGGCCGATGCTCACGAAAATCCCGCCCCACGGACCGACCACGCTCTCGAGCACGGCCGCCATGGAGGGCTGGCGCATGCCCGCCACGTCCGCGCGCGGCAGCACGGCGAAAGGCAGCATGGAAACGAGCACCATGAGCGTGGTCACGCCAGCGAAGCCGAAGATCGTTGCACGACCCACGTCCGTGCGCTCCTTCGCGTAACGCGAATACACGCTCGCCCCTTCGATGCCGATGAACACGAACACGGTCACGAACATCGTCGCGCGAATCTGCTGGATGAGGCCGCCCTCTTGCGCGGCGGACTGGATATTCAGGTGGAAGGTCCCGTACTTGAAGACGAACAGGAGGATGACGATGAACACCACGATCGGAATGACCTTGGCGAACGTCACGACAGTGTTGATGAATGCGGCCTGCTTCACGCCGCGCAGAATGAGGAAGTGAAACAGCCAGATGCCGATCGACGCGACGATGATGGCCGTGACCGTGTTGCCGTCGCCAAAAATCGGGAAGAACGCGCCCAGCGTGGACTTGATCAGCACCCAGTACGAAACGTTGCCGATGCAACTGCCGATCCAGTAACCGAACGCCGAGAGGAAGCCGGGGTAATCGCCAAAGCCCTCTTTCGCATAGACGAACACACCGGCGTCGAGATTCGGCTTGCGCTCCGCGAGCGCCTGAAACACGCGCGCGAGCGTGTACATGCCCACGCCCGCCACGAGCCACGCAATCGCCGCGCCGACCGGCCCCGTTGCATTGGCGAAGGTCCGCGGCAGAGAAAAAATCCCGGCGCCCACCATGCCCCCGACTACCATCGCGGTCAACTGCACGCGACTCATCTTCTGCTCGGTATCGGCCATCGGTTTCCTCGCTTTTTGTTTGGAACTGCGCTTTATCGGGCGGCCGGCGCACCGCTGCGCCGCCGTTCAGGCTTCGGGCGCCTGCAGGGTCACCGCGTCACGCGCACCGAGTTGTTGCCCATCAGCACACGCACACGATCACCGGGGACGAATTGCTGATCCGAATCCTGGACCACCGATATCAGTTGTCCCGAATCCAGACGCACGACGATTTCAAGGCCTTGCCGCTGCGTGACGCGCTGCTCCACGGCATTGCCTGCCGCGCCGCCCAGCACGGCGCCGCCAATGCCCGCTGCAACGGCGCCGGTGCCGCGCCCGATGTTGCTGCCTGCCGCGATGCCGCCAAGCGCGCCTCCGGTGATCGCGCCGATGCCCGTTGGGCCCGGCTGGATCGTGACGGGCCGAACCGATTCGACCGCACCGAGTTCGACCACGAACACCTGCTGCGCCTGGGCTGGCGTGAAGACAGAGCCAGAAGTCGGCGCCTCACAGCCGGAAAGCGCGAGCGAAGCAACTGCGGAGCCAAGAAGTGTTGCTGCGAGATATCGCATGAGATTCCCCCTAATGCGGCGCATTGCGGATTCGCTAATTCATTCGACCTGTTTGCTAACGATTACACATAGGGTCATTAGCGAACATTCAACCAATACGTTCCCGGTAATTCTCCTTTTGCTTTCCATCCTCCGGACACCTGACGAACATTATGGAATACGATTCGCACATGATGTATTCAACGTGACATTCGTTCGAGAATAGTTCATCGATTCAATGTGGCGCGCATTTTTTATCCGCGATTTCCCGCGCTTGCATTACGACCGGTCAAAGATCAGAAAAAGGCTCGAACATGAAATCGACGGATGACCAGAAATTGTCGCTGCCGGTCCTGACGGCCATGGTCGTGGGCTCCATGGTCGGCGCCGGCATCTATTCGCTGCCGCGCAACTTCGCGCTCGAAGCGGGCCCAATGGCCGCCGTCATCTCATGGTGCATTGCGGGAGGCGGCATGTATATGCTGGCCCGCGTCTTCCAGCTTCTCGCCGAAATCCGGCCCGACCTCGACTCCGGCATCTTTGCTTATGCACGTGACGGCTTCGGCGGCTACGCCGGCTTTCTCTCTGCGTTCGGCTACTGGATGGCCGGTTGCTTCGGTAATGTCTCTTATTGGGTGCTGATCAAATCCACGCTCGGCGCATTCGTGCCGGCATTTGGAAACGGCAATACACCGATTGCCATTGCCGTTTCGTCCGTCGGCATATGGGCATTTCACTGGATGCTGCTGCGCGGCATTCAGCAGGCCACGCTCATCAATGCGATTCTTACTGTCGTCAAGATTCTGCCCATTTTCGTTTTTATCGGCATTTTGAGCGTCTATGCGAGTGCGGAGCCGTTCACGGACAATCTCGCGGAAAGCGCTCGAGGGCTTGCCCCGCAGGTCAAAGGGACCATGCTCGTGACGGTATTCGTGTTTCTCGGCATCGAAGGCGCAAGCGTCTATTCGCGCTACGCGAAGAAGCGCTCGGACGTGGGCGCGGCAACGGTACTCGGCTTCGCCTTCGTGCTGTTGCTGCTCGTGCTCGTGACGCTGCTGCCCTATGCGCATCTCCCGCGCGTGGATATCGCCGTCATGCGGCAACCTTCGATGGCGTCGGTGCTTGGCGCCGTGATCGGCTCGCCGGGCGTGGTGTTCATCGGCGGTGCGCTCATCGTCTCCGTTCTCGGCGCCTACCTCGCGTGGTCGCTGATCTGCGCGGAAGTGCTGTATGCGAGCGCGAAAGCGGACGCCATGCCAGCCATCTTCGCGCGCCGCAACGCCCGGCAGCTTCCCACCGCCGCGATCTGGCTCACGAGCGGCGTGGTACAGGCCTTCGTCATCAGCACCTACTGGTCCACCGACGCCTTCTCGCTCATGCTGCGCCTCACGAGCGCGATGGCGCTCATCCCCTACTTCTTCGTGGCGACCTTCGGGCTCAAGGCCATCCGCGCACTGCCGCAAGCGGCCATGAGCGCGCGAACGCGCACACTGCGCTATGCCACAGCGGGCATCGCCACGATTTATACACTGTTCCTGCTTTACGCTTGCGGGCTGGAACTGCTCGTCATGTCCGCACTGCTCTATGGACCCGGCAGCCTGCTGTACATGTGGGCGCGTCGCGAGCGTGGCGAGGCGCTATTTTCGCGGCCCGAGTGGTGCGCGTTTCTCGTGGTGATGGGCGGCGGACTCGCCGCGATCGTCGGGCTGAGCACCCCGGCGTGGCGTTAGCCGCGCGCCACGGCGCCTGCCCGCATCCATCGGCCTCGTGACTGCGTTTCGCCTCACCGCTGCCATCCAAACGTTCCAAAGTTCGACAGCGAGGAACCATGCCTATCAGCTACGCGCTCCGCAAGGCGCGGCTCGCAGCGGTCGAGCAGCGCACGATGAAGGTTTCCATTTACGTCGTGTGCCTCGGTTTCGCGGCCAACGTCGGCTATGGCTTCTTCGTGCAATCCGATACGCTGCTGCTCACCGCCATTTTCTATCTGCTCAATCTCGCGAGTTCCGCGCTTGGATTGCTCGTGGCCACCGTGGTGAGCCGGCCCGCGACGACTCGCTTCGAATACGGGTATTGGTTCCTCGAGCCGCTCGTGAACGGCATAAACGGGCTCATGATGCTGCTCGTTTGCGTATATGGCTTCGTGAACGGGATTGAGGGGATACGTTCGGGCGGCCACGTGGTGAATGCGCAAGGCGTCATGCTGATCAGCGCCGCGAGTTGCGTGATCAGCTTTGCCATGGTGGTCTATAAAAAGCGCGCGGCCGCGCAGATCAATTCCAAGCTGCTCAAAACCGACGGCTGGAAATGGATCATGAAATTCTCGTTCAGCGCAGCCACACTGCTCGGCTTTTTCGTGTATTCGATATTGCCCGAAAGCTTTCACTATCTATGGGCGCGCTATGTCGACAGTGCAATGACCGCGGGGCTCTCACTGATTTTTTTCTTTGCGCCAGTGAAGATCGTGAGCACGAGCTTTGCTGAATTGCTGCACATGAGCCCCGAAGAGAACAATCCGCGTTCGGAGATCGAGATGGCGCTTTCGAAGCTCGAACGCGAACTTGGCATTCTGCGCCATCACACACACGTCATCCAGGCGGGCCGGCGTAATTTTGTCGAAGTCAGCGTGCTCGTCGGCGCAACGTCCACGCTAAGCGATCTCGCCTCGCAGGACGAATTGCGCGAACGCATCTGGGAAACGCTCAGCGCGAATCCGCTGGAAAGCCGGCTGATTGTGCAGATTACCGCGGACCCGCGCTGGGAAGACGGACGCCAGCCTGGATAACGCGCGCCTCACCTGAGCGCGCTCGAAGAAGGCGAGTATTCCAGCGGCGTGTCCGGCTCCATCCTGGCGGCCATCGGAAACTTTGTCATCCGAACACGTCAGCGCGGCGACTGGGAATGGTCGATCGCTCCCGGCTGCGGTGGAACCGGGCCGACTGCAAAGCGCGGTGCCGCGTTCGCCACCAGAATCAGGGCGGCACCGGCCAGGCCGCTCGATACGTGCTTCAGCGCATGCCCCGCGATCACATGGCGAGTGAGCTCCCACACCTGCCAGTCAAGGCTCTCAAAGATCTTGGCCAGCCCGTAGAAAACGATCACCATCGTCCAGCCGAATACGCTGTCCACCTTGCGCGTAAGCGTCAAGCCGACGATGAACATGAGCCCGCCGAACTGCAGGATCGCGTACGGCCACAGGCTGTTGAGTGCGAGCCAGTACTCGATCGTGCCTAGCGATACCGCAACCAGGATCAGCAACGGCACCCAGCCTACGCGCTGCCCGGTGTTCGACGTCCAGACCATCGCCAGTATGCCGGCGAAGACGATCGTCATCGGCAGGCGGTCCCAGACGAGCGTCGCGTCGGAAGGTGCCCAGTGATAGTAGGCCGACCCGATTGCGGTCAGCACGAGCCCGAATCCGGCGACTACCATGCCGGGGAATTTTGGCGGCTGCCGCGATGCATTGCGCTTCGCCCAACTGAGGCAGGCGATCCCTGCCGCCAGGATGACGAGATTCGACAGCACGTCCGCGGCATGCGGTATCAAACCCAGCGCGCGTTGGTCGGCGAAGTGGTGATACGACGCCGCCTGCGCCAGCGGCCATACCAGCTGCAACACCGTACCCACCACGAAGAGCATGATGCTGCCGAGCAGCAATCGGGTCATGTTCACGGTGCTCGTCTCCGGGTATGACGCAACACTCAACAGGTGCCGGTGCTCCACGAGTACGTCTGGCCAGCCGGTGGCCACGGCGGCCCCATGCGAGCTTGCGCACCCTGCCCGTATCATCGGACAAACCGGGCTCAGTAACAAGGTCGGCCGACCCGGTGTCTGGATGCTGCCGATTCTTCCAGTCGAGTTGCTGTTGCAGGCGTCGGCTTACGGCTCGACGTAATCATCTCCGGCCTGCTCCAGTTCCCTCAACGCTTCTGCGGGATCCTCCGGCTTCCCGGCAGCGGTCTCATGAGTGCGCCTCGGTGAATCGACAACTGGCGGAGGCATCTTGCCGATGCCCTCGTCGACGCGTTGCAGGAGATACGGGAAGAACGGATTCGATGCAATCCGGAACATCGAGTCGAGCGTCAGAATCAACGTGCCGCGTTCTCCGCGCGGCGCGAGCGTACCAAGGTTGACATTGAAGTTCTCGTCGTCGCCCGGCTCGATGCCGTAGAGTGCGTCCGTCACGGGAAATGGAATCGCGACATGCGATAAGGAAAAAATATCCGGAGGATAGTCAATTTCCAAAGGGCGAACGTGAGTTGCCACACTGCCGGCATCGACACTGCGTTCGACCGTATGAGCCGAATCCTGGGAGGCGTTGGCAATGACCGTGGTGCGATAGTTCTGCGGCCCGATGCGCAGCAGCCGTGTGAGCGCCGAATAGGACGCGACGCGCAGGAAGGTTCTGAAACTCACGCTGCGGTTCACATCGAACAACACGATTTCGCTGCCGTTTGCGGGAAGCTTGTCATACAACGACGACATGACAGCAGGGGTGCTGACCGTGAAATCGGTCACCGACTGGAACGTCAGCACGGGAGGGAGCGAATTCAACCGATTCTCACGCTCGAGCCTCGCCATCTGCTCCTGGATCGCGCGGGTTAGCAACCAGGACTGACGCGCTGCGTTCACCGGGAACGAGTTGAATTTGAAGGGGTTGAATTCCGGCACGATGCCAAGCCAGGCGGCCCGCGCGAACGCGGGCAACATCGCGGGTAGTCCCACGAGGCCCGCAAACCGCGCGTAACGCGTGACTCCGATCATCGGCGAAATGAGCACGAGCCGGGTGGGACGCGTGAGCGCGGGGTTCTCGATGGCGTCCATTGCATATTGCAGGGCAAGCGCGCCGCCGTTCGAGAAGCCTATCAGTTCCAGCGGCTTGTCCGGGCCCACGCGCCGGCGCGCTTCGCGAACCGCGAGTCGCGTTGCTGCGGCCCATTCTTGCCATGTGACATTGGTCAGTCCCGCAGGCACGGTACCGTGTCCAGGCAAACGGATGGCGATCGCGACAAAGCCCCGGTCACGATAGTTGCGCGCGATGTGCCGCAAACTGTAGGGCGAGTCCGTCATGCCGTGCAGCAGCACGACCGCTCCCACCGGCGGTCCGGGAGGTTCCAGTATGTACGAGCGGTTCCAGTCCTGAGCGAAGTGCTCTGGATAGATCGGTGAGCCTTCGTAGTATCGGTTCGACGGGACACGCTCGGATGCGTCGATCTTTTCGACGACGTTGACGCGCACATCCTCGAAAAGCCGCGACTCCTCCCGCATGTACGCACTCCAGTCGCCGGCGTCTATTGCTTCGACGGTCATCTCCCGCGGCACGTAGGTGTGCCAGACCGATAGTTGCGGGCCGCGCAGCGAAGACCATGCCCGCAAACCCAATGCGAGTAACGCGAGCACGACCAGGATCGACACGCATATTTTTATTACCTTCAGCGACGTGCGTAGCATGGGTTTTCTCTTGGAAGCAACTTCAAAACACAGAGTGACCTTGACCTTCTTCTGCTGCGTATCAATTCGACCGGATGCTTCGTGATGCGCAGCCTGGCCCTATGTCTTTAAAGCCTGTGTCACCTGCCCTGCGATGCATTGCCCTTTCGGTCGGCGCTCAGGGACACGGGCGTATGCGAATCGGCGATATCCACCCAGCCGCCACCCATGGCCTGATACACGCTGATCACCTGGTTATAGCGCGAGGCCTGCAAGTTGGCGAGCGCAAGCTCGGCGGAGAACAGGTCGTTTTCGGATATCAGCACTTCGAGATAGCCGATCAACCCGTCTTCGAACTTGAGCCGCGAGAACCTCGCATATTCGCGCAAAGCATCGACGCGCTGCTGCTGAAGCGCGGTCTGCTCGATGGTCATTTGTGAGCTGACGAGCGCATTATTGGTGTCGTTGAACGCGCCCAGCACCGTCTGCCTGTAGACCAGTTCGGCCTGGCGCTTTTGTGCCTCGGCTGACTGCACCTGGCCACCAATCGCACCCGACGTGAAGATCGGCCCGGTGAGTCCTGCTGCGACCGACCAGAGCGAGGCGGGCCCGGAAAGGAAGTCGCCGAACGCGGTACTGACCGAACCCAGCGCCCCCGTCAGCGAGATAGTGGGATAGTAAAGCGCACGCGTGGCGCCGACATTCGCATTGGCCGCGACCAGATTCTGTTCGGCCTGCAAAATATCGGGCCGCCGCTCGAGCAGTGTCGAAGGCAGATCCGCCGGAATGACAGGAAGCACCAGCTCGCTCACCGACTTGCCTCGCGCAATGGGCGCGGGATTACGTCCCAGCAGAATAGAAATGCCGTTTTCCACGATGGCGATCTGCTGTTTGATGGCCGGTATCGCGGATTGAGCCAGCTTGTACTGCGAGCGCACCTGGGACAGCTCCGTCTGGGAAACCAGGCCGTCGCGATAGCGCAACTCGAATATGCGTAATGTTTCGCCGAAGTTACTCGCCGTGGCCCGTGCGACTTCGAGTTGCCGGTCGAGCCCGCGCAGCGTGATGTAGCTGGTCGCCACGCCTGTCACCAGCGAAAGCACGACGCCCCGCTGGGCCTGTTCGCTGGCATAGACCTGCGCCTGCGCGGCTTCGGTCAGGCGTCTTACCCGGCCGAACAGGTCGATTTGCCAGGAAGCGGATAGCATGCCCTGATAAAGATTGAATACGGGATCGAGCAAGGGGGACAGCGGTGGCATCCCGACCTCGCTGTTCCGGTTGCGGCTCACGTTGGCGCCATAGCCGATCTGCGGGAGACCCTGCGAGCGCGCAGCGCGCAACAAGCCGATGAACTGGTCGATACGCGCCGCTGCGATACGCACGTCCAGATTGCCCTGCAGTGCGGTTTGAATCAGGTCGTTCAACACCGGATCGTCGAATTGCTCCCACCACGCCGTGTCGACGACTTCTTCAGCCGCGGGCAAATCGACCCGCCACGTTGCGGGCACCGCCACCTCGGGGCGACTGTAATCGGGCCCCACGCTAATGCAGCCGGCCAGGCAACTGGTAGCGGCGGCGAATATCGCAGCACGCGTCAGCGTTCTCATGACGTACTCCAGGTTCTACTGCGACCGCGTCCCGTATGCGCAGGCGGTGCGGTCGGTTGCGCCACACACATCACGCCGCCACCGCGAGCAGGCCGCCGAGCAGCAGCGCCGCGAGCAACAGCGTCAGACAGGACACGGCCCATCCGCGTACGAACGCATCCGTACACACAGCAATTCGTGCGGCCCCCGTGCTGCCGCGTTGCAGTCCGCGCAGGAAGCCAGAGATATCTCCCACAGGCACGGACGGCACCGTCTTGCCCCATCGGTTCCAGCCAATCGCGAGCGCCGCGCCAACGAGTACCGGCCAGAGTGCCGACCACAGCGCCGCGGGCGCCAGGGCCTCGGGTAGCGAGCCTGCCGGGATACGCAGATACAACACCCACGGAACGGCGAGCGAGACCACGACCATTGCCAGCCATGCCCCCCTGAACGGCCCCGGCGCGCGTGCGTGGGAATCGGTCGTGGCCACTGCACCCAGACAGCGCACGAAATGAAGCATCAGCAACGTGGTCGCGGCTGAAGACGCCGCAGCCAACGACCCGGCCAGATCGCCGCCCAGCAGGTCCTTGGCCGCGTACTTGGCCAGTGCGCCGCCCGTCAACGGCAATCCGCCCAGTCCAAGCGCGATGACCGCCGTGGGCAGCAGCACTCGTCGCAACGATCCGGCACCCGTCAATGCGACCACGCCCACGGCCAGAAACAAAGTGCCTTTGACGAGCAGATGGTGCGCGGCATAGTAAGCGGCTGCCACGACGGTAGTGGGGTCGCCTGCGGCGAGCCCCATGCCGATCACGGCCATCAGGAAGCCCATCTGGCTGACGCTCGAGTATGCAAGCACGACTTTCGGCTGGGCCTGAGTGATACCGATCGCCACGCCGTAGAACGCGCCGACCATGCCCAGCGCCGCGAAAGGGATGCCAAAGTGCGGCCATGCGTCGTTGAAAGTAAATGGCAGAAAACGAACCAATGCGATTACGCTGGCCTTGACCACCGCGCCGCTGAGCACCGCCGCCGCCGGAACAGGCGCCGCGCGATAGGCGTGCGGCATCCAGACATGCAGCGGCACCATCCCGGCCTTCATGCCGAGGCCAACCAGGAGCAATAGCAGCGTGGCGTTGCGCCAGGGCGAGCCCGGCAAGGCTGCAGCCGCATCGCGAATCAGCAGGCTGCCGCCAGGCGTGGCCTGTGCGAGCAGGACCAATCCTCCCAGCACGAAAGCCTCGGCCAGTAATGCAACGCCAAGATAAAGCGCGCCCGCGTATCGGGCTTCGGGCCCATCGCCCTGGAGCACCAGCCCGCTGGCGCCGACACTCAACACCGCCAGCATCAGATAGAAGCCAATCAGGTCGGCCGTCAGGAACACGCCCACGCTGCCGGTCAAGGCCATGAGCCAGCAGACGACGAACCCATCGATATCTTCGCGACCGCGTACATATCGTGCGGCATAGATTCCGGCGAAGAACCACAACAGCGCCGCCGTGCCGAGCAACACCGCGCCTGGCGTATCGAGCGCGAAACTGAGGGCGAACCGGCTGTGGCCGAGCATCAGGGTTTCGCTCTGGCTGGCGCCGACGGCCGCGGCCAGCGCGGGCAGCGCAGCGACCGCGAACCATGACGGCAGGCGCCTGCGAACCGGCGCCGACGCACAGAGCAGCAGCATCAGCAATGGCAACCCGACGGCTGCGACGAGCAGAGCCTGGGAAACGTTCATGGCAGCCCCGCTGGCGGCATCACTGTGCGGCCAATCTGGGCCACGTCGACCGGCAGCAGCACGGCGAGGCCAAGCAGGAACGAACACGTTGCGAGGCCAAGCACGGCGAGCTGCTGGTAACGAGGCACCTGCTTTTGCGGCGACCAGCCGGGCGCAGCGGGCTCCATCGCACGCACGACCACCATGAAGACGTAGACGCTCGTGAGCAGGCCGCCGATCAGCATGACCAGCGCCCACCACCATTGCCCCGTCGCGAGTGCCGCCGACATCAGCAGCCACTTGGCCAGAAAGCCCCCGGAAGGCGGCAAGCCGATCAACGTGGCGCCGGCCAGCGCGAAAGCGGTCAGCGTCATGGGCAGGGCGCGCCCCGCGCCGCGCAGGTCGGCCAGACGGTCATGCCCCAGCGTGCTATAGATCAGACCGGCCGCGAGGAACATGGCCGCTTTTGCGCTCGCGTGCGATACGGCCTGCAACAGGCCACCCGTGACGGCCCGAGCACTTTCGTGCTGCACGGCAAGCGGGAACAGCAGGAACAGATAGCCGATCTGGGCGACCGTCGAGTAAGCGATCAAGAGCTTCAGCCGCACCTGGCGCAGCGCCACCACATTGCCGAAGAGGATCGCGAGCGCCCCGAGGCCTGCGAGGAGTTGCGAGCAGGACCCGCTTGCGATGCCGGCGAAGACGTCGACCCACAACCGCACCACCACGAACCACGATCCCTTGATGACCAATGCCGACAGCAGCGCGCTCGCGGCGGCCGGTGCGCCCGCGTGCGCAGGCGGCAACCACAGATGCAGCGGGAACAGCGCGGTTTTGGCGAGCATGCCGGCCGTCATCAACCCCAACGCGGCCCAGGCTAGCGGCTGCGCCCCGATCCTCGCGGCAAGCAGCGCAATGTCCAGCGTGCCATAGGCGCCATAGAGCAGAAAAACCCCCAGCAAATAAAGCATCGAGCCGATCAGCGCGTATAACAGATAACGCAACGCAGCCTGCAATGTTTCGGCGCGGCCATCGAGGGACACGAGTGGAACGCCCGCAAAAGTCAGCAGTTCGAGCGCGACGTAGAGCGTGAAAATGTCTGCGCTCACAAACACCAGATTGAGCGCTCCCCATACCGCCAGCAGCAGCAGCCAGAACGCCAGCGGCGCGCGTGCCTCGTTCGTGCCGGACGGTGTGCCGAAGTCGCCATTGGCGTAAATCGCCACCGCCCCCACCACCACGGCAACCACGAGCATCATGCACACCGAGAGGCCGTCGGCGCGGAGCATGACGCCCAGCGGCGGCGCCCAGCCGCCCAGCAGATAGCGCAATGCGTCGCCCGAGACCAGCAGCCTCGCCGCAATCTCCAGCACGAGGCCGAAACCGAAGGCGATCGTCACCCAGGCCACGCGTTGCGCGTGGCGTCCGCCGAGCGCCAACCCTGCCAGCATCCCGGCAAAAGGCAGCAACACGACGAGCGTCAGCAGCAGCCCGCCCGGCGTCGATTGCCCCGTGAGCGCCAGCGTCGTCACCTCGCCTCCGTATTGGCGCGGGCACCGCCCGACGCCGCATCACCGTCCGCCGACAGAGAATTCGAGCCCGTTTCCGCGAACCTGCGCAGCATGAGTCCGACTGCGAGCGCGGAAGCGGCGAACGACACGACAATCGCCGTGATCAATAGCGCCTGCGGCACCGGGTCGCCGGACATGCCGGCGCCAGCTCCCCGATGCGCGATCACGGCACAGGCCAGAAAGACGCCATTGCCCGTGAGGTTGAAGGCCAGCACCTTGCGCAAGGGCTGCGGGTTGACGATCAGGCCATAGAGGCCGAGACCCACGAGGGCAGCGGCGGTCAAGCCGAACAACTGCGAGACGTTCATGGGCTCACCTCCGGCCGCTGCGGTGGACCGACGAGCAGGAGGACCAGGGTCACGGCAAGCGAAGGCAGCAGCGCGGCTTCAATGATGATGATCCACACCTTCGCCCAGCCATCGGGGTACGCGAGAAACGCTCCCGCCACGACGGCGCCGAGCAGGCCAAGCGCGATGAACACCGCCGGCCCGACGATAAGGACGGCGCGCAGCCAGCGCCGGCTGACCGGCGGCGCATCGCGCAAACCGGACATCATGACGAGCAGCCACATGGCGGCAATCACCGTGGCGCCCTGGAACTTGCCACCCGGATGATCGGCGCCGACCCAGAAAATGTAGATGCCGATCACGACGCCGATCGGCGGCAATACACGCGCGAGATACACCAGAATGTCGTTGGGACTCACCCCCTGCGCCAGTCCCGGCCTGCCGCCCCAGCAGCGGTCCGGCGCCAGCGACCAGACGCCGACCACGCCGAACAGCAACACGATGGCTTCCAGCAGCGTGTCGATCGCGCGGAATGACAGCAGGACGGCCGTGATCGGGTTGCCGACGCCAGTGGCCTGAATGTGTCGCGCCACCTCGGGCGCCAGGGTCGGCGCGGGGTCCGGCAAGCTCAACAGGCTCACGGCAATCACGACGGCGACCGCCGTGGCGGCCACGCCTGCCGCGACACGCATCGCGAGGCCCGGCGTTTCTGCCTGGGCCGCCGCTTCAGTGATCTCGAGCCGCGACGCCGCGCGGATCAGCAGCGCGCCGGTCAGGCCCGCACCGATGGCCGCTTCGGTCAATGCGACGTCGACAGCACGAAGCACTAGCCAGGCCAGCGTGAGCAGCAGGCCGTAAGGAATGAATCCGGCGACCGCGGCGAACGTATCGCGCACGACGACCGTCCAGAGCGCAAGCCCCAGCAACAGGATGCCGATACCGACGGAGATCGCGGCGATCATGCGCGCTCCTCCTGCCGGCGCGCGGCGCGCGCGATGAGCTGCGACACATCGGACGACGTCAGCATTACCAGCAGCCAGACCACGATCAGCTTGAGGGCGATCACGATGTGACCCGTCTGCGGCAACAGCCCCAGCACCACCATGCCCAGGCCTAGATTGTCGGCCTTGGTCAACGCGTGCAGCCGCGTGTACGTGTCCGGGAACCGCAACAGCCCGACTGTGCCGGCCACGAAAAAGACAACGCCGGCCAGCATGGCAATGATCGTGAAAATATCGGCTGCGGCTTTCATTTCCGGTCCTCTTTCGCGATATCGCCTTCTGCCTGACGATCGGCCTTGACGAAGGCGACCGACGCGAACGCCGCAAGCACGGCGAGCGTCAACGCCACATCCACGACAGCCTCGACGCCGCTTGCCGTGCCGACCAGCAACAACGCCGCGATCCCTCCCGTGCCGAACAGTTGCGCGGCCATCATGCGGTCGGCGCGCGTGGGCCCGCGCAGCACCGACAGCAGGCCCACGGCCACCATCAGCAGCACCAGCGCGCAAACGGCGATGAGCACGTCAGCCATGACGTTCACCGCTGACCAGCGCGCCCGCGAGGCGCCGTTCTTCGTCCGCCAGTTGTTCGTCGACCCGCTTCGAGGTGTCGAGGCAGTGGTAAACGAGTCCGTCCGCGGTCTCATCTACCGGCAGCGACCCCGGCAAGAGGCTCGTGATGATGGCGAAACCATTGCGCGCCGTTCCCGGCGGAAAACCGACACGATAGACCACGATACCGGGCCGCAAAGGCAGGCGCGGGTCCAACGCGCGGCGCGCCACGTCGATGCCCGCGAGCAGGGACTGCAAGAGGAAATGCGGAACGAAGACGAGTAAGGCGCCGAGCCGTACCCTTCCCGCGACGGGAGGCAGGAGCCGCAGGCTCATCTGCGTCGCGACGAGCGTCGCGATCAGGCCGCAGACGAGATCGGCCGGCTTGACGCTCGGCATCAGGATGATCCATAGCGCGAGAAAGCAAACCGCGCGTGTCAGCGCGACGCGCCAGTGCGAACGCCAGTCGAGCAGAAAAGCACGAAGCGTTGGTGAGCTCATGGAAGATACGCCTCCTCTATCGAAAAACCAGCGAGCGCGAAAACGGCGGGCGTCTGCCGGATGGCGTCAGGCCCCGGCGGCTCAGGTCGCCCCGCTCGCCATCCCCGACGACTGCGACGGCGGCCGGTCTTCCTTGCCAAACACCACCATGTACAGGGCCGGCAGGAACACCAGGGTCAGCAGCGTCGCCACCAGCAAGCCGCCCATGATCGCGAAGGCCATGGCGCCCCAGAACACCGTAGGCGCGATCGGGATCAGGCCAAGCACGGTCGAGATCGAGGTCAACATCATTGGCCGGATGCGCGATGTGCCCGAAGCGACAACGGCCTCGAGTACGCCCATGCCCTCGTGTCGAAAAGTCTCGATCTGCACGATCAGGATCAGGCCGTTCTTGGCGATCATGCCGATCAACGCAAGAATGCCCAGAATGGCGACGAAACCAAGCGGCCGGTTGAACACCAGCAGTGCGAGCACCACGCCGATCAGGCCCAATGGCATCACCGAGACCACCATGGCCAGGCGCCTGAAGCTCACCAGCAGCAGCATCATGCTCGTCAGCATCAGCACGATCATCACCGGGACCACGGCAAATACCGAGGCTTGCGAAGTCGCGCTTTCCTCGAAGATGCCGCCAGTCGCGACGTGGTAACCCTTGGGCAGCTTCGCGTTGAACGCATCGATTTTCGGCGCGAGCGTTGCGACGACTTCGTCGGGCAGCTCGCCATGCATCACGTCGGCGCGCACCGTGAGCGTCGGCACACGGTTTCGCCGCCATATCAGCGGCGACTCCTGTTCCTCCGTGAACGTCGCGAACTGACTGAGTGGAACCATGCGCCCGCTCGGCGTGGGCACCTGCAGCGTACTCAGTGACTGCACCGTCAGCGGCTGCTCTTCCTGCGCGCGCGCCACGACGTTGACGAGGTAGATGTCGTCGCGTATCTGCGTGAGTGGCGTTCCGGTAATGACGGTGTTCATGATGGCGGCCAGCGCGGCGGAACTCACGCCGAGCTGACGCGCTTCATCCTGGTTGATGTGGATGCGGATCTGCCGGGCCGGCTCCATCCAGTCGAAATTGATGTGGCGTGTTCGCTCGTCGGAACCCACGATACCGGCCAGATCGAGTGCGGCCCTGCGCACCTGCGCCGGGTCGGGCCCCGAGACGCGATACTGCAGCGGCCACCCCACCGGCGGTCCCAGTTCCAGCGGCGACACGCGGGCGACGATACCGGGGAACTGCTCGCTCAGCGTCTTCTCCAGTTTCAATTGCAGCCGGTCGCGCGCCTCGAGACTTTTCGCGACCACGATGACCTGTGCGAAAAACGGATTAGGCAACTGAACATTGAGAGTAAGAATAAAGCGCACTGCGCCGCGGCCCACATAGCTGCTGAAGTGATCGACATCGGGATCGCTTTTCAGAATGGCTTCGAGTCGCGCGACCTGGTCCGCGGTCGCGTGGATGGACGCGTTCTGGCGCAAGGTCAGATCCACCGTCAGCTCCGGCCGGTCCGAGGCGGGAAAGAACTGCCGCGGCACGAACCGGACGAGGAAGATCGACACCACGAACGCCGCGAGCGTGACGGCAATCGTCAACCACCTGAGCCGCAGCGCGCCGCGCAGGAAGCGGTCATAGGCCATGAGCATCTTGCCGGGCTTGCGCGGCTCCTTTTCGGCCTTGGGCGCTTTCAGGATTGCCACACCGACGAGCGGCGAGAAAATCACCGCACCGAACCACGACGCGAGCAGCGCGATGGCGACTACCGCAAAAATAGAAAACGTATATTCGCCGGCCGAACTCTTTGCGAAGCCAATCGGCACGAAACTGGAAATCGACACGAGCGTGCCGATCAGCATTGGCGCGGCCAGCGTACGGTACGCGAACGTCGCCGCCTGATCCTTGCTGTCACCGGCGGCGAGGCGATTGATCATGGCGTCGACGGTGGTCATGGCGTCGTCGACCAGCAAGGTCAGCGCGATGATCAGCGCGCCCAGCGAGACCCGGTGCAGGTCGATGTGCACGACGTCCATGATCCCGAAGACAATCGCCAGCGTCAGCGGGATAGACAATGCCACTACCGTCCCCGGCCGTATGCCCAGACTCACGAAGCTGCACACCAGGATGATGATGATCGCCTGCCAGAGCGACGCCATGAAGTCGTTGATCGCCACGTCGACGGTATCTGACTGATTGGCGACCAGGAACGGCTCGATGCCAGCGGGCAGGTTCGCGGTGGCGTCGGCCATCTCGGCCTTCAGGTTGCGACCGAGCGCCAGTATGTCGCCCGAATCGCGCATGGCGATCGCGAGGCCGATGGCCGGCCTGCCGTTGACGCGGAGCATTGGCTGTGGAGGGTCGGCGAAACCGCGTCTCACGGTGGCGATGTCGCCGAGGCGAACGATGCGCCCTCCCAGCACGAGGTTGACATTCTCGATGTCGCGTTCGGAATCGAAGGCGCCCGTCACCCTGAAGAACACCCGCTCCTGCCCGGTTTGCAGGACGCCGGTCGGCCTGATGAGATTTTGCGCTCTCAATGCGGCGACGATGGTCGGGTAGTCCAGACGCAAGCCCGCCAGACGGGTGGTCGAGAATTCGATGTAAATCTGTTCGTCCTGAGCGCCCAGGACCTCGATCTTCGAGACGTCCGGCACCAGCAGCAGGCGCGAGCGAATCGCCTCGACGCGATCGCGCAACTCGCGCATGTTGTAGCCGTCGGCGGTGAAGCCGTAGATGATGCCGTAGGTGTCGCCGAAGTCGTCGTTGAAGAACGGCCCGAGCGTTCCCGCCGGGAGCGTTTGTCGCATATCGTCCACGTTTTTGCGAACCTGATACCAGACGTCCTGGACTTCGGAGGGTGGCGTGGACTGCAGAAGATCGACGAAGATTGTCGTCTGACCCGCTGTCGTATAGCTGCGTATGCGATCCAGGTGACGGGTCTCCTGCAACGTGCGTTCGAGCCGCTCGGTCACCTGCGAGAGCGTGTCGTCGACAGTGGCCCCCGGCCACGCAGCGGCCACCACCATGGTGCGGAATGTAAAGACCGGATCTTCGGCGCGCCCCAACCCCAAGAATGACAGGGTTCCCGCGACCAGCGCAGCGATCATGAGGAACACGACCAGGGGGCGCTTCGAAAGCGCCCACTCGGATAGATTCGGGCCAATCACCTGGCTGCCTCGGTCCAGTTAATTTTCTGTCCCGGCCGCAATGCCTGCACGCCGGCAGTCACGACCACGTCGCCCGTGTTGAGACCTTGCGACACCTCAACGCGGTCCTCGCCATACGCCTGAAGCTCGACCTCACGCGCCGAAACCGTCCCTGTCTTCGTATCGACCACCCAGACCGCCGGCTTCCCTCCTGGCTGGATCAGGGCGCTCGAAGGAATTTCGATGGCCGCCGCGCGCGGGAGCGTCATGTGGCCAATGACCGTACTGCCAAGGCGCATGGCTGCCGGCGGATTGAGGACTTGAACCCGGACCGCAAAGGTTCCGGTCACCGGATCGGCGCGGGGCGATACTTCGCGCACCTTACCAACGGCGGTGACCTCGGGGTTGCTGGCAAGCGCGATGACGATGTCGGGACTGGCCGGCGCGACGTCCTTGATCGCGGCGGGTACATCGAATACGGCATCCACCGCGCCCTCGCGAGCGATCTGCACGATCATGCGGCCAGCCGGAACCACCTCGCCCGACTCCGCTCCGCGCGCCGTCACCACGCCGGCTACGTCGGAAACGAGGTCGGTATAGCTCAGCCGGTTCTGCGCGATGTTGACCAACGACTGCGCCGAATCGACTTGCGACTGGGTGATCTTTGCCATCGCTTCCGACTGCTCGAACGAAGCACGCGACACGGCATGCTCCGCAAGCAGATCGCGCATGCGGGTGAACATCGTGCGCGCTTCCAGGGCTTGTGCCTGCGCGGCGGCCAACTGTGCCCGAGCGGACTGCAGGCTGCTTTCCTCGTTCATCCGGTCAAGCCGCGCCAGTACCTGGCCCGCCTTGACACGGTCCCCGACATCGACGTTGCGGGACGTCATTCTTCCGTCGATACGGAACGATTGATTGATCTCGGCCTGCGCCTGCAATCTTCCGGTCAAGGCGATGGTCGCTCCGGCCTCCTGCTTTTCTATCCTGACGACGCGTACCGGGCGCACTTCCGTCACCTGCGCCTCTTCGCCCTTACGGCAGCCCGCCAGGAGTCCGCCCGCCGCCGTTAGACACAGCGCACACAGCGTCACGGCCAAAGGCCGCGACACCATTCGACCTGCAGCATGATTCGCAAACACTGGCGTATTCCTCTGGATCCCTGGACAGGTTGCCCGTGTCCACCGTGAAATGGCTTCGCGCCCTGTTGCGGCCCCGCCGGGCGTGCCGGTGTATTCATCCGAAAACAACGACGATTCAAGCGCTAGAACTCGACGACACCGGGCGACGTTCCAGACTGACGATGAACACCACGGTCGGAATGACGTTGGCGAACGTCACGATGGTGTTGATGAACGCGGCCTGCTTCACGCCGCGAAGAATGAGGAAATGAAACAGCGAGATGTCAGCCGACGCCACGACGATGGCCGCGCCCACCACGCCGCCGACTACCCTCGCGGTCAACTGCACGCGACTCATTTTCTGCCCGGTATCGGCCATCGGTTTCCTCGGTTCGACACTTCGTTTTATCGAGAGGTCAACGACACCTGCGTTCACTTCATCGCGTCACGCGCACCGAGTTGTTGCCGAGCAGCACACGCACGCGGTCACCCGGAACGAACTGCTGATCCGCATCCTGGACAATCGACATCAGTTGCCCCGAATCCAGACGCACGACGATTTCAAGGGCTTGCCGCTGCGTGACGCGCTGCTCGACGGCATTGCCCGCCGCGCCGCCCAGCACGGCGCCGCCGATGCCCGCCGCTACGGCACCCGTGCCGCGCCCGATGTTGCTGCCAGCCGCGATGCCGCCAAGCGCGCCGCCGGTTATTGCGCCAATGCCCGTTGGACCAGGCTGGATCGTGACGGGCCGCACGGATTCGACCGTACCGAGTTCGACCACCATCACCTGCTGCGCCTGGGCCGGCGAGAAGACAGAGCCCGAAGTTGGCGCCTCGCAACCGGAAAGCGCGAACGAGGCGACTACAGAGCCAAGAAGTGTTGCAGCGAGAAAACGCATGACATTTCCCCTAATGCGGCGCATTGCGGATTCGCTAATCTATTCGGCCTGTTTGCTAACGATTCCACGCATAGTCATTAGCGAACATTCAGCCAATACGTACGCGGAGCATTGTCTTTTGCCGTCCATCCTCCGAATACCTGACGAACATTATGGAATACGATCCGCACAGATGTATTCAACGTGCCATTCGTTCGAAAATGGTTCAGCGATTCAATGTGGTGCGCATTTTTTATCCATCTGCTTCGGCTTATGTCTCTTACCGGTGCTGAACAAAATCCACGCCTGGTGCAGTTCTGGAAACGGCAATACGCCGATTGCGCCCTCATTTTCGTCGCGCAAGCGGAGCGACTTTGCCTCAGGTATAGACAGATGCGCTGGTCGATCTCCAGCACGATGCGTCGACGGCAATGACAAGCCGGGTTCGATCGCGATTGCGACGCGTCGCCTGGTTCTTGATCGGCTAACTACCACGAGATGCGTTAGCGGCTATAAAGTTTTCTCTTTCCTCCGATCTGTTTTATCGTCTGAAACACGTTGCCGCATTGCGTCGTCGCTCAGCCGTTCAATATATTGGGCTCCTGATTATTTACTATTGACTACGGGCACAAAAAGGGAGAGCGTATCCCTTGGCATCAGGTTCGCTGTTGTCTCGATCAGACCAACAATCCGAGGTAACCATGTGGATCTTCCGTGTCGATGAACCTCGTCTCGGGGTCATCCGTATTCGAGAATGGCGCCGTCGCGCGCATCACACCATCGGCCTTCTCGTCATGCTGCTGGGCGGCGCCACCATCGGGCTGGTCGCCCTCGATCAGTCCAGCAACGCTTTCCCCGACAAACTGTTTACGGCTCTTTGGAACGGAGTCAATCTCATTACGACACTCGGCGCCTTCAGCGAATTCAGTCCGCCTCAAAAGGGCTTCATGCTTCTGGCCATGGTCGCGACACTGCTGATCGGCGGGTTCGCAGTTTCGAGACTCACAGGCATGCTTTCGGGCGATGACGTGATGGCTTATCGGGAGAACAGAATCATGGAACGCAAGCTCGAGCAACTCGCCAATCATGTCGTGGTGGTTGGATTCCATTCTCTCGGAGAGCGGGTTGCAGACTACCTGCATGAGGAGGGAAGCACCGTGCTCGTACTCGTGGGCGATCAGGATCAGGCCAACCGGGCAACGGATTGCGGGCATCTGGTCGTACTCGGCTCGCCGGACGCCTTCGACGAAGTGCTCAAGCGTGCGCGACTCGACAGCGCGAAAGCCATGTTCGTCACGACACCCGACAGCAATAACAATCTGGCAATCACCCTGCTGGCCCATACGCTCAACCCGTCGCTCGCCATTGCCGTACCGGGCGAAAACCCCTTGCGAAAAGGGCTGCTGGAGAACGCTGGCGCGACCAACGTCGTCATCGCCGACGACATCATCGCCAAAGCACTGGTCACCCGGATTACGACTGCAGCGGAGGCCGCACAATGAAGCCCACCGCTCCTGCACCGCACCGCCTCCCTCATCTGCCTTTCCTGCAGGGACTGCTGCCCTTCAATGCCGCGCAACTGCCGCACGACATCATCGCCGGGATCACGCTGGCGGCGCTCGGCATTCCCGAAGTGATGGGATACACGAAAATTGCCGGCACCCCCACCGTGACGGGCCTCTATACGATCCTGCTGCCGCTCGTGGCGTTCGCAGTATTTGGTGCGTCGCGACAACTGGTCGTCGCCGCCGACTCGGCCACTGCCGCCATTCTCGCGGGTACCTTGACGGCCGTCGCCGCACTCGGCAGCAAGGACTATGTCGCTCTCACGAGTACAGTCGCCTTGACGGTCGCCGCAATGCTGGTGATCGCGCGTGCTTTTCGTCTGGGTTTTCTGGCCGACTTTCTTTCCCGCAGCGCGTTGATCGGCTTCCTGACCGGCGTCGGCATCCAGGTCGCAGGAGGCGAGCTTGCCGGCCTGATCGGACTCGCCAGGCAAGGGCATGGGCCGTTGATGCAGATCGCGTCCGCGTTGCAACGCGTGGCCCAGGCCAATCTTCCGACCACGATGCTCTCGATCGCCGTGCTCGTGGTGATCATCGGCTGCAAGCGCTTCGTGCCGCGCGCACCGGGTGCGCTGATCGCCGTGATCGGCTCCATCGTGGCAAGCGGCGTGTTCAATTTTGCCGGACATGGCATCGCGGTGACGGGCGAAGTACCGGGGGGACTACCGTCATTGTTCCTCCCACCGTTGCATATGGGCGAGATCAACCAGGTACTGATCACCGCCGCCTCATGCTTCATCGTCATCATTGCCCAGAGCGCAGCAACGGCACGCGCGTACGCCAATCGCTATAACGAAAGGGGCGACGACAACGCCGATATCATAGGGCTCGCGGCCGCCAACGCGGCGGCGGCTTTCACGGGAACATTCGTCGTGAACGGCAGCCCGACCAAGACCGAGATGCTCGACGACGCGGGCGGACGCACCCAGGTCGCCCATCTCACGACTGCCGCCATCGTGTTGCTGGTGCTGCTATTTCTCACGAGACCGCTGAGTCTGCTCCCTGCCGCCGTGTTGTCGGCCATCGTCTTCATGATCGGCGTAAAGCTGATCGACGTGAAAGGCATGATCGAACTGTATCGCATGCAGAAGGACGAGCTCGTCGTGGCGTTGCTGACTGCGGGCGTCGTCGTGTTCGTCGACGTGATGCACGGCATTCTTGCTGCCGTCGTGCTTTCCCTGATCGCGCATGCACGCCACAGCTACCGCCTGCGGACCCGGGTGCTGACGCGAGGCCCCGGCGACAGCTGGATCGCGCGACATGTCGAGCCCGATCTGCTCGCCGCACCTGGGATCGTCGTCTACCGTTTCGAAGCCGACCTGTTCTATGCGAACACCGGCCGATTCACGGAAGAGGTGCTCAAGCTCGTCAACGAAGCGAGTCCGGGGCTGCGCTGGGTGGTGATCGATGCATCGGAGATCAGCAACATCGACTACACGGCAGGCAAGACCTTGATCCAGCTAGGCGGCGAACTCGACAAGCACGGTGTGGGCATAGCGGCGGTCGCCCTCCCCTCGGGCGTCCGACACGAAATCGAGCGGTACAAGGCATTGCGTGTGAGCGGCGTGCATCGCGAGGTCTTTGCAACCGTCGATGCCGCAATCGAGGCGCTACGTGACATTTCGCCGTCTACGTCCTCAACTTCTCAAGACGCCAAGCCGCAATGAAGCGACCTGAAATGACACAGGTCCGAGCCGGCCTTGAATCGAAAAAAGGAGTGCTGCGTGCCCGATCCCGCTAACACAAAGCGCGCCGCCCCCGGCGCAGTTCTCGCTGACCCGGCTACGCCGACGGTGCAGGAAGACCCATCCACACTCTTTGCGGGGCGTGGCTCGCTGGCCGATCGCGTCAGACGGGGCAAGACGGCTCGCAAGGAAGTGCCGCGCGAGAAGCTCGCCGAATGCCGGATTGCAGATCGCGATCCCATCGCACTCCTCGACGCTTCCAACGTGGGGCGGGTAGTCGAACTGATACCCATCCGTTATGGACGGATGGTCGCGAGTCCGTTCGCGTTCTATCGCGGTGCGGCGCCGCTCATGGCGCACGATCTGTCGACGCTGCCGCATTCCAACGTGATCGTGCAACTGGGTGGCGATGCGCACCTGGCCAACTTCGGACTGTTCGCGAGCCCCGAGCGGCGCGTCCTGTTCGGCCCCAACGACTTCGACGAGACGCTGCCTGGACCATTCGACTGGGACGTACGCAGACTCGCGACATCGTTCGTGATCGCTGCGCGCGAGCGCGGATTTACCTTGCGTGACCAGCAACGCATCGTGCGCCGGTTGTGCGCAACCTTCCGCCAACGGCTCGCCGACTTCAGCCGCATGGACACGCTCGACGTCTGGTACTGCCAGTTCAAGGCGGCGAGCATGCTGGCCATTGCCGATTCCGTCGAAGAAAGGAACAAGGAACTGGCCGTCATCGAAAAGGCAAGACAACAGTCGTCGCGTACCGTGCTGACTCATGCAACCGAGGTGATCAACGGCAAGCTGCGGATCAAGGATGTCCCGCCCCTCGTGTATCACGTACCGCTGGAGAGCGCGAGTGACAGCAAGCAGTACAACGCGATGGTACGGCGCTTCTTCGCCGACTACCGGCTGACGCTTCCCGACGACAGGCGCGCACTCTTCGACCGATATGAACTGGTGGATGTCGCCATTCGTGTGGTGGGCATCGGCTCGGTCGGAACGCGTTGCTATGAGGCGCTTTTCATGGCCGACGGCGATTGCCCGCTTTTCCTTCAACTCAAGGAGGCGCGCGCTTCCGTGCTGGAGGGCTATCTGCCGCCGAGCCGCTACCCCAACCATGGTCAACGTGTGGTCAACGGGCAGCGTCTGCTGCAGTCCGCCAGTGACATCTTCCTCGGATGGTCGAAGATGCGCCACACCGGCAACGACTTCTACGTGAGGCAATTGCGCGACATGAAGGGCGCCTTCGACTTCACGACCTTCGACGTCGAAGATCTCGGCGAGTATGCGGTTTCCTGCGCCCACGCGTTGGCCCATTCGATGGCAAAGGCAGGCGATCCCGCGTTGCTCAGCGGATATGCGGGCAAGTCAGCGGTATTCGACGAAGCCATCGTGCGATTCTCGCTCGCCTACGCAGAACAAAATGAGCGGGACTGGGCGGTTTTGAAAGCGGCAGTCAAGGGGGGACGCATTCAGGTCATTCGTCAATAGGATTCCAGCGCCGTTCAGTCCGGAGCGGTGACGCGCGCCGCTGATGCCCTGCGCGCCGGTTCCGTAGCCGCCACTCAGCCCTTCATGCCCCCAATCCGTACCGTTGAGCGTCTCCACAACTGTACCGGTACTGTACCGCGAACTGTCGATAAACTGGGTTCCGTCGAATCTGTCTTCTCTTTCCGGAGCCCCTCGCATCATGCTGCCCGAAATGCTCAGTGCGCTGCCCGCCGGCATGCTTTTCGTCGTGGTCACGACCATCACGCCCGGCCCCAATAACACCATGTTGCTCGCTTCCGGCGTCAACTTCGGTTTTCGTCGCACGCTGCCGCACATTCTCGGCATCAGCGCGGGCGTGGTCGTGCTCATGCTCTCGGTGGGCTTCGGGCTTGGTCAGGTGTTCAGGCACATCCCGTCGCTCTATACCGTGCTGGAGGTCGCGAGCATTGCGTACCTGCTGTATCTGGCGTGGAAAATCGGCACCTCGGGCGACATCAAGGTGAAGAGCGGCGAACACCGTCCCATGCGCTTTCACGAAGCCATCGCGTTCCAGTGGGTGAATCCCAAGGCGTGGATGATGGTGCTCACGGCCGCCACCACGATCCGCCTTTCCACGAACTTCGGCACCAACACGATGGCGATGGCCTTCCTGTTCTATGTGATTGGTCTGCCCTGCATCTGCATCTGGGCCGCGTTCGGCACCAGCATGCGGCGTTTTCTGTCGAATCCGCGACGACTGCGCGCCTTCAATGTCTTCATGGCACTTTCGCTGCTCGTCTCGCTGTATCCGATGTTTGCGCATTTGCTTCAACATTAAGACGACCCGCCGCCCTTCACCCGTTCAAACGCTACAATCGCAAGCGGGAAACATGGGCGGCGGAGTCACACTTTGTCTGAGTTTGAAGCGGGTTTTATTCTCACCCGCCATTGGCGCGATACGGGCGAACACACCGAG
Source organism: Paraburkholderia sp. BR10882 (assembly GCF_040948855.1). Taxonomy (NCBI): domain Bacteria; kingdom Pseudomonadati; phylum Pseudomonadota; class Betaproteobacteria; order Burkholderiales; family Burkholderiaceae; genus Paraburkholderia; species Paraburkholderia sp. BR10882. The sequence goes on along the minus strand of NZ_JBFPKP010000016.1, from coordinate 78,597 downwards.
GTCGACTTCTGGCTCGCGACCGACGCGGGGCCGCGCCAGCTGCGCCTGCGCCCCCAGCCCTCTGTCGCGTTCGTGCCGGCCGCCCAGGAAGCCGCGGCCCGCGCCGCGCTGAAGGGCGACGCACGCGCCGAGCTACGCCCGCTCAATTTGTGCGACTTCCAGCGCCGCCCGGTGCTTGGGCTCTATTCCCCGCAATATCGCGCCCTGGCCGGGCACGCAAGGCGCCTCGCCAAAGCGGGCGTCGACGTCTACGAAGCCGATATCCAGCCGCCGGAGCGCTACATGATGGAGCGCTTCATCACGGCGCCCGTGCTGTTTCGCGGCGATGCGGGCAGCCCGCAAGAAAGCGGCGTGCTGCTCGAAGGCGAGATGAAACCCGCCAACGGTTATCGCCCGCAGTTGAAACTGGTGTCGCTCGACATCGAAACGAGCGCCCAGGGCGAGCTTTATTCGATCGCGCTCGAAGGCTGCGGACAGCGCCAGGTCTATATGCTCGGCCCCGCAAATGGCGATGCGAGCCCGATCGACTTCGACTTCGAATACTGCGAAAGCCGCGCGCAGATGCTCGAACGCCTCAACGCATGGATGGCGCAGCACGATCCCGACGCGATCATCGGCTGGAATCTCGTGCAGTTCGATCTGCGCGTGTTGCACGCGCACGCCCAGCAAACCGGCGTGCCGCTGCGTCTTGGGCGCGGCGGCGAGGTGATGGAGTGGCGCGAGCACGGCATGCGCGAGAATCACTTCTTCGCGGGCGCCGCGGGGCGCCTCATCATCGACGGCATCGAGGCGCTGCGCTCGGCCACCTGGAGCTTCCCGTCGTTCAGCCTCGAATACGTCTCGCAGGCGCTGCTCGGCGAGGGCAAGTCGATCGACAATCCGTATCAGCGCATGGACGAGATCCAGCGCCGTTTCGACGAAGACAAACCCGCGCTGGCCATCTACAACCTCAAGGATTGCGAGTTGGTCACGCGCGTCTTCGAGAAAACCGAGCTGATGGCGTTTCTGCTCGAACGCGCGTCCGTCACAGGGCTACCCGTGGATCGAAGCGGCGGTTCGGTCGCCGCGTTCACGCATCTGTATCTGCCGAAAATGCATCGGCTCGGCTACGTCGCGCCGAATCTCGGCGACGTGGTGGGCGAAAACAGCCCCGGCGGCTTCGTCATGGACTCGCGCCCCGGCATCTACGATTCGGTGCTCGTGCTCGATTACAAGAGCCTCTACCCCTCGATCATCCGCACCTTCCTGATCGATCCCGTCGGGCTCATCGAAGGTCTGAACGATCCCAGCGACGAAGCGTCCGTGCCCGGCTTTCTCGGCGCGCGCTTCTCGCGCGAGAAGCACTGTCTGCCCGAAATCGTGCGCCAGGTGTGGGAGGGCCGCGAACATGCGAAGCGGCAGCACAACGCCCCGCTTTCGCAGGCGCTCAAGATCATCATGAACGCGTTTTACGGCGTGCTCGGATCGACCGGTTGCCGCTTCTTCGACCCGCGCCTCGCTTCTTCGATCACGATGCGCGGGCACGAGATCATGCGCAGAACCCGTCAGCTGATCGAGGCGCAAGGCTACGACGTGATCTACGGCGACACCGACTCGACCTTCGTCTGGCTCAAGCACGCGCACAGCGAAGCCGACGCCACGCGCACCGGCAAGCAGCTCGTCGAGCACGTCAACGCCTGGTGGAAGGCCGAACTGCAGGAACGCTTCGGTCTCCAAAGCGCTCTGGAGCTGCAGTTCGAGCGCCACTATTCGCGCTTTCTCATGCCCACGGTGCGCGGCGCGGAAGAAGGCAGCAAGAAGCGCTACGCCGGCCTCACACTCGCGAAGAACGGCGGCGAAGAAGTCGTGTTCAAGGGCCTCGAAACCGTGCGCACCGACTGGACGCCGCTCGCGCAGGAATTCCAGCGCGAACTGTACCGACGCATTTTCCAGCGCGAGCCGTACGTGGAGTACATCCGCGACTATGTGCGGCGCACGCTCAACGGCGAGTTGGACGGTCAGCTCGTCTACCGCAAGCGCCTGCGGCGGCCGCTCGTCGAGTACCAGCGCAACGTGCCGCCGCACGTGCGGGCAGCCCGCGTCGCGGACGAGTTCAATCGCGCGAAAGGCCGACCGCTCCAGTATCAGAACGGCGGCTGGATCAGCTACGTGATGACGACGGCCGGCCCCGAGCCGCTCGAAACGCTAAGTTCGCCGCTCGACTACGCGTTCTATGTGAGCCGCCAGCTACAGCCGGTTGCGGACGCGATTCTGCCTTTCCTGCGCGAGGATTTCGATACGTTGATGTCGGGGCAGCAGAGTCTGTTTTAAGCGTGGGCCGTCGCGCACGCCTTAGCGCGCGCGCTCAATGAACCGCCACAGCGCATCGTCCGTCGAATATGGCGCGTTGAAGCGAAACCACGCGCTCGGTTCGTCGTCGGGCCTGAAATACGAGCCAGGCGCGAGCCAGATGCCGTCGCGCAACGCGGCCGTCGCGATCGCGCCGGCCCGTTCGGGTTCGATGGCAAGGCGCGCCCACACGAACAAGCCCGCGCGCGGCCGGTGGAATATCTCGAGCCCCAGCGCGTCGAGCCGCTCCTCCACGCAGGCATGCGCGGCCTTCAGGCGTTCGTTCACGAGTTCGACGTGGCGCGCGTGGCGTCCTTCGAGCAAGACCTTGTCGACCATGCGCTCGATGGTCGCCGACGAGGTGAGCCCCACCGCCATCTTCGCGCGCGCCAGTTCGCGCAGCACATCGCGTTCGGCGACCACATAGCCGCAACGCAGCGAAGGCGTGACCGTCTTCGAAAAGCCGCTCACGTACAGCACGCGCTGCAAGCCTTCCATCGCCGCAAGCAACGGCGCGCCTGGCGGCGCAAGCTCGCGGCTCACATCGTCCTCCACGACCCACATGCGCTGGCGCTCGGCGATCTGCAGCAAGCGGAAGGCGTTCGACATCGCATACGTCGCGCCGGTGGGATTCTGCAGCGTCGTGTTCACGAAGATCGCCTTCGGCTGGTGCGCCGCCACCTGGCGCTCGAGCGCCTCGATGTCGAGCCCTGCCGGCGTACGCGGCACGCCATGCACCGTGAGCCCCGCGAGCTTGAGAATCTGCAGCAGATTGCAGTAGCCGGGGTCTTCCACGAGCACCGTGTCGCCGGGCCGCAGCAGCGTACGCACGATAAGGTCGAGCCCCTGCGTCGCGCCCTGCGTGAGCAGGACGTTCGACACCTCGACAGGCAGCCCCTGACGATCGAGCTGCGCCGCGATGCGCTCGCGCAGCGGCGCGTAACCGTACGGGTGCCCGTAGTCGCCAAGACGCACGGCCGGCACCCGGCTCACGGCGCGCAAGGCGTGCTGCAGGCCGCTTTCGTTGATCCACTCGCCCGGCACCCAGCCGCAGCCCGCCTTGATCGGCACCGAATGATCGGCGAACACGTCGGAGAGCAGCCAGGTCGCCGTCAGCGTGGGCGGCTGCCAGCCCGCCGCGCTCGCCCGCGCAGACTCGCTGCGGGGCGCCACGCGGTAGCCCGAGCCGCGCCGCGCGACGACGAAGCCCATCGAAACGAGACGGTTGTACGCCTCGGTCACTGTATAGGTCGATAGTTCGTGCGATTGCGCGAGCTGGCGCACCGAGGGCAAGAGCGCCCCGGCGCGCAGCGTTTGCGCTTCGATTGCGCGCGCGAAGCCCTGCACGAGCTGCTCGACAAGCGTCGTCGTGACGCCGCGGCCGCGCTCCAGTTCGAGTTCGATCATCGGGAAAGCAAGCGTATAGTGCGAGGGAAAACCCGTACGATTCCCGGTGCCGACCAATACAGTTGGCGAGAATTGTCCAGCACGGTTTGCAGATCAGTATAGAGACTGTCTATGCCGTCGTTCAAGCCTCGGCGCTACAGTTGAGCCAAACCTACCTGAGGAGAAGCACGCATGACTTCGCGCCCCGTCATCGACGATCTCTCGTCGTTCTGGATGCCCTTCACCGCCAATCGCCAGTTCAAGGCCGCGCCGCGCCTGCTCGAATCGGCCAAGGGCATGTACTACCGCACGACCGATGGCCGCGAAGTGCTGGACGGCAGCGCGGGCCTCTGGTGTGTGAACGCGGGCCATGCGCGTGAGGAAATCGTCGCGGCCATCGCCCAGCAGGCCGGTACGCTCGACTTCGCCCCCACGTTCCAGATGGGCCACCCGCTTGCGTTCGAAGCGGCCCAAAAGATCGCCGAAATCATGCCGGCCGGCCTCGACCGCGTGTTCTTCACGAACTCCGGCTCCGAGTCGGTCGACACCGCACTGAAGATCGCGCTCGCCTACCATCGCGCACGCGGCGAAGGCCAGCGCACCAAGCTGATCGGCCGCGAGCGCGGCTATCACGGCGTGGGCTTCGGCGGCATTTCAGTTGGCGGCATCGCACCGAATCGCAAGGCGTTCTCGGGCCAGCTGCTGCCCGCCGTCGATCATCTGCCGCACACGCACAATCTCGAGCACAACGCGTTCTCGAAGGGCCAGCCGGCCTGGGGCGCCCATCTCGCGGAAGACCTCGAGCGCATCGTCGCGCTGCACGACGCCTCGACCATCGCCGCCGTGATCGTCGAACCGGTGGCAGGCTCGACCGGCGTGCTGATTCCGCCGCAAGGCTATCTGCAGCGTCTGCGCGAGATTTGCACGAAGCACGGCATCCTGCTGATTTTCGACGAAGTCATCACGGGCTTCGGGCGCCTCGGCAAGGCCACGGCCAGCGAGTATTTCGGCGTGACGCCGGACATCATCACCATGGCCAAGGCGATCAACAACGCCGCCGTGCCGATGGGCGGCGTGGCCGCGAGCCGCGCGGTTCACGACACGATCGTGAATAGCGGCGCGCAGGGCGCAATCGAGCTGTTCCACGGCTACACCTATTCGGCGCACCCGCTCGCCGCCGCCGCCGCGATCGCGACGCAGGATCTGTATCGCCGCGAGGGCCTGTTCGAGCGCGCCGACGCGCTCGCGCCGAAGTTCGAGGCCGCCGCGCATGCGCTGCGCGGCGAGAAGCACGTGAAAGACGTGCGCAATCTTGGCCTCGTTGCCGGCGTCGAACTGGACTCGCGCGACGGCGCACCTGGCGCGCGCGCTTACGAGGTTTTCGTGAAGTGCTTCGAGGCGGGCGTGCTGATCCGCTTCACGGGCGACATCCTGGCGTTCTCGCCGCCGCTCATCGTGACCGAAGAGGAAATCGCACGCCTGTTCGGCACGGTGCGCGACGTGCTCGCCACGGTGCAGTAACGCGCGAGGCGCGAGCTAACGGCTTACGCGCGCCTGCTTTCATTTGGTAATCCGCCGCAAGGGCGGCCCGGGCTCGGGCCGCCCTTTCTTTTTCCGGCCGTCGGCGCGCCAGGACCCGGTTCAAGCACAGCGCGCGCCATCGGCGTATCGTTGCCCTATCCGCCATAAGAAACGCGATTGCGGCGAGCGCGCATCGACCGACGTGCGCTGGCCAGGAGGGAATCTCATGAAGATGCCAGTCCGCATCGGCACGCATATCGAGGGCGTCCACTGGATCGCCGAGTATATGGAAGCGACCCATCAAATCCGTGTGTTCCGTGACGGCCGCGTGGTCGACACGATCCCCGCGCCCGCGGCCATGTTCGGCGAAGAGCGCGACGCGGGTTCGGCCAGCGACGCAGCGAGCCGCGCCGAGGAAGCCGCGCTGCTCGCCTGCCTGCGTCGCTACGTAGCCGACGTGCAGCCAGAAGAATAGGACTCTTGATCATTGTCCCTGCCTCTTGCAAGGAGAGCTCGCCGATGAACGATCGCAACGATCGCATCCCGCCGCAGCTTATCGAAACCGATGCGCTCATCATCGGCGCCGGGCCGGTGGGACTCTTCCAGGTATTCGAACTGGGCCTGATGGAAATCCACGCGCACGTGGTCGACTCGCTGCCGGTGGTGGGCGGCCAGTGTGCCGAGCTATACCCCGACAAGCCGATCTACGACATTCCGGCGGTGCTGATGTGCACCGGCCAACAGCTCGTCGATGCGCTAATGCAGCAGATCGAGCCCTTTGGCGCGACGTTCCATCTTGGCCAGGAAGTGCAGATCGTCGAGCCGCGCGCCGACGGCCGCTTTTTCGTGCAGACGAGCAAGGGCACGCAGTTTCTGGCGAAGACGGTGTTCATCGCGGCGGGCGTGGGCTCGTTTCAGCCGCGCACGCTCAAGCTGAGCGGCATCGAGCGCTACCGCGACACGCAGCTGTTCTACCGCGTGCGCGATGTCGAACCCTTTCGCGACAAGGACGTCGTGGTGTGTGGCGGCGGGGATTCGGCGCTCGACTGGGCGCTCCAGCTCGTGGACGTCGCGCAGAGCGTGATTCTGCTGCACCGGCGCGAGGGCTATCGCGCCGCGCCGGCAACCGTCGCGAAGATGCACGCGCTATGCGAGGAATGGCGCATGCAGTCCATCGTCGGCCAGCTGACCGGCTTCGACGACGAAGGCGGCAAGCTCAAACGCATCAAGGTGACGGGCGGCGACGGCGTCACGCGCTCGCTGGATCTCGACTACCTGCTCGTGTTCTACGGCTTGTCGCCGCAACTCGGGCCGATCGCGCAATGGGGCCTCGAGATCGAGCGCAAGCAGTTGCCCGTGGATACGGCGCGCTTCGAGACGAGCGTGCCGGGCATCTTTGCCGTCGGCGATATCAATACTTATCCGGGCAAGAAGCTGATTCTCTCCGGCTTTCACGAAGCCGCGCTCGCTGCGTTCGGCGCGGCGCGTCACGTGTTTCCCGAGAAGAAAATCCATCTGCAGTACACGACGACCAGCACGCGCCTGCACAAGGTGCTCGGCGTGGAGTCGCCGGTATTCGACTGAACGCGGGGCGCATGCCTCGCGCGTTGTTACCACACGATCAGCCCTGCTCGGCGTCCTGCTCGCGGAAGATGCGGTCGGCGAGATGGAACGCCGAGTTCGCCGCCGGCACGCCGCAGTAAATCGCTGTCTGCAGCAGCACTTCCTTGATCTCGTCGCGCGTGACGCCGTTGTTGCGCGCGGCGCGCAGATGCAGCGCGAGTTCTTCGCTGCGGTTGAGCGCGACCATCATCGCGATCGTCAGCAGGCTGCGCGTGTGGCGCGGCAAGCCATCGCGCGTCCAGATCTCGCCCCACGCGTAGCGCGAAATGAAGTTCTGGAATTCCTCGGTCACTTCGGTGCGGTTGGCGAGCGAGCGATCGACGTGCGCGTCGCCCAGCACCGCGCGGCGCACCTTCATGCCGGCTTCGTAGCGGTCTTCGTCGTTCATCACGCCCCCAGCAGGAAATCGACCACGATCTTGTTGTACTCGTCCGCCAGCTCGACGTTCGAGATGTGCGCGGCGTTCAGCTCGACATAGCGCGCGCCCGGCACCGATTCGGCCAGCTCGCGCCCTTGGGCGGGCGTCGCGGCCAGATCGTGCGTACCCGAGATCACGAGCGTGCGCGCCTTGATAGACGGCGCCTCGCCGCGCAGATCGGCGGCATTGATCGCTTCGCAGTTCGAAGCATAGCCGTCCTTGTCCGTATGCACGAACACGTCGCGAACCTGCGACATCACGAGTGCATTGTTGGCGATGAATTCGGGCGTGTACCAGCGCGGGAGCACCGCTTCGGCGAGCGCGAGCATGCCTTCGCTGCGAGCCTTCGCTGCACGCGGCACCCACACCTCCGGCGAGCCGATCTTTGCGGCCGTATTGCACAGCACGAGGCGATCGATGCGGTTGGCGTAACGCGCGCCGAGGCCGACGCCGGTCAGGCCGCCCATCGAAACGCCCGCGAAATGCGCGCGTTCGATGCCGAGCTGGTCCATCAGGCCGATCACGTCGCCGGTCAGTTGCTCGATGGTGTACGGGCCCAGCGGCGCCGCCGAGTGGCCGTGGCCGCGCGTGTCGTAGCGCAGCACGCGGAAATGCTTCGTGAACTCGACGATCTGTGGCGTCCACATCGACACGTCGCTACCGAGCGAATTCGACAGAACCACCCATGGCGCCGAATGGTTCTCCGCACCGTCGATGCGGTAGAACAAATGCGTGTCGTTGACGGCTGCGTAAGGCATGCGTGTTACTCCTCGTGTGTCTTCTGTAATCAATGGGGCGTGCGTTACTTTGCTTTCGCTTCATACGACGCGAGCACCGCGTCGACGAATGCATGGGCCTGGCCCACGTAGTTGGCCGGATCGAGCAGCGCCTTAAGGCGCGCTTCGTCCAGGTGCCTCGTGACGGCGGGATCCGCCGCGAGGACTTCGTACAGCGTACGGCCGCTTTGCACCGCGGATTTCGATGCGTGCTCAACGAGATGATGCGCGTCCAGGCGCCCGATCTGGTCGCCAAGCGCGAGCATCACGGCCTCGCCGAGAATGAGTCCGTGCGTGATGTCGAGATTCGCCGCGAGCCGTTCGGGCCGCACTTCGAGTCCGGCCGTGATCTGTTCGATCTGCGCGAGCGCGCCGCCGGCGAGGCGCGCGAGATCGGGTAGCGCATCCCACTCGGCTTGCCAGCCGCCGAGCGCGCGCTCGTGTTCCTGAACCATGCCGGCGAACACCGTCGCGACGAGGCCCGGCGCGCGTGCGGCAGCCGTCAGAACAGCTGCGCAACCCACGGGATTGCGCTTGTGCGGCATGGTCGACGAACCGCCCTTGCCTGCCGCCGCCGGTTCGCCCAGTTCGCCGACTTCGGTCTGCATCTGCAAGGAGATGTCGCGCGCGATCTTGCCGAGCGTGCCGATGAGCATGCCGAAGAACGATGCGGCTTCGGCAATGCGGTCGCGCTGCGTGTGCCACGGCAACGCAGGCAGCGCGAGAACGAGTTCTTGCGCGAGCGCAGCGCTCACCGCCGGGGCGGCGTCGCGCAGGCTCGCGAGCGTGCCGGCCGCGCCGCCGAACTGCAGCACGAGCGCGCGCTCGCGCAGCACGACGAGGCGTTCGCGATGGCGCAGCACCGCGTCGAGCCATTGCGCGAACTTCAATCCGAGCGTGATGGGCAGCGCCTGCTGCAGCCACGTGCGCCCGACCGCGGGCGTCGCGCGATGCGTGCGCGCGAGGTCCGCCAGCGTCGCGCAGAGCGCGTCGATGCCGCGCTCGATCAACGCGAGCGCATCGCGCAACTGCAGCACCGTTGCCGTGTCGATGATGTCCTGGCTCGTGGCGCCCCAGTGCACGTACTTGGCGGCTTCGGGGTCGGCGGCCTTCACGCGCGCCGTGAGCTGCTTGACGAGCGGGATCGCCAGGTTGCCGCCCAGCGCGGCGTCGCGCGCGAGCGCCGGGGCGTCGAGCTGATCCGCCGCGCAGGCCGCGACGATCGCGGCCACGGCCGAGTGCGGAATTACGCCATGCGCCGCCGAGGCGCGCGCGAGCGCCGCTTCGACGTCCAGCATGCGTTGCAGCGTGGCATCGGGAGACCAGACCGCGTTCATCGGTTCGGTCCCGCAGATCAGGCTCGTGAGACGTTCAATCATGGAGTGTGGCGCGCGGAAAAAAGCAGGCGTTCCGATACAGCCGGAACGAAGCGGGCGCGGCAACCGTCGACGAATGCCGAGGGTTGCCGCGCCACTCACGTGCGAACGATGCGCACGTCTACAGACAGTTTACGCTGCGCGACGGTTTTGCGTCGCGTCGATCAGCGGCACGCCGGCGAGCTTCTGCAGCGCGTCGAAATCGATGTCCGAATAGATCTCGCGTACCGCGAGGCCTTCGGGCGTGACATCGAACGCGGCGAGGTCGGTATAGATGCGGCCCACGCAGCCCACGCCCGTGACCGGGTACGAGCATTCGCTCACGAGCTTGCTTTCGCCCTGCTTGGTGAGCAGTTCCATCATCACGAACACCTGCTTGGCGCCGAGTGCGAGGTCCATCGCGCCGCCCACGGCCGGAATCGCGTCGGGCGCGCCGGTGTGCCAGTTCGCGAGGTCGCCGTTCACCGACACCTGGAACGCGCCGAGCACGCAGTAGTCGAGGTGGCCGCCGCGCATCATCGCGAACGAGTCGGCGTGGTGGAAGAACGCGCCGCCGGTGAGCAGCGTGACGTGCTGCTTGCCCGCGTTGATGAGTTCGTCGTCTTCCTCGCCGGGCGCGGGCGCCGGGCCCATGCCAAGCAGGCCGTTCTCGCTGTGCAGGAAAATTTCCTTGCTCGGATCGAGGTGGTTGGCCACCAGCGTCGGAACGCCGATGCCGAGATTCACATACGCGCCTTCGGGAATGTCCGCAGCCACGCGCTTGGCCATTTCATCGCGATTCAGTCGTTTCATTGCCTCTCTCCGTTCCTTCAGGCTGCCTGGCCGCTTTGGTCGGCGTGCGCTTGATGCGCCGCTTGCGGCACTGCCACGACGCGTTGCACGAAAATGCCGGGCGTCACGATGTTTTCCGGATCGAGCTGACCGAGTTCGACGACCTCCGAAACCTGCGCGACAGCGACCTTCGCCGCGCTTGCCATGATCGGGCCGAAGTTGCGCGCCGTCTTGCGATAGACGAGGTTGCCCCAGCGATCGCCCTTGTACGCCTTGATGAGCGCGAAGTCGGCGTGCAGCGGCGCTTCGAGCACATACTGACGGCCGTCGATCAGGCGCGTTTCCTTGCCTTCGGCCAGCTTCGTGCCGTAGCCCGTGGGCGTGAAGAAGCCGCCAATGCCGGCGCCGGCGGCGCGGATGCGCTCGGCCAGATTGCCTTGCGGCACGAGTTCGAGTTCGATTTCACCGGCGCGATAGAGCGCGTCGAACACATACGAGTCGGTCTGGCGCGGGAACGAGCAGATGATCTTGCGCACACGCTTCGCCTTGAGCAGCGCGGCCAGGCCGATGTCGCCGTTGCCTGCGTTGTTGTTGACGATGGTGAGGTCGCGCGCGCCCTGCTCGATGAGCGCGTCGATCAGTTCGGCGGGCATACCGGCCGTGCCGAAGCCGCCGATCATCACCGTGGCGCCGTCATGCACATCGGCCACGGCGGCTTGAAGCGAGTCGAAAATCTTGTTGATCATGCCTGTTCCTGAAAGCGATGCGCATCGCGGAAGGTCCACGTCACTCGATCGCGAAAAGTTCTATATGCGAACACTGATTCGTTTAGCGAACGTCCAGCGCATTATCGGAGTGGATTCAAGCGCTTGTCAAGGCGGGTCTACCCACACAGGCAATCTACTTCATGTCGGCGCCGATGCGCGCCCGACCGCACGCACTGCCCGCCCTTCAGGCCACGCGCGCCCGTGGGCACATACCCCAGTATCCGGAATTGCGATTCATCGTCTAGTCTTTATCCGATTTCGACATAGTCAGCGCCGCCGCGCCCGCCTTCATGCAAGACCTCGATCTGAATCTCATCCCCTTTCTCGTGGCCATGGAGGAAACGCGCAACGTGAGCCGCGCCGCCGAGCGGCTCGGCGTGAGCCAGCCGCGCGTGAGCACGGCGCTCGGCAAGCTGCGCGAGTTCTTCGGCGATCCGCTCTTCGTGCGCACCTCGCGCGGCATGGAGCCCACACCGCGCGCGCTCGCCCTCATTCCCGCCGCACGCGACGCGCTGGTGCACATCGAGAAAGGCATGCTGCAGGCGCAGGACTTCGATCCCGTCACGAGCACGCACACGTTCTCCATTGCGCTCTCCGACGTCGGCGAGATCGTGTTTCTGCCGCGCCTCCTGCAGGTATTCTCCGAGCGCGCGCCCAACGCGAACCTGCGTTCGGTGTCGCTGCCGCCCAACCAGGTCGAGCGCGGTCTCGAATCGGGCGACATCGATCTCGCGGTCGGCTATTTCCCCGACCTCGGCGGCAACAACTTCTTTCAGCAGCGCCTCTTCACGCACCGCTTCATCTGCATGATGCGCAGCGGGCATCCGCTCGCGGGCAAGGCCATGACGATCGAGCAGTTTCTCGCGATGGGCCATGCCGTCGTGCGCGCCGAAGGACGCAGCCAGGAAGTGCTGGAGCAGTATCTGGAGAAAAGGCGCATGCGCCGACGCGCCGTGCTCGAAACGCCTCACTTCATGAGCCTGCCGTTCATTCTCACGCGCTCCGATCTCATCGCCACCGTGCCGCATGCAATCGGCTTCGCCTACGTGTCCGAGCATGCATCGATCACGCTCGTCGAGCCGCCGCTGCAGTTGCCGCGTTTCGATCTCAAGCAGCACTGGCATCGCAAGTATCACAATGCGCCACGTGGCGAATGGCTGCGCAGCGTCGTGGCGGAACTGTTCAACGACGCCATGGACGAATGGCCCAAATGACCCCTCGCGCCAAGCACGGCAAAACATGAAACAATGGGCGCTCGTGGTGCACGCCAAAGCGGCGTACTCCCACATGACAGGAGCCCATGCATGAGCGAAGAAAAAAAGGCCGGGAAATCGAAGCAACCCGCGAAGCAAAGCGCGACCCAAGGTGCGAAGCAACGCAAGAACACAGCGAGCACGAGCGTCGCGCGTCCGTCACGCGCCGAAGCCGAGGACGCCGTGCGCGTGCTGTTGCGCTGGGCCGGGGACGACCCCGCTCGCGAAGGGCTGCTCGATACGCCGGGCCGCGTCGTGCGCGCCTATGAGGAATTCTTCGCGGGCTATGCGGTCGATCCGCGCGAAATCCTGTCGCGCACCTTCTCGGAGGTGGATGGCTACGACGAAATGATCGTGTTGAAGGACATCCGCTTCGAGAGCTACTGCGAGCATCATATGGTGCCGATCATCGGACGCGCACATGTGGCGTATTTGCCCGAGCATCGCGTGGTGGGCATCTCGAAGCTCGCGCGTCTCGTCGACGCATTCGCGAAGCGCCTGCAGATCCAGGAGAAGATGACCGCGCAGATTGCCGACACGCTCAATGAAATCCTGCAGCCCAAGGGGGTGGGCGTGATACTCGAAGCGGCGCATCAATGCATGTCCACGCGCGGGGTGCACAAGGCGGGTGTGGCGATGGTGACCTCGCGCATGCTCGGCACGTTCCGCACCGATCCTTCCACGCGCCGCGAGTTTCTCGCGATCGTCGGCAATCCGAGCGCAATGAGCGTCTCGAATACCTGATCGCAACGCACAGATAAAGAACGGGACCGCGTGTCCCGTTCCCCTCCTTACTTGAGCGGACCTTCGTCGCCTCGCTCGATCTCGCGAATCTTGCCCTGGCGCACGCTGCTGCCCGGCGGCACGCTATGCGTGAGCCACACGTTCCCGCCAATTACCGAGCCGCGCCCGATCGTCACGCGGCCGAGAATCGTCGCGCCGGCGTAGATCACCACGTCGTCCTCGACGATCGGATGGCGCGCATTGCCCTTCACGAGCGTACCGTCGAGGTCGGCCGCGAAACTCTTCGCACCGAGCGTCACGGCCTGATACACGCGCACGCGCTCGCCGATGATCGCCGTCTCGCCGATGACGACGCCCGTGCCGTGGTCAATGAAGAAGCTCGAACCGATCTGTGCGCCCGGGTGAATGTCGATGCCCGTTGCCGAATGCGCGATCTCGTTGATGAAGCGCGCGAGCAGCGGCACGCCGAGGCGGTGCAGTGCATGCGCGAGCCGATGATGCGTCATGGCCCACACGCCCGGATAGCACAGCAGGATCTCGGTGATGTGCTGCGCGGCCGGGTCGCCCGTGAACGCCGCCTGAATGTCGCTCACGAGCAGCGCGCGAATATCGGGCAGTTGCCGGCCGAACTCGCGCGCCACGTCGAATGCACGCGCTCGCAGTTCGTCGTCGCTCGCCTGCGAGCTTTCCGGCAGGAAGCGCAGCGCGCGGCGAATCTGCTCGGCAAGCAGCCGCAACGTGCTGTCGAGTGTATGGCCGACGTAGTAATCGATGCTCTCGTCGGTCAGATCGGGCGCGCCGTAATGCGTGGGAAAGAGCGCGGCGCGCAGGCCCGCCACGATGTTGACGACCGCATCGCGTGACGGCAGTTCGCGGATGCCGAGCGGATGGCGCGTGCGGTGCCGCTCTTCACGCGACGCACGCAGATCGGCGACGATCTGTTCGAGACCCCAGTCGGGGGAAGCAGCTTTGGACATGGTGATGCGGCAGCAGACGCAGAGTCTGCGCAGGAGTGAGTGTATCGACCCCAGAGATTACCGCGTTTTGCCGGAGTTCGCCGAAGCGCCCTCGGCGCCGATCCACGCACGCGAGGCGCGCGCCTTCACAGCGTGACCGTGCTCGCGTCGATCCAGCGCACGGCCCAGTCGCGCGCATGAGCGATGGCGGCCCCTTCATCGGAAAAGCGCAATTCGGCAGGGAAAAATCGGTTGGCAACGAGTTCGCCGTCGCTCGAGCGCGAAATCACCACATACGGCTGATACGTGCCGTCACCGGCACGCGCCGGTGCGCAATTCAGCAAATAGCCACGATGCGTAAATGCAGCGTCGAAGTGCATGTGTGTCACCCGCCCCTGACTGCCTCGTCCATTTTATTTGGCGCGTGCATTCAGGATCGTGCGGCAAAGCCACAGCATGGGCCCTCGCCCGGCCCATTAATCGAAAGCGCGCCAACTCGTTGAAAGAGGATCATACTCCTGGGAAAAAGCCCAAACCAACGAAAAAAATGCAACATCGCTGGAGGCGTTCTCCTGGCGAACCGGCTTGCTTTTCACCCCGATTCAAGGGCGCGGCGCTGCAGCGGAACGGCGCTTGCGGAATGGCCTGCTGAACGCAGGCACCCAGATCTTCCAAGGAGGAAGCATCATGAATCGTCCCGACGACATGCAGAAACCGAATGCGGGAGATGTGAGCGCGTCGCCGTCGCGGCCGCGCAGCGCCGAACTCCATAACGACCGCACACACGACAGTTCGGTCGACACGGACGGCAAGAACCGCGAGGCGGCACGCCTGGCGGGCGAAGGCTGCATCGGCCCCGACGAAGTGACGACCAGCAATGCGACGCTCGTCAACAGCGTGGCCGAAGCGGATGACGGGCTGGCGGGTTTCGACAGCCGCAAGGGCGTGCACCGGCTGCCTATCGCGCTGGAGTCCGGCTACGAGGTCGTCGACCTCGGCATGAGCGCACCCGAAGAGCCCGAAGACGCCGAGTGGCAGCGCAACGCCGCGCGCGAAGAGGGCGTGCGCCGCAGCCCTGGGCGGCTGCACTTCGCGCTGAACCACCTGCGGCCGACCCGCGTGATCGAGTTGCAGCGCAAGCCCTGAACAACGGTTCGCCGCTCACCATGCGGCGAATCGTTTGCGATTATCCAGGCGAAATCGCAGCAATGGCGGATACAGACAGTATCCAGTCGAGTGCAGTTAAAACTCGCAATGAAAAGCCTGAAAAATAATGAAAGCCGATAAATCGCCGGCATTATCCCGGCGCGCTGCGCGCTTTTGCCTTCGAAATGGCGTCCGGCTTTATTTCGGCTCCGCAATGCACGTTTTTCGTGCAGGCCCGCGCTTGTTCAGGAGACGCAGAATTCTCTCCGATGTCACCGAACTCTGACAGAAATGACCCCGGCAAAGCGGGAGGATTGCAGACGAGGTGGGATCGGATAGGAATTTAGTGATAAATTCTTACATCATAAGAAGCGAGGAGCGAGTGTCTGAGGGCTTGCCCCGCGATCTCGCCCAGCGCTGATGGAGAGTGTTGAACGTGCCTCTACATTTTATTGAGCAGATGTCGCCCGTACTCGACGCGCCCGAAGAGGCAGCGTGGTTCGACGCGGTGGCGAAGCTCGCCAGCTCGTGGGGATTCAGCCAGCTCATGCTGGCTATCTTGCCGCGCCCGGGCATGAGGCTCGAGGATGCGTTCATCCGCACGAACTACTCGGCCGCCTGGCGGCAGACGTACAACGACCACGGGATGGCCTACTTCGACCCGACCGTGTCGCACTGCACCACGCGCTCGGCGCCGCTCATCTGGTCGCCGGAGCTGTTCGCGACCGAACAGCAACAATCGATGTACGAGGAGGCCCGCTCGTACGGGCTGCGCGCAGGCATCACCCTGCCGATCCATGGCCCGCGCCAGGAAATCGGCATGCTCTGCTTCGTCAACGACGCGAATCCCACGGACAAATTCTGGGACGACGTGAACCGCGCCTTGCCGAATCTCGTCCTGCTGCGCGACCTCGTGCTGGACACGAGCCAGCGGCATCTGAACGACCATGTCCAGTCGCTGATTCCCAAGCTCACGCCACGGGAAAAGGAATGCCTCAAGTGGACTGCACTAGGCAAGTCCACTTGGGAAATTTCTCACATCCTGAATTGCTCTGAGGCCGTCGTGAACTTCCACATGAAGAACATTCGCGGGAAGTTCGGCGTGAACTCACGGCGAGCGGCAGCCGTGATTGCAACCCAGATGGGTCTTATTGACCCGGGCTAAGCACCATCGGTGCTTCGCCGCGCAGCACGCGCTCGGCACGGCCAAGGTCGCCGTCCGAAATCGTCTTGTTGAAATACAGCCCGAGCAGGATCGACACCGGCGGCGGAATCTCCGCGCCCGACTCGAACCGGCTGCCGCGCGACTGCGTCACGCCGAAGCGCGCCCAGAAGCGGCGCTGGCTCTCTTTCTTCTTCTTCCGATACGCAATGATCAGGACGCGGTCGACGACCGAGGACAGATCCCCCGGGGACGACATGGTATTCGCACCCGAGTGCCATTGATTGCCCATAAGTTCCATGATGACTCTCGCTGTCAGATATGCCTGATGAGTGACTGCCGCGGAAGTGATTCTCCTTAAGAGGCCCTATCTGCGCACCTACCTATCTAGATAGGTGTTTTTTTATATTCATAACGCATAGCTTTCGAACCGTACTGCCGCGCCTCCACACAAATCGGGAGAGTTGTCATGCAAGCTGCGATACGGATCGGACTGAGACAGGACTTCGACAACGAGGACATCAACGAGATGTACCGGCTGCGCGCGCGCGTGTTCCGCGACCGCCTCGGCTGGGACATTCCCACCATCGCGGGGATGGAAATCGACGGCTACGACGCGCTCGGGCCTCATTACATGCTGATCCAGGACGGCGCGGGCCACGTGCGCGGCTGCTGGCGCCTGATGCCCACCGAAGGCCCCAACATGCTGCGCGACACGTTCCCGCAACTGCTGCAGGGCAAAGCTGCGCCTACGTCGCGCAACATCTGGGAACTGAGCCGCTTCGCCATCGAATCCGGCAACGACCAGGCGTTCGGCTTCGCCGACGTGACCATGAGCGCAATGCGCGCGGTCGTCTCGTTCGCCGACCGGGCGGGCATCAACAGCTATGTGACGGTGACCACGACGCCGATGGAGCGCCTGCTGCGCCGCACGGGCATCGAGCTGACGCGGCTTGGCG
Organism: Paraburkholderia sp. BR10882; assembly: GCF_040948855.1. Taxonomy (NCBI): domain Bacteria; kingdom Pseudomonadati; phylum Pseudomonadota; class Betaproteobacteria; order Burkholderiales; family Burkholderiaceae; genus Paraburkholderia; species Paraburkholderia sp. BR10882. Next base: position 61,411 of record NZ_JBFPKP010000016.1, on the reverse strand, counting down.
CGCCGATGCGCATCGGCGTGGAGAACGCCGTCGCGCTCGAAATCGCGATGAGCGAGCAAACGCACCACGCGCTATTCGGGGCAATGGCCCACGCCGCCTGAGGGCGACGCCGCGCAGGGACAAATACGCGCTGGCTGGGCGCCGCGGCCTTTCTCGCTCAGCCAGGCATATTGTTGTTTTTGTCAGACAAATATTACCGAAACCTGCGCCGACGGCCTACACCCGAACGCTGCGCGCCCTAATCGGCCTTGACCTCGTCGGCACGCGCCTCCGCGCTTTTCTGCGCCGCCGACGCGCTGCGGCTGAAGCGGATGTGGGAAATCCGACCCACGCACAGGGCCGCCGCGAGCGCCGCGCAGCCTGTCAGGCCGATCCCCAGATGGATCGCATCTACCAGTACGTGGCGCACCGCATCGATCAGCGCCGCGCCGTCGAGCCCCGCCGCCTTCATCTGCGCGACGAGACCCTCGCGCAGCGACGGGTCGATCAGCACGCGCGGATCGGCGAGCTGGGGTTGCCAGCGCTGCTGCAGCGGCGCGCCGATCACCGCCAGCGCGTCCCCCACCCCGGCCGCGTAGCGATGGTTGACGATGGTCGCGACGACGCTGGTGCCGAGCATGCCGCCCACCATGCGCGTGGATTGCAACAAGGCAGTCGTGATGCCGAAACGCTCCCGCCCGGCGATCTCCTGGCCGAAGATATTCAGGTTGTTCAGGATGAAGCCGAGCCCGATGCCCACCGCCGACATCGCCAGTTCGAGCCAGAGGTGCGCCGTGTGGCGGGACGCGAAGGCAAGACCGGCGGAAGCCGCGACCAGCAGGCTGAAGCCGGCCGTGAGAATGGTCGTGGGCTTGCGCAGCCGGATCACGATGCGCGTGTTGATCAGGCTGCCTAGCGCGATACAGGCGGCGATCGGCGTGGCGAGCAGGCCCGCCTCCTGGGGCGACAGCCCGAAGCCGCCCTGTAGCAGGAGCGGCGCGAAAAAGATCAGCGAGAACATCACGAAGCCCGAAAGCGTCGAGAGCGTAAACAGGGTGACGAGCTGCGGGTCGCGAAACAGGTCGAGCGGGATGATCGGGTGCGTCGCGCGGCGCTCGCAGGTCAGCAGCGCCGCCGCGCCGGCGAGGACCGCCAGCGCGAGCGCGCCGTTGCCGGGCGTCAGGCCGCTTTTGGGCACCGCCTCGATCAGGGTCTGGAAACCGCCCAGCACCAGCGCGACGAGCGCGGCGCCCGTCCAGTCGATGCGCACCTCGCCGGTACGCGCCGGCTGATAGCGCGGCAGATGCGCCCAGATGAAATAGAGCGCCAGCGCGCCGACCGGCAGATTGACGAGAAAGGTCGAGCGCCAGCCAAAGTGCTCGCTGAGCCAGCCGCCCAGTGAAGGCCCCGCTGCCGTGCCGATGCCGTAGGCGGCCGCCATCACGACCTGCCAGCGTACCCGGGCGCGCGGGTCGGGAAAGAGATCGGGAATCGAGGCGAACGCCGTGCCCACCATCATCCCGCCTCCAACGCCCTGCAGCGCACGCGCCGCCGCCAGAAAACGCATGTCGGTCGCGAGCCCGCACAGCACGGAGGCCACCGTAAATACGATCACCGCGGCGATCACGAAGCGCTTGCGGCCAAAGTAGTCGCCGAGCCGGCCGAACACGGGCACCGTCACGACCGAGGCCAGCAGGTAGGCGCTCGCGATCCACGCGTAGAACTCGAAACCGTGCAGTTCGGCGACGATCGAGGGCAAAGCGGTGCTGACGACGGTTTGATCGAGTGCGACGAGCATGTTGACGAGGCCGATGCCGAGCATGGCCAGCAGCGCGTCGCGAAACGGCAGGTTAGCGGAGGAAGGTTTCACGGGAGGGGAAGAGACTGCGCGGAGCGAAAAAGAGGCAACAATAGCGGGATGCCGGTGCGCGTGCAACATAACGGCATAGCAAACGAAAACCTGGCGGCGCTGCGGTATTCCGACGCAAGGCACTTGATCTTCCTTCCAGTACCTTCCACATTTCATACAGTCCGACTGCGTTTTTACTTGCGATCCATTAAGCTTCTCGCCAGTTACGACACAACACGCCGCGCCCGCCTCCTCGCAGCTTCGCCCGAGGCCGCGCGATTCTCGATCCCACTCAAAGAGGAGGTCTTATGTACAAACGCATCCTTGTCGCCGTCGACGGCAGCGCCACGTCGCGCCGCGCCTTCGAAGCCGCGCTCGACCTGGCGAAGGCGATGGGCGCGACCCTGCAGCCCTACTACGTGATCGAGAACACGCCGATGTATTTCGACGCGCCCGGCTACGACCCGTCGATCCTGCGCAACCAGATGATTGCGCAGGGCAACGAACTCGCGGAAGAAATGGACAAGGCGATGGGCGAGCTTGGCGTGCAAGGCGCCATGGTCACGGGCGAAGCGTCCTCGCTCGACGACGTGCCGACGCTCGTGCTCAGCGCCGCGAAGACCGCGGGCGCCGACCTGATCGTGATGGGCACGCACGGCCGCCGGGGCTTCCAGCGCCTCATCCTCGGCAGCGTTGCCGAACGCTGCGTGCGGCAATCCACGCTGCCTGTCCTGCTCATCCCCTCGGCCGCCGGAAATGCCGGCGAGTAGTCGCGTCGAGCGCACGCGGTTTTGCGTGTTATCGAAAAGTCGCTTGCGCGCCGTCAGACGCCGCGCGAGCGGCTTCTGACAAGCCTCAAAACGATTCATCTTAAATGCGCGTCGCTTTGCCACTAATCTGAGATTCGACCCCGGTAGACAATGCCTGGACAGAAATCAAAGGAGCATTGTCCACGATGAACCATACCGTCGCTTCTCAAACCACCGTGCGCCGCAGCAATCGCGCGCCGCTAACGGCGCCGCGCACGTCAACGCGCTGTTCGGTTTGCGCCATGCGGCACCTGTGCATGCCCCAGGGCCTCACGCTCGACGACCTGCCAAAGCTCGAAGCCTTGATCTGCTCCGCGCGCAGCGTGCGGCGCGGCGAAGCCCTGTATCGCGCCGGCGACGCATTCGACACCCTCTATGTCGCGCGCTCCGGCTCGCTCAAAACGGTCATGGCACACCGCGACGGCCGCGAGCAGGTCACCGGCCTGCGTCTGGCCGGCGACCCGCTCGGCCTCGACGGCATCAGCACCGGCTTCCACACCTGCAGCGCCGTGGCGCTCGAAGACAGCTCGGTCTGCCTCATCCCCTACTCGGCCCTCAAGCATTTGTGCCGCGAAACCGGCGCCATGCAAGACCGGCTGCACCGCCTCATGAGCGAGCAGCTCATTCGCGAATCGTCGCAAATGATGGTGCTCGGCTCGCTCTCCGCCGACGAACGCGTCGCCGCGTTCCTGCTGGACGTTTCCGAACGCAACGGCCAGCGCGGCTATTCGCATGCGGAGTTCAACCTGCGCATGACCCGCGAGGACATGGGAAGCTATCTCGGCATGACGCTCGAAACCGTGAGCCGCACCCTGTCGAGATTTCAAAAGCGCGGCCTGATCGACGCACAGGGCAAGCTGATCCGTATCATCGATATCGAAGGTCTGCGGCATCTGTAATTCGCGGCAAACCCCGGGCGGCTGGCCAGCCCGGGGCGCCCGCGCCGCCCCTCGTTGGCGCGGCAACGCCGTTGGCACAACTCCTGCGCAGGGTTAAAGTTTCGTACTACGCCCACGCAAGGAGAATCGCCGAAATGCATCTCCCGCAATCCCCCACGCTCGCAGCCCGTCTCGAAGCGGCGCGCAGCGCCAGCGACGCGCTCTTCAACGTCGTCAAGCCCGAGTTTCTATACGAGCGGCCCATTCGGGAGCGGCACCGTATCGTCTTCTATGTCGGCCATCTGGAAGCATTTGACCGTAACCTCTTCGACAAGCGCCTGTTCGACCTGCCCTCCGTCGATGCGCGCCTCGACCAGCTGTTCGCGTTCGGCATCGATCCTGTCGATGGCGGCCTGCCGACCGACGTGCGCGCCGATTGGCCCGACCTCGCCGAAGTCCTGGCCTACGGACGCGATGCACGCAACCGCATCGACGCGCAGCTCTCGACGCTCGACCTGCCGCCCGATGCCTCGAATCACGACACGCCAGGCCAGTTGCTGAACGTCGCAATCGAACATCGACTCATGCACGTCGAAACGCTCGCCTACATGCTCCACCAGCTGCCGTTCGAGCAAAAGCGGGCGCCCGCCGCTACGGGCGCGCGCACCGACCCGCTCCGTACGGTCAAGGCCGGAACAGTGCAGGTGCCCGCGGGCCGCACCGAACTCGGCATGACCGCCGAGCGCGGCCTGTTCGGCTGGGACAACGAGTTCGGCGAGCAGCAGGTCGACGTGCCGGCCTTCGAGATCGACCGCTACATGGTGACGAACGGCGCATTTCTCGAATTCATCGACGACGGCGGCTACGACACGCGCGAACTCTGGAACGACAAAGACTGGGCCTGGAAGGAAAGCGCACGCGTGGCGCACCCCGTGTTCTGGTCGCGCGGCGCCGAAGGCTGGACGCTGCGCACGATGTTCGAAGACATCGCATTGCCGCTTGCCTGGCCCGTGTATGTGAGCCACGCCGAAGCCAGCGCCTTTGCGCGCTGGCGCGGCATGGCGCTGCCGAGCGAGGCACAGTGGCAGCGCGCGGCGCACGGCGCGCTGCCCGGTCGCAGCGACAACTTCGATTTCCGCGACTGGAACCCGGTGGCCGTCGACACCACGCCGGACAGCGCCAGCACGTGGGGCGTGGAAGGCCTGTACGGCAATGGCTGGGAATGGACCTCCACGCTCTTCGGTCCGCTGCCGGGCTTCAAGGCGTTCCCGTTCTATGAAGGGTATTCGGCAAACTTCTTCGACGGTCAGCACTACACAATGAAAGGCGGCTCGCCGCGCACGGCCCAGTGCATGTTGCGGCCGACGTTCCGCAACTGGTTTCAGCCGCGTTATCAGTATGTTTATGCGGGTTTTCGTTGCGTGCGCAACTGATTCGCCAATCGAACACGCGGCAGAACGCGATCGGCAAGCTACCGGACGCAGTCAACGAAGCGGCGAGTCGACAGTTGGAATCCAGATCGTGGAAGTGGCTTCGTAAAATTGCTCCGGCCCGCCCTTCGGCGGCCAGATGCCGTCGGCATACGATTTTGCGCGAATCGCGATGCGCTCATCGAGGCTGTTCCAGGGCCAGATATGCGTGATGCGCGGCGCGCCATCGAGCGCGTACATGTTGAGCGTCAGCGGCGACCGTTTTGAGCGCTCGGGCATCGCCGCCTCCCAAGCCTCGATGGTCGGCGTCAGTCCGCCTGGCTTGAGCCAATAGGTGCGGAACTCGTAGTACTTGCCGAAGACTCCCGGCTCAACGGCCGGGAGAAACGGAAAACCGGCGTAGCTCTCGCTCTCGAATGTACAGGCACTGCTGGCGGCCCCGAACGGATCGGGATGGTGCAACTCGCGGTGGCGTTCGCGCGCCAGTTCTTCCGCATCGGCGAAGCCGCGCAGAACGCGCACGCTTCCGAGCCGGCCGTTTTCCGAGGTCCAGATCCCGAGCCTGCGCCCCATGGCAACCGGACGATCGAGCCACGTCTGCGCATTCGCGATCACCTGGGGGAGCTTCAGAATGTGGGACGACAGCGTAGTTAGTTCGTAATGCATAGCGAATCTCCTGAGTCCATGAACGCCCCTTCGGACGTCCTTGACGAACGAGATTAGACTCGTCCCATCCGGAAGAGAATTCCCTCTTTTCTCACACACTCTGTCGGGAAATCGCCATGTTCGACTGGCAGGATCTACGCTATTTTGTCGTGCTCGCGCGCGTGGGGACGCTTTCCGGTGCCGCAGGCGCGCTGTCGGTCGAACACGCGACCATCGGCCGGCGTGTCGCGTCGCTGGAAGCGGCACTCGGGTTGAAGCTCGTTTATCGGTTGCCTCGCAGCGTTCGCCTGACCGAGGACGGCAAGGCCATCGCCGCACTGGCCGCGCCGATGGCCGAAGGCGCGCTGGCGATCGAGGCCTATGCATTGCGTGCTTCCGCCTCGTTGTCCGGGACGATACGCATCAGCGTGCCGCCTACTCTCGGCAGCCATTGCATCGCACTGCACTTACGCGGGTTCCGCGAAGCCAACCCAACGGTGAAGATCGTCATGGAAGGCGCCGCCTGCATCGCGCCACTGGATCGCGGTGTCGCCGACATTGCCATCCGGATGGTCGAGCCCAGGGAGGCCAGTCTGGTCACGCGGCGGATCGGGGCGATCCGCTTCGGCTTGTATGCCAGCCATGATTACGCCACGCGCTCCGCGGCACAATGGGAGTTCATCGCCAATGACGCATCACTGGACCATGTGAGTCATCAACGCTGGCTGCGCGCCTATCTCGACGGGCGGCCCATCGTATTCGAAACAGGCGACGTGATCGGCCAGCAGGCGGCGGCTCGAAGCGGTGTCGGCGTCGCGCTCCTGCCGACGATGATCGGCGATGGCGACACGGCACTGGTCAGGGTCGGCGGAAAAGCAGCGCCGCCGGAAACACCGCTTTGGCTCGTGACCTATCCCGACCTCCGTCGCACGCCGGCCGTCAAGGCCGTCATGGCGTTTCTGGTGGAATGTGTTAGCCGCGAACCGCATTTTGCAGATTCCTGAACCTCCTGCCGAATCGACGTCACTGACCTTCCCTTCTGTCGTAGGCATTCTGAGCCTGCTCGATTTCGTCCAGATGCTTGATCGACCAATCATATACGGCGCCGAACGGAACTTGCAGCGTGCGCCCCAATTCGGTAATCGAATATTCGACCGCCACCGGCGAAGCATTGATCACTTCGCGCGCAATCAGACCATTGCGCTCGAGGCGCCTCAGGGCCTGCGTGAGCGCCTTGTGTGTGATGCCTTCCAGGCGCCGCTTGATTTCATTGAACCGTGTCGGCTTCTCCGTGAGCAGCGTAAGAATCATCACCGACCACTTGTTGGCCACCTGATCGAAAAACGAACGCGCGGCACAGTCCGCAAAGAATACGGCGTCAACCTCGCAAGCCATGCAGATATCCTCCTGTATATCTACGCACTTCATGGTGCGTAATTGACCGTAGATCTCCAACGTATACCATGAGTATCACGCAAATTGCCTCGGGCCCTGAGTCTGAATGGCTTCGCTCGATCACCACGGAGAATACAGAATGGAAGCAGATCCAGGCAGTTCAACATTACTCGACGTAGCCGATTTCGCCACTCCAACGGACGTCTCCATAGCACGACTTTCTGTATCAGATCGCGGCACTGGGAAGAACGTGATGTTCTTGCACGGCTGGACCTGCGATTCGCAGGATTGGAGTGCGCAATTACCCGTCTTCGCGAGCAGGTATCACGTCGTCGCCGTCGACCTGCGCGGACACGGCGCGTCCGAGGTCCCGCCGTCCGGCGCGTATTCGCCGAAGGACTATGTAGCCGACATCGAGGCGCTGATTGCGACGCGCTACCCGAACGAGAGCTTCATCGTCGTGGGACATTCGATGGGCGGCCAGATCGCAGCCCGTCTCGCGGCACGCCGGCCCGATCTGGTCAGCGCCGTCGTCTCCGTCGACGGGGCTCTCGGATTTTCAAGCGAGGCCGCTGAGGTCTTCGAGAAAACTGCGCGTGAATTGAACACAGGCGATCCTCGCGCGGTCGTCGCCGCGTTGTTCGAGCACGTCTACGGGCCCGCGACCGATCCGGCTCACAAGCGTCGGCACGCGAGCCGGCTGCAAGCCATGCCGCTGCACGTCATACGGGAATCCTTCGCCCCTTTGTTCTTCGGCGACGATCAGACAGGCATTGGAGACGCGAGCGCGCGATTCTGCGCGGGCTTGCAGGTCCCCTTCTATCACCTGTGTATCGACCCAGTCCAGGCCGACAGGATGCGGCCGTGGTTCTCGCACCCAAAATCGAAAGTGCAAGCATGGTCCAATGCGGGTCACTGGATCATGCAGGACCGCCCCGATGACGTGAACGCCGCCGTGGCTTCATGGATCGATTCGCTTTAGCCGGTCGCCATTGGTTTTCGCCAGGGGCACACCGCTTCGGCATGATCCCGGTTATCGGGATGAGCGCCGTCGCGACACGATGGCGAGCAAGATCGGTTTACCTTGACCCGGGCACCCGCTGCCCCGGCAGAAAGCCGCCATCGAAGCCAGAAAGCGCAGGAAAGCCGGTCGATTTACTGGGCGCGGCAAGGCCGCCGGCATTGCTCTGCGTGGTTCGCAGGCCCGGGGCCAGAAACAGGAACTTCCACCCGTCGTAGGTCTGCGCCCCCTCGAAATCCTCGTACTGCCGCGGAAATCCGGCGCGCTTGACCGTGGCCTCGTCTGAGCGGCTGAACACCCCGTAGAAGCGATCGCCCTGCAGCATGGGCACCCAGTCGTTCTTGCCCGTGACCGGATCCGGATAGGCAAAGCGCAGATGATGCAAGGGCTTGGGAAATCGTCGGTCGTCGAGCAGTTCGTCGACCGATGCGGGATAAGCCCGGCCGACGCGGTAATACCTCAGAATCGCGAGCCGGTACTGGTTGCCGGCGAACAGCAGCTGCTTCTCCTGCTCGCGGCGGCGTTGCAGCGACCACACGTCGAGCGCCCCCGCCAAGGCAATCGACATCAGCATCAGCGCGATCAGGAGCGTCAGCAGCACCAGCCCGCCCTCACGCGCGGCACGCGGCCGCGAGCGTCGCCTCACGCGCGCTCTCGCGCGCGAGGCGACACGTGCCGTGCAGGCCGCGCGGATCATTTTGCGCTCCCCTCTGCGCGCGGTGGCGCTCCCTGAGGAGCACTTGCCGGCGCCACGTCGTAGACGCCCGGTTTGTTTTCGTCCGGCGAAGCGATTACCGCCCATTTTTCGTCGCCATTGACCGGATCGACAGGAACGGCGCGCAAGTAATGCTTCGCCACCAGTTCGTCGAGTGTCTCGGGATACTGGCCGTTGTCTCCGTAGTACTGATCGATCGCGTTGCGCATCACCGCGACGTTCTGCTGCCTGACCTGCTCCTTGCCGCGTTCGATGCTGTGCATGTAGCGCGGCACCGCAATTGTCAGAAGCAGGCCGATGATGGCCATTACGACGACGAGTTCGATCAGCGTGAAGCCACGGGCCTTGCGAGTGGGAGCGGGTTTCATGATGCATCGTCACCATTGTTTGTACGGGACGCCGTTAATGCCGACGCGATCGGATTTCGACGACACGTCGAACACATCCTTGCCAGCCTGTTCGCTGCTCATGCCCGGGTCGCCGCCCGCTGCCTGATCCGGCGGCTCTCCATAAGACCGCACGCTCCATGTATCCTCGGCAAGCGTGTCCGGGTCGCCGCTAAAGAAAGGATCGCGCGGCACGTGACGCAGGAACATCAGCAGCCCGCCTTTCGGATCCCTGGCGTTCTTCACACCCGTCACGAGCACGCTCAACGTCGGCGGATAGCCGGATGCTTCGGCGTCCTTGTCGATGAGACCGGTATCGCTCGCCTCCTTGTAGGCGTCGAGCGCGGTACGGATCTCGCGCAATGCGTCGCTTAGCTGCTGCTCCTTCTGACGCTGCACCATCAGCTCCGAAAACGGCATGATTGCTAGCGCGAGAATGCCGACGAGCGCGAGCGTGACGACCAGTTCGATCAGCGTAAATCCACGCTGCTCGAACTGACGTGCGGCGCGCAGGCGCATCGTTGCCGTTCCGGTAGCCACGGCTCAGTACCCACCCTCGACGGGGCGAAGCGGGTTATCGCTCGGCATCGTCCCAGGCGGCATCGTCAGCATCGGCGGCGGTGCGGGGGGCGCAGGCGCTGCGGGCGGTGGCGCCGCGGCGGCCGCAGCTTCGCCACCCGCCTGCTCCGCGGCCGTTGGTTCGGCCGATGCCGGCGCCGCGCCCTGGCCGGACTGCGGCGCGGGAGCCGCTTGCGGCGTGGGTGTTCGCGAGAAGCGTCCGCCGTACGGTTCGGGGGGCGGCGTCGTGCGCGGCGGCGGGGCCATTTGCCCGAACGCGCCGTTCGAAGGCGACGGCAGCGCGGGGTACGCCTCGGCGCCGCCTCGCGACGACGCGCCTCCAACCGTACCGCCGCCGACCATGCCCGGCATCGGCTTCACCGCAGGCGCCATGGAGGTTGCCGCGTTCGCCACGACGGGGTCCAGCCGGAGCTGATCGGCGTGCACGTTGACATCGGTGCCCGACCACAACTCCTGCGTATCCGCATCGGCGGCAAGCTGCGGCCGGACGATGTGCGGTGTGATCTGCAACACGATCTCCGTCTTGACGTGGTCGCCCTGGTGGTTGGAGAACAGCCTCCCCAGCACCGGCAACTGGCCAAGACCGGGCACCTTGTTGGCGTTCCTGCGGTCTTCGTCCGAAATGAGGCCGCCGAGAATCTGCGTTTCGCCATCGCGCAAGCGCAGACTCGTCGAGGCGCTGCGCGTGCCGATCTGATAGGCGAGCGAATTCAGGCCGTTCGAATTGCTGCTCGAAATCGTATTCGTGATGTTGCTGACTTCGAGATTCAGCTGCATGCCGACGTCGCCGTCGCGATAAACCCGTGGCTGCACCTCGAGCTTGATGCCGACATCGAGGTACTGAATCATTTGCGTATAAGACGGGCCGCTCGTGCTCGGCGTGCTGGAACTCGAAATCACCGGCACCTTGTCGCCGATCATAATGCGCGCCTTCTCGTTGTTGCGCGTCCTGATACGCGGACTCGCGAGGAGATTCGCGTCGGTATCGGTGAGCTTGAAGTTCGCCGTGGCCGAGAGGCTGCTGACATTCAGTTCATTGATCGTCAGATGATGCAGCAGGCCCCATGTCGTCGCGGTGCTCGGCGTCGACATCGTGAACGAGTTGGGCCAGTCGATACCCAGATCGGTGAGGCGCTCGTGCGACACTTCCAGCACCTCGACCTCCATCATCACCTCGGGGTCCGGCAAATCCTGCGCGGCGATCATCTCCTCGGCCACCTTGATCGTGTCGGGTGTGCCGCGAACCGTTACCGTATTCGCACGCTCGTCGATCACGACTTCCTTGACCTTCAGAATGCTCTTGAGCAACTGCTGGATCTGCTTGGCGTCGACGTTCGACAGCTGGAACGTGCGCACCTTGAGTTCCTGATATTCGAGCTGCTTGGCAGGCGTGGCGGGATAAATGAACAGCGTGTTCGCGTTGAGTTGCTTCTTGTCGAGCTGGTTCTGCATCAGAATCATGTCGACCGTGTCCTGCACCGACGCGTTCGTCACGAAGATCGTTGTCTTCAGATCGGCGCGGACGTCACGGTCGAAGATCACGTTCAATCCCGTGGTGCGCGACAACGCTTCGAACACCATGCGCACGTTCGCGTCGCGAAACTGCAGCGTCACGGGCTTCTGCATGATCGACGAAGCCGCAAGCTTGTCATCGCGATCCGCACGCTGCTGGCTGAGTTTGGCGTTGAGTTCAGTCTGCATCTGCTGCGCAAGGGTGTTGGTCGGGTTCTCCACCAGCACGCGGTGCACCCGCTCGGCCGCCTGCGCATACGCGCCGCGCTTCATCATGCGTTGGGCCTCCTGGAGGATGGCCAGGTCCTTGCGGTCCTGATCGATCTGCAGGCCGATCTTGCGGATACGCTCATTGGTCGGGTCGATGTCGTACGCCTGGAAGAGATTGCGGATCGCTTCGTCGTACTGATAGTTCTTGCGGTACTGATCGGCCTGGTCGAGCAGCGTGTTGACCTGGGCGTTGCGCTGGTTCAGATAGTCGACCTTCGCCTGGGCGTCGGTCGGATCGTCATGCACGTTCGGCACGTGCATGCAGCCGCTAAAGGCGAGCACGGACACCGCAATGGCAAGCGCGCGTCTTCTCGCGACCTGAATCGCGTCCGGGCGAGGAACAGGGTGCCAGATGACTGGCGAGAGGCGTCTTGCTGGGCCGCTGCCTGAGTCGCGGCCCGCACCCCGTGTGCGTGAGGTTTTCATTTACTTGTCCTCTCGTGGAATGGCGACCACCTGTCTTTCGTGCAGCGGCAGATAGGTCAACACGACGTCCGACTCCGACACGGACTCGACGCGGTACTGGTTGTCGATCACGTCGCCCGGCGACACGATCAGCAACTGGTCTGCGTTGCTGAGAAAGACTTGCGGCTTCGCCGCCTTGGCATCGAGTTGCCCCACGTAGGCGAAAGGCACGGGCGGCGCAGTGGGCGGCGCGGGCCGCACCGGCGCGGCCGGCACTTCGACGGGCGGCGGCGGAAGCCACGATGACGCCGTGAAGGGATCGTGGGCCGATTCGAGCGAAAGCGGCGCGCGCAACGAGACGAGCTTCGCATGGGCCGCCGACGACGCCGACGCCGACGCCTGCGCCGCAGACGCAGTCGCAGTCGCCGCTGCCTTCGCGGCCGCCTCGGTGGCATGCGTATGACGCCTGGCATCCAGCCTCGCATGCATATCGATGCGACGCTGGCTGTCGAGCGCAACGACCTGCGCCGGCATCTGGCGCGCCGCGACCAGCACGCGATACCCTGCCCCGGCGGCCGCGATTGCGCAAAACACCAACAGCACACGCATGGGCAGAGCGGGTTTCATGGCTGGGGGCTCCGGTAAATCAGTTCGAAGCGCACCCGCGCATCGAGAATATTGCCGTCCACCGCGGGACGTTCGACATGGATTTCCCGCAGCGCTGCATTCGGCACGTTGTTGAGCACCAACGCGAGAAAATGCCGGATTGCGCTGTACTGATCCTTGACGGGCAGCATCACCTGATAGCGTGTGAAGCGCGCGCCCGCATCCGTGCTCACCTGATACTCGGCAGACCCGAGTGTCAGTTTGCTGCCGCGCGCCTGTTCGAATATGGACGCGATATCATCCGCACTCTGCGAAAAGCGCGGAAACAATTCGGGCAACGCCTCGAGCGCGACCGCATCGACCTGCGCATCGTGCTTGCCGATTGCATGACGCGTCTGGGCCGCCTCGACGACATGGGCCGGGGCCTGCATCTCATTCGTATCGGCTTCCACGCCGGCAATCTCGGCACACATGAGTACCGCCGCGCCAATCATCAGGATGCCGATCAATCCAGGCAGGCCGAACAGACGCCGCAGCTCGAATCGCAGTGTCAGTAGCCGGTCGCGCAACGGAGCCGCATTCATGACTTCCTCCAGACGGCGGTGATCTGGAAACGAACCGGCTTGCCCGGCACGTTGTTCTCCACCAGATGGTCGTTGAGTACCGCTTCGCGCAGCAACACGCTCGTCTGCAGATACTTCAGATACGCAATCATCGCATCGACATTCTTCGCTTCGGCGGTGATACGAATCTGGCTCTGCGCCGGGTTCTGGTCGATGCCGATCAGCGCGACGTCATGGTCCGGATAATCTTCCACGATCGAAAAGAGGTCCTGCCACGGTACGGTCAGTTCTCGCAGTATCGACAGGCTCTGCTTTTCCGCGAGCCTCGCAGCCAGCGTAGGCGGCGGCTTCACCGCGTGCCTTTGCGCGAACGTTCGATGGCGCACGGCGTCGAGCTGCGCCTGCACGCGATCGCTCTCGGCATAGGCACGCCAAAGCCGCGCGCCGCATCCGAGCAGCAGCAGAACGGCGACACACAGCAGGATCAGGCCGCTCGTCCCGGTGCGCGCACGCCGTCTGCCGAAGTCGATATCGAGGACCTGGATCATTGCGCATACTCCATGAGCCGGCGCGCGGGCGAGTTGTCCGTCGCCGGCTGTGCCGGCCGAACCGCGGCCGCAAAACGCGCTTCGAACGGCGCCGGGTCGGTGTCGTTGCCGAACAGATAGATCGTGCAGTCCTCTCGCTTGAGGCCCGCTCGCGTCGCCGAGCGTTCGAACAGTTGCTCGGCCAGTTCGGCAAGCCGTGACGCATTGTCCGCATCGCCGGGAAACAGGCGCTGCGCATCGTAGGCGGCCCAGCCGCGCCGCTCGATCATCACGGCCTGCATCAGTTCGTCTGCAACGAACATCAGCAGTGCGTCGCCGCCCGCTGCAACGTCGATGCAATTGAGCATTTCAGGCAGGCCCAGTTTCAGGCGCGCAATTCGCAGATGTCCGGACGCGCCGGCCTCATGAATGCCGTCATGAAGCGCGCGCGACATGGCGCTCGCAAACAGCGCACGTCCGCCCTGCTGCACGCAGAAGCGCACCAGCAGCGTGGCGCCGTCGACCCCATAGGTGTCGGTGAAATGGGCCAGCGCGACCTCTTCGAGCTCGCGCGCCCGCAGCGTGCGAAAGTCGCCGCGCAATATCGCGTGGATGCCCCAGAAGTCGTCCAGTACCACGTGTGCATTGCGCGTCGGTGCCTTCGTTGCGCGGGGCGCCTGACCATCCGCATCGGCGGCATCCGCGCCGGGCGTGGCGGCGAGCGCAGCGCGCAGCGCGTCGAGCAAACCCGCCTCTGTGCCGTACTGGTCATCGGGAATCGTGAAGCTGGCCGGTTCCGCAGGCGGCAGGTGCTTGCGCGGCCGCAGAAGTCCGGGCGCGCGTACCCCGACGACGATCTCGCGTGTGCCGACTCCGATCGCAACCGGACTATTCGACCATCGTGACACGATTGATCTCCTCGAGAGTCGTTTCGCCGCGCTTCACCAGATCGATCGCGGCGACGCGCAGTGTCTGCATGCCGTAGCGCATCGCCGCAGCCTTGATTTGACCGAGCGGTGCCCGCTCCGACAGCAGTTGCCGCAACTCGTCGTTCATGCGCAGTGCCTCGGCGATCGCACGCCGTCCCCGATAGCCGCTGCCTCGGCATGTGCCACAGCCGGCGCCGCGGCGAAAGAGGTAGCTGCCCGCAGCGTCCGGGTCGATGCCCGAGCGGATGAGCGTTTCCGTGTCCACCCTGTCTTCGGTCACGCAGTCCGGGCAGCATTGCCGCAACAGGCGCTGCGCCACCACGCCATTGAGCGCGGAGACGAAGCTGTAGGGATCGACCTCCATGTTGGTGAAACGGCCGATCACGTCGAACACGTTGTTCGCGTGGACGGTCGTGAATACCTGGTGCCCGGTCAGTGCCGCCTGCACGGCGATCTGCGCTGTTTCCGGATCGCGGATTTCCCCGACCATGATCTTGTCCGGGTCATGGCGAAGAATCGAGCGCAGCCCGCGGGCGAACGTGAGCCCTTTCGCCTCGTTGACCGGAATTTGCAGGATTTCGCCCAGCTGGTATTCGACCGGATCCTCGATCGTCACGATCTTCTCGAGGCCGTTGTTGATTTCCGTGAGGATCGCGTAGAGCGTCGTCGTCTTGCCGCTGCCGGTCGGACCCGTGACGAGCAGCATGCCGTACGGCATCGACGCGAGCTTGCGCATGAAGCGCGTATCGGCCTCCTGAAAACCGAGCGCCTCGAGCGTCAGACCGCCCGCCGATTGCGAAAGCTGATAGCGGTCGAGAATCCGCAGCACCGCATCCTCGCCGAACTGATTCGGCATGATCGAGACGCGGAAGTCGATTTCACGCCCCGCGTACTGCGCCTTGAAACGGCCGTCCTGCGGCACACGGCGCTCGGCGATATCGAGCTCGGAGATCACCTTCACGCGCGAGAGCACCTGGTCCGCGACGTCGCGTCCCTCGGCACGGCCGACCACGGCGAGCACGCCATCCACGCGGCACTTGATCATGAGCCCGTTGGCGCGGCATTCGAGGTGAATGTCGCTCGCCATCATCTTGAGCGCGTCGTAGATCGTCGAGTTGAGCAGCCTGACCACAGGACTGTCGTCGCTGCTGATGCCCTGCAGCGTCAACGCCAGTGAGGCCGGATCGACCGTCTTCTGGATCGGATCGTCGAACGCGAGAGAATCCATCGCGCGCACGTCCTTTTCGCGCACGGTCAGATAGGCATTGATGTCTCCCGCGCTCGCGAGCGCCCAGCTATACGGGACGCCCGGCTGCGAGCGCATCCGATGCTCGACCCAGCCGCGCGTGCGCGCATCGAGCGGATCGGCAATCGCGAACAGCAGCCCGTGAGTGGTGTCGCGATCGTGGAAGCACACGCAGAGGCGAGTCGTCGCTTCGACGAACGAAATCACTTCGAAATCCGGCTCGAGCTGATTCAGCTCACGCATGCCGATCGACTTCATGCGGAACAGCGCGGCCAGTTGCTCGCGCAGTTCGTCCGCGCTGAGCGCGGTTTGTGCCATCAGCTCCTCGAGCGCGCGAATGCCGGAACCATGCCGCTCGCCGAGCGCTCTCAGTGCGTCGCGCAGATCGGCGCGCGCTTCGGCTTGTGGGCCATCCGGCTGGGCGATGACGGTATCCACTTGCTTCCCCAATTCGGTTTACTGAATGCTCGACGCAATTTCGAAGATCGGCATGTACATCAGCACCACGATCCCGCCTATCACCACGCCGATGAAGATCATCATCGCGGGCTCGATCAAGCGCGAAATCAGATCGATCGTGCGCGATACCTGCGCCTCCTGGAACGCCGCGATGCGGTCGAGCACGGGCCCGAGACCGCCGGTCTTCTCGGCGACCGTCAACAGGCGGTACGCGATCGCGTTGGCGAGCCCCGCCTCCTGAAACGCGTCCGAAACTTTCGCACCGTTGCGCACCTGGTGCAGCGCGCCCGCGAGCGCCGTCTGGTCCGCTCGTCCAACCAGGCCCTGTGCGAGGTCGAAGGCCTTCACGGCGGGAATGCCGCCATCCACGAGCATGGCCGTCGTGCGATAGAACTGCGACTGACGAAACACGCGAAAGTGTTGCCCGATACCGGGCAGCGCCAGCATGCGATCGGCGATCCAGTTGCGCACGAACGGGCGGCGCAAGGCGAAGCCGGTCGCCACGGCCAGCACCGCGACGCTCACGGACAGCCCGGACCCGTGCGCGTGCACCAACCCGCCCCAGGCCATCAGCATGCGCGACAGCAGCGGCAGCTCGCGCCCGCTGTGTTCGAGCAGGCTCGCGAAGCGCGGCACCACGAAACCGAGCAGGAAGAGGACGACCGCCGCGCCGACGAACAGCAGGACCGTCGGATAGATCGCCGCGGACACCACACGTGCACGCAGCTCGTGGAGCGTCGCGCTGTTGCGCGAATAACGCGTAAGGCTGTCGGCGAGGCCGCCGGTCTGCTCGCTCGCCTTCACGCACGCAACCAGAACCAGCGGGAAGATATGGCTTGCGTGCTCGAGCGCCGCGGACAGCGAGTGCCCCTCTTCGAGCTGACGCAAGAGGTCGCGATACACTTGCGCCGACGTCTCGCGGCGCTCGTTGCCGCCGAGCGTGCGCAACGCGTCGACGACGCCCACGCCCGCATCGAGCAGCGCCGCTAGCTCGCGCGCAAAGAGTTCGACGTTGAACCGGCCTCCGGGAAGCCCCAGCCGGTTCGCACGTTGCCGCCGGCCGCCCTCGGCGCGCACCGAGACGACGCGCAGACCGCGGGAACGCGCGAGTGCCGTGGCTGCCGCGGGCGTTTCGCTGTCGATGCGAAGCGTCTGGACCGAGCCATTCGTATCGAAGACACGCAGCACGTACTTCACGTCGAACCTCCTTGCAGACAACCCACCGGCGGCGCGACGACCGCGCCGCGCGCCCCTACCACGACGAGATCGTGACGTTCTCGCCCGTGCCGTCACCGCGTCCGTTCTTGCCGAGCGAAAACAGGTCGTAGTCGCCATGGTCGCCAGGCGAACGATACTGATACGGGCGATCCCACGGATCCACGGGCACCGCCTTCTGCAGATACGGCCCGCTCCAGCGCGTGGCATTCTGCGGCTTCTCCACGAGCGCCTCCAGGCCTTCTTCGGTCGTCGGATAGGCGCCGACGTCGAGCCGGTATTGATCCAGCGCCTGGCCGAGCGACACGATCTGCGCACGTGCGATCTTGACGTTCGACTTGCCGACCTGTTCGAAATATCGGGGCGCAACGAGACCGGCGAGCAAGCCGATGATGACCATCACGACGAGCAGTTCGAGCAGCGTGAAGCCGCGGCGCGCATACGTGCGCGCCGGTGCCGCACGACCGGCGCAACGCCGCGGCGCCTTTGACTCGGGCATCGGCACACCGTGTTGGATAGAGGTCGATTCGCTGTGCACGGCTCCCCCCCTGTATCGACTCACCGCTTCAGCGCCGCTGAAGCCGTTCAATGCATTCTTGTTCAGGTCGATACGGGCAAGTAGTAGGGAGTGCCGTCCAAAGACATGGGTAAAGACCCTCCAGTTGCACGATCGCGTCTGGAGGGATTTCACACATGCTCGTCGTCGGGCAACGACAGCACGCCCATGTCGATCGCAATGCGCACAAGACCGTTCAGGTTCCGGATGCCGAGCTTGCGCATCAGGTTCGCACGATGCTTTTCGATGGTCTTGGGGCTGAGGCTCAGGCACTCGCCCACCTGGCGGTTGGTGTGCCCTTCTACCACGAGCCGCAGCACCGTGCGTTCGCGGCCCGTCAACGCGTTCCAGAGCTGCGCCTTGTGGGCGAAGTCCTCCTGCGATCCGTGCGCCCCTCCGCTGATCCGGTTGGCGCCGGCCACCCGCTTGCCCTGCAACACGAAGCGCATTTCCCGCACCAGTTGATCGAACGACGCGTCCTTGACCACGTAGCCGTCGGCGCCCGCGGCGAACGCCTCGCGCACGTGGTCTTCGCTCCAGTGAACGGTGAGGACGATGATCCGGACGCGCGGGAACTCGCGCTTGATCGCGGTGATCGCTTCGAAGCCACTGCCGCCGGGCATCGTCAGATCCATCAGGACCAGATCGGGCAGCGTCTCTCTCGCGAGGCGATGGGCTTCGAGCCCGCCGCTCGCCTCGCCGACGATGCAATAGTCGTCCAGTTCGGAAACCATGCGGCAAAGTCCGCTGCGCAATAAATGCTGGTCCTCGGCAATCAGCACACGATGTCTTTTTTCCAATTTCGTCGCTCCTTGCGGGACACTGCAGGCCTAGTTGGAAGCGACGACATCGTGATAGGCGGCGAGCAGTTCAGAAGGCGTGGCAAAGCCGTCGATGCGCAGCCAGGGCTTGCCCGGTGCGGCGCGCAGGAAGGCAACCGGCGTGTGATTCATCTTGTCGCCCCGATAGACGTTGAACGCGCGCTGCGCCGCAATGCTCGCCTCGACCGTGCCGGTATAGTGCTGCCACTCGGGGCCGGCTTCGAACCTGGCCGCATAGGCCTTCAGGCGTGCGGGCGTGTCCTGTTCCGGGTCGATCGAGATCGAGACGATATGGACCTTGTTGCGATCGTCGCCCAGATCGTTCTGAAATTGCTCGAGCGTCTGGCTGGTCATCGGGCAGATCGTCGTGCAGGTGGTATAGATGAACGTGACGATCACCGGACGGCCGTCGTTCAACTCGTCGACGAGCGAAACGGTCTTGCCGTCGTCGCGCACGAGGTCCACCGAAGGCAGCGTGTATTGCGCGGTCGTGCGCGTCGTCATACCCGCCATCATGTGATGATGCATGTGAGGATCGGCGGCGGCGTCATCGGCCGGTGCGCTCCATGCCGCGGTTGCCGCGAGTGCCATGCCAGCCAGCACCCCAAGCCTTAATTTTGCAGTCCTGTTCATACCGGTCTCCAGAAATGAGGAGAAAGGTCGCTTCTCGCGATGCGCAGGTCGCGGCGCTTTCACTCCCTTGCGAGCCCAGTGTCATGAATTTGCCAACGAGCGTCATGGGTGGAGGGACCCCAAACGACGGTAGGGTATGCCCGCTTGATGGAAAACCCGCACCGTGCAATGGGGGGGTCCCCATACTACGAGCCCGCACATTACCCGTTGCGGCCCGCACCGATCACGGCCTAAAATCCCGATATTCTTACGATCTGCTTATATCGACGCATCGGGGGGAGCTCCAATGGATGCGATTCAGCCTGGAGGACCGCAGGTAAGATTGCTCGATCTGATCGAAGCAATGCGCAAGCTTCGTCGTGCAGCCTGCGCCAGTCAGCCCGAAGCCGGCGTCGTCACCGATGCGCGCGGCGCAGCGCTTGCGATTCTCACGCCCGCTGGAATCTTCGTGTCGGCAAACCGCAGCGCGGCCGCACTGCTCGGCTATTCGAGCGCCGAACTCGTCGGCAAGCGTCTCGTCGATCTTGCGCCCGACGACGCTCATGCGGCGTTGACAGACGACTTGTCCGCCAGCGCGGCTCGCGAGTTTCATTCGTTCAAGGCCCTGCTCACTGGCCGAACCGGTCACCCAACGCGGCTTGCACTGCATCAGCAATGGGTGCCCGCGAAGACGATGAATTCGGGCGTCTTGCTGACGCTTTTCGAAGAACCGCTGATCATCGAGCCCGGGTCTGCCGACTCGGAGTTGCTCGACGCAAGCGAGCGGTTGTGCCAGACGTATCTGATGATAGGTCAGCAGAAAGAACGCCAGCGGCTCGCTTCGGAGTTGCACGACGGCCTCGGCCAGGCGCTCACCCTCGTCAAGCTGATGACAGAGGACGCGCTGATGCGCATACGCCGCGGTCAGGTCGACGATGCGGTGCAGCTACTGGATTCGACCGTATTCAGGATCCGCGAAACGATTGGCGACGTGCGGCAGATATGCGGTGAACTAAGGCCGCTCATGCTCGACAAACTGGGGCTGCCCGCGGCATTGGGTTCGCTGTGCCGGCGCATCGAACGCGGCACGGGGGCGATTTCGGTCGTGTTCGACTGCGATGTCGCGGATAAGGACGTGCCCGAGCATCTGAAAGCCGACATGTTCAGGGTGGCTCAGGAGGCGCTGAATAACGCCGTCAAGCATGCCGCGGCGACCGAAATCTCGCTCAGCCTGCGCAGCGATGCGGCCCGCCTGATGTTGACGATTCGGGACAACGGCATTGGCTACGAGAACCATCCATTCGCCACGGACGAAGCGTATACAACAGGGTTGGGACTCATCGGCATGCAGCACCGTGTAGAGATGCACGGCGGCGCGTTTTCGATCGAGTCGTCCGCCGCAACCGGGACCCTCGTCTGCGCGACCTGGACGCGCTAGCGCCGCCCTCGCCGCATTCAGGTTCCCGTCTCGCCCAGCCTGCATTCGGGCTCTTCGCCGCCTGGCCCCGGGCCCGGCGCCGGATCGGCGCGTTCCGGCAAATGCTCGTCGTCCACATCCGGCTCAGCGCATTTGGCGGCGAGCGACGTCAGCAAACCCATGCTCATCGCAACGAGAACCAGCTCGGTCAGGTTGGCGATATGGAGCTTGTGCATCATGCTCGCGCGATACTTCTCGATGGTCTTGGGACTCAGGTTCAGATATTGTCCGACCTGACGGTTGGTGCGTCCTTCCGCGATCAGTTTCAGCACGCTGCGCTCGCGCGCCGTCAGCACGTCCCACGCATGCTTCGGTGCGGGCGCTTCGCGGCCGCTGACGAACGAGTCGACCATAAACCCGTAGACGTCCGCACTCAGATGCTTCTTGCCCTGCATGACAGAGCGCATCGCGACCAGCAGTTCCTCGAACGAGACGTCCTTCAGCACGTAACCGTCGACGCCGGCACGCAGCGCTTCCCGCACGTACTCCTCGTTTTGATGCACCGTGAGCGCGATGATCCGGATGCCCGGCGATCGCCGTTTGATTGTCGCGCTGGCGTCGATGCCGTTCATCCCCCGCATCGACAGATCCATCAGGATCAGTTGGGGGGCGAGTGTCATCGCCTGCTGGCAGGCCTCTTTGCCGTCACGCGCTTCGCCGACGACGTCGTAGTCGGCTTGCGCACACAGCATCGAACGTAGACCATTTCGCAGCAGATCGTGATCCTCTGCGATTACAACGCGACATTTCATGTTCACGTCTTGTCTCCCGGTACCCGTGCCCTCGGCCGTCTTCACCGCATTAACGCTTCGACGAAAATCTTCCCTTCCACACAGCTTTCACTCTTTACATTCGAATTCCTAACTGTTAGCTTTGTGTTATTTTCGGGTTACTGTGTGTGTACCTGCCCTTCGCAAGGTTCACGCCACTTCGCGCAGAGCAAGCAACGGCGCGCATCTCCACTTGTTGGGACATTCCGGCCGCGCGTCGAGTGCCGAAAAATGTTTCATTTTCGAATCCTTTTTAAATCCCCAGAAGATTAGCTGCCGCAATGGATGGCAGGAAGCCGGTTCATTTTTATCATTGCGTGAAAATTGATCGATGATATTTGCATCCGGCGAGAAGAATCAAGGCGCCAGGCATGACTGCGGAGCGGCTGCCGTTGATTACCGTCCATTACCATTTATTTCGAATGTTAAGTTTCTGCAATGCGCTTTTTGAGCGCGCTTTCGCGTCACAAAGTGTAGGGAGGTGCCCCATTGCCGAGCCGTTTTTTCTTCCACCACAATTCAGGTGCAGGAGAAAACAACGATGCATTACCACCCGTCATCCAGCTTCGGAAACGCGATCATTGCCGCATTCGCGATGCTCGGTGCGGTGTTGCCGGGACCGGCGTGCGCACAAATTTTCGGCACCGTCGACAGCAACGGCGCCATCGTTCTGACGAACGTGCGCGGCAAGCCGGGATTGAAGGTGATCGTTGCGGGCGAACCGCCAGGCGAACCCGGCGCCAGGCGCCGGTCGCGCAAGTCATCGGGCGGCGCCGACTCCCCCCTGTACGCCGACGTGATCGACGAAGCGAGCCGTTCCTTTCGCGTTCAACCCGAACTGCTTCGCGCGGTGATCGACATCGAGTCGGGATACAACCCGAAGGCGGTTTCGGACAAAGGCGCGCTGGGACTGATGCAGTTGATGCCCGACACCGCTGCGCGATTCTCGCACGGCGACATGTTCAATCCACGAGACAACGTGCTGGCCGGCGCCCGCTATCTTCGCTTTCTTCTCGACCTGTTCAAGGACGATGTGGAACTCGCGCTGGCCGCCTATAACGCCGGTGAAAACGCGGTGATTCGCGCCGGCTATCGCGTGCCGTCGCTGCCGGAAACGCGTCTGTACGTTCCGCGCGTGCTGGCGCGCTACAAGCAGCTCCTCGCGTCCAGTTGAGCCTGATTGCACGCCCCGGAGCATAGCGAACCGGCCGACTGGGGACCAGTTCAGCCGGCCGGAC
Source organism: Paraburkholderia sp. BR10882 (assembly GCF_040948855.1). Taxonomy (NCBI): domain Bacteria; kingdom Pseudomonadati; phylum Pseudomonadota; class Betaproteobacteria; order Burkholderiales; family Burkholderiaceae; genus Paraburkholderia; species Paraburkholderia sp. BR10882. The sequence continues at coordinate 38,519 of NZ_JBFPKP010000016.1, read as the reverse complement.
GCCCTCTGCGACGTAGAACGCGAACACTTGCAGCGGTGCTGCGTCCTACGCTCTCCCTCCGTTGTCTACCGCGTGCGGGCACACGTCACCGAAACAAGGCAATGGTCTTGTCCGAGCCCTCGCCGTGCGCCTGTACATGGTGAAGCTCGATCATGTCCTCGATCTCCTCCACGCGCTCCTTCGGGACGTCGATCATCATCAAAAGCTCGCCGCGGAGGATCGCTTCTTCGAAGCGCTTCAAGCGCGTATTGCGCACCTCGACGCCGACCACGGCCGCTACCCCGGCGCCGAATCCTGCGCCCGAAAGTGCGAGGATCACCACTGTGCCGCCGGCAATCCGTACGTCTTCGGGCGGGCACACAAGCGCAATCAGCGCCACCAGCAGCCCGATCGCACAGCCCACTGCCGCGCCTCGAGCCAGCGAAGCAAGCAGATCGCTGCGTTGCGCGAGCGATGCCTGCGGCAAGCCGTCGAGCGACACATTCTCGTTGGCGATGACATGCATATGCCGCCACTCGACCCGGTGCAAAAGCAGTTCGCCGGCGACCGCGCGCGCGCGCTGTGCGGTAGGCAGCAAAAGATAGACGCGTCGCATTTGAGCTTCCCGCTTTCCGTCGAAAGTGTGCAGATGCACGACACGCCCCGCAAAGCGCCATCGATCTCACGGCACGATCCAGTCCCCATCGGCGACGAGCTTGATGTGGTCCGGCCCGGCAAAGCGAACGATATAGCCGCCCTTGGACGCGAATGTCTGCCCCGGCGCCAGCGTCAGGCGCGGATAGTAGCCCGTCAGGATGCGGCGTTCGAGCATGTCCTGAACCCGCTCCACCAGATAGTCCCTCACGAACGCATCGACCATATGGCTCAGGGTCTCGGCGAGCAGACCGCAGGCAAGGTAGGTGTCCGCCTGCACCTGGGGAGCCACCATCGGTATCTGTCTGATCGAGAACCAGCCGAACGCGTAGTCGACGCGCACGCGCCGCCCTTCCGGCAAATCGAACGGGTACGCAAGACGCGTGACGCCGCGCCAGCTCGTCGGCAAGGGGATACTATCCAGCCCACCCATGAGGCCCGACATGAACACCGTATGCGTCGCTGGAGGGATCCGCGCGAGCGCCGCAATATCGGGCGGACGCAGCCACAACACAAGCACATCCGAGCGCGGTATGCCGTGCAGCGCACCTGCAATGCCCTCGCCCGGGGCGAGTGCGTGATTCGATACCGCAATGCCGTGAGCCGCCAGCGCCGTGGCGAGCGACTGCGCTCCGCGTTCGCCGTTGTCGCCGGTACGATAGACCTGCCAGACGTGTGTCGGCGCCTTCGCCTCTTTCGTGCCCTGCGCCTGCGGCGCGCCGGTTTCATCGACGATGCGCGCCGCAATCAGCTCCGACTCGAGCAGCACGCCCTTCGAGAAGTACACGGAATAGAAGTCGCGATCGTTTTCGATCGGCACCTCGACGTTGGGAAAGAGACACGGCACGGCCTCCTGCTCGCAGAAGTCGTGAATCGGCGCCCAGTTTTTGCCGCCGAGACCCGACAACACCGCGAACACCGGCTGCCGGGCCAGAAACTGCGTGAGTTGCCCGCGCCAGGTGTCCGGCGGACCTTTTAGCTCCCACACGTGCAGTTCCCAGCGGCGATTGACCATGAACATCATCTTGCGCGACGAACGCAACGGCGGCACCGCACCGAGCGGAAAGACGTTCTTGTCGGCGAAGTAATGCGTGAGCACATCGAGCATGCCCGCGCGTTTCACCGGGTCGGCATCGGGGGTGATGATGGTCGCGAAGTGCAGCACGGTATCGGTGACACCCGTCGGCCTGCGCCGATCGAGCTGCTTCAGATAGCCGATCAGCGCCTGCATATCGGCGTCGTTCAGCGCGTACTGCGGCATCAGGCTGCTGAGCGGCTTGCCTTCGGAGTCGATGCCTTCGCGAATCGCGCGTGCGACCGTCGCCTCGGTGTACGGTTCACGTTCGGCGCGCATCCCGGGAACGTACGGCAAGTCGCGATCCTCCGGAGTTTGCGTGCGCGGCTCGACGAGGTAGCGCCAGCTGATTGGCGGAATGCTGCTGTTGCCCTCCCGCGAGCCGAGGCCACTGCGTCGATGACAGTTCACACAGGCCGCGGCTGCGCCTTGCAGGTGCACGCCCCCGTCGTGCATCGCTTCGAGCGCTTCGCCCGAACCCAGTACGCCCTGCTGATAGAGCGCCTGCCCGGCGCTCGCCGTCGCGACCGGTGGGGCGGCAGGCGCGCAACGCGCCTCGCGCACAGGCACGATCAGCGCGGCGAGCAACGCGCATGGAGCCAACCATCGCGTCGCCCGCGACGGTGCCCGTGTGCGGCCTCTCGGCCCGCTTGCCGTGCGCTTCATGATCAGGGCGACGGATGTCCCGCGCCGGGCAGCGCCGGCGAGGCATCGACGTCGATCGAAACCGATTTGCGGTGCATCTGCGGCGGTGCGGGTCTCGTGAAGATGCCATCGTCCAGCGCCGGATTGAGCGACACCTTGTCGATGGTGAGCTTGTCCTTTTTGTCGGACGCCGGTGCCCCACTCTCGATCTCGAGCGGTATCTGCAGCCCCTCGACGCTCCTGAAGTCGCTGTAGTTCACGTCCACGACGACCGTCTGCCCACGCGGCGTGCGCACCTGGCGGTCGACCTGCACGTCGAGAAACGTTTGAGCGTCGATCCACACATGGCGGATCACACCGGAAGGCAGCTTTGCGGCAAGGCGATACGCATCGCGCCCGCCCACCTGATCCTTGCCCTCGAGCGTAACGGTGACGCCCTTCGCTTCATGGTCGATCAGGAGCCCGTCGATCACCTGCTCGTCGCGCGCGGACGTCGCCTCGTCCATCGAGTACGGCCGCGGCGTCGCGCTGCCCATGCCGTTCGGACCCAGTTTCCAGCCTTGTTTACCGTCGAATACGCGCACGGACTTCTGGTTGTACACAGTGACCTCGAAGCGTGTCTTGTTCGGGCGTTTCATGGCGAGGACAAACGGCAGGTCCGGCGCGGGCGCATTGGCGCTATCCACGTGGCCGGACCAGATCATGGTCTGGACTTTGCGCCATGCGTCGAGGCCGCCTCTCGCGTCGACGTTCTTCTGGACGATCTCATCGGCACTCAGATCGTGCGCGGGGATCTGCTCTCCCGCGAACACGACCGCGGCGACACTGCCGGCGAGCACCCATACTGCGACTGGTTTCATGGCCGTCAACCTCATGGGGGCACCCAGCGGCTAATGGCTTGCGCTCTGGCGCGGGCCTGGGTGCGCCCCTGCATTTGCGCCTGGGTTCGCACTCGCCGCCGGACGCGGGCTCGGCGCCGGGTTCGCGCTGACGACCGGTGCGGGGTGCGTGACTTTCGCCACCGTGACCTGCGGCTTGGCAAACGCGGTGTCGTCCACCTGCGGGTTCAGCGCAACCTTATCGATGATCAGCTTGTGCGTGCCTCTTGCGCCGACGACAACCGTTTCGAGCGTATGCGGCATGACGAGGCCGCCCTCCTTGCGATAGTCGCGATAGAAGATCGCAACGTTGTGCATCTTGCCGTCGAGCTTGCGCGCATCGCCGTCGACCTTCAGTTCGAGAAAGCTGGCCGCATCGATCCATACGCGGCGCGACGTGCCGTCTTTCATCGTCAACTTGAGCACATACGCGCGGTGGCCCTCGACCATTTCCATGCCGAGCACGTCGATGCGCGTGCCTTTCGCCGCATAGTCCATGAGCGGCCCATCCAGTTCGGCCCACGACGCGGCCGCCTTGGCCTCCGCGGGCGTGTAGGGCTCCACTTCATTGCGGCCGAGGAACGGCCTGACCTTCCACCCTTGCGCGCCGTCGTAGACCTGGAATGCCGTCTGGTCGTTGAAGCGGACCTCGATACGGCTCTTGCGCGGGCGCTTGAGCGTCATCGTGAAAGGAAGTTTGGTGTTCTTCGTGCCGCCCGCCTCGAGCTGCCCCGACATCGTCATCGTGTTGACCGCGTGCCACGCCTGCAGGCCGCCGCGCGCGGCGACGTTGCGCTCGACGATCTGCGCGGCACTCATGTGCGCCGCGCCCGCAGTCTGGGCGCTCGCCGCAGAAGACCCCGCGAGCGCGAGGGGAGCACTTGCCGCGAGCGTCACCACCGACGCGGTCCGGATCGCCAGCGAAAGAAAGCGGTTCATGAGTCATCTCCTCTTCGTCTGCGCGTGAAAGGCGCTTGTGCATTCATTCGACTATCAGCCCGTCGATGTGGAACGACCCCACGAATACGTCGACGCGCTCCCCGGCCTTGATCAGACCGCCCTTGTTCGAGAACACCATCCAGTACTCCTGACCGGTTTCCAGCGGACCGCTCTGGCGCAGCGCCCCAACCTTGTCCATCACCGGGATTTCGAGCAATGCATGGCTCGTGCGTCCGAACATCACGGCTGTCGCGGTCTTTTCGCCGAGCGGCCGCGCGGCCACCGGGTCCGTCACACGATAGCTGAAGCGGATCAGGTTGCCCGACGCCGTGCGGCGCACGCTCAGGTGGTCGATGCCCTGCATCAGTTCGTAATAGCCCCGCGCGCGCTGCGGCAGGCTCGCCGGCGAGTACGGCGACTGCTTCGCCGCCGCGCTCGCACCGGCCTCGCCGACCGCCGGCTGAAGCGAGGCGGCGACGAGACAGATACTGCCGGCCAGCAGCACGACCCGCGGCGTCCGGCGCAGACGCTGGCTCATGGCAACGCTCCCAGTGTCTTCAGACCCGCCGGCGTCGTGACTGCGGGCGGCGTGCCTACCGGCAGCGCAGGCTGGCCTTGATTGCCCTGTGCGCCTCCGATGCCGGGCAGCCCTCCGCTGTTCGCGGCGTTTGGCAGGATCCCCTGCAACAATCCGAGCAGCGTCACCGGATCGTTGACGCCAAGCGCGAGCGGATACGGCTGCGAGGCGAATACGCCGGGCCTCACGAACTCGACTGCGCCGATGTCGTAGCCACCCAGCTGCGGCCGCGGCGTGCCGAAGATGTCACGATTCGGCGCACCCGCTGCCGTGGCATGGTTGACCGCCGGCGAGGTCCCGGGGATCGTGTAGTTGCCAAGCAGCGTGTTGCGTTGCGCGCCCGTGCGCGCCTCGTTGAACAGCGACAGCGGACCGTACGACATGTTGATCCAGTTGTTGCCCTCGTCCGGCGTCGCCGAAGGCAGCAGGCTGAACAACGGATTCGGCAGCACCGTGTCCGCAATGCCCGGGGGCACCGTGATGCCGATGCCACCCGCCTCCGGCGGCACGCGCGCACCATTGCAGTACTGATGCACGACGTCCGGATTCGATCCGCTGTTGTTTGCGTTCGGATAGTCGCCGGCGTCGGTCAGGATCGAGTACTGCGGGTTCATCGTCAGACCGGACCCATGGTTGGCGGCTCCGGTGTCGCCGAACGCGCCGATGTCCCAGTAGACCGCCTTCGGATCGCAGTAGCCCGTGGCGTGCCCGGCCTGATTCAGCGACGGATTGAGCGTGACCACGTTCTGCAGCCCCGCAATGCCCGGATCCAGTCCTCCCACCGTGATGTAGAACGTGCGGTTCTGCCAGAACAGGTCGTTCGTGAGCACCGGGTTCGAGAACGTCGTGCAGTCCGGGTGGCCCGCCGGGCATTTCACGTTCGGCCTCGTGAATGCCGCCACCAGGTTCTGCGTGTGGCGCGCGGTCTCGAGGCCGGCCGGCTCGTACTGCGACGTCGTGGTCGGCTGGCACGTCGTTTCCGAACCCGAGGTCGTGCAGTTCGGCGGCCCGACGTTGGCCTGTGACGCAGCGGACGTGTTGAACAGCACGCCGGCCGTCGCCGTCGAGTCGTTGGAGACGACCGTGTTGTTGATGAAGCTCACCGCCACGGCATCCTGCAGCGACACGCCGCCGCCCGCCCAGCCCGCCACGTTGTTCGCGATGATGTTGTTCGTCACCTTCACGCGATACCACCTGGAGCTGTCGTTCGGACTACGTTGCACGTCGGTGCCGTTGACGTTCTGCAGCCGCAGGCCGCCGCCCTTGCCGCTTTCCGCCGTGTTGCCGACGATCAGGTTGCCGTCGATCGTGATGTCCGGGCCCGCGCCGTCCGAGAGCTGCGGCGCGCAGTCGACGTCGGTGGCCGAGTTCTCGCAGAAGGTGCCGTCGGGCGGCACACCCTGAACGATCAGCCCGCCGCCGTACGTCGGCAGCGTCGGGTTGTTGCTCTGATTGAACAGGATCCAGTTGTGCGACAGGTCGCCGTTGTAGCTGAAGCCGAAGTGCGCGACGCCGCCGCCGTCACCGCTGCTGATGTTGCCGCATACCCAGTTGTAGTTGAACTTGTAGTAGTCGGCGCCCGAACAGAACGTCACTCCTCCTGCCGAAGACGGTGTGGTCGAGTTGATTTCGTCGCCGTACGAAGCGTTCGACGTGACCTGGTTGTTGTGCACGTTCACGTGGACGTTGTACTGGAACGGCAACTGGGTCACGTTATTCGCCGCGATGTTGCCGTCGGGCACCTCGACCTGGCCGACGATGATGCCGCCCGTGAGCGTTCCCGCGTTGGAGAAGACGCGGTTGTTCGATACCTCCGTGTAGTGGTTCCAGCCATGCAGGTAGATACCGCCGCCGCCTTGCGAGCTGTTCGTGAACGACATGCCGTCGATGCGCGACGGGTTGCACAGGAAGTTGCTCTGATAGGTATTGCAGTCCGCGGCGCTGTTGGTGAGCGGCGTGCAGATGCCGTTCGCGACGCAGTTCTGGTCCTGGGTCAGCACCCCGCCCACCAGCACGTCCTTCACACCCTTGCCGAGCACGGTAATGGCCGCGCCTTCGTACGCGCCCATCAGCGTCGGCTCGATCAGCGTCTCCGCGAGGTTGCCGTTGAGGTTGAAATCCCAGCCGGAAGTCGGCTCGAACGGAATCCCGTCGATCTTGCGCTGCATCGAGGCGAGGCAACTGTACGCGCCGGTCGGATCGTACGGATTGCTTGCCGAGATCAGGCCGCCGTTCAGGGCATCGCCGAACAGGCACCCTATCTGCCTGCGCCACGGGTCGAGCTTGCCCGACGGATGCGGATTGGCGTCGACCGTCACGGACGTCGCCCCCACGCCTTGCAGCCGCACCGGCTTCCACATGAGCAGCATCTCCTTGTAAGTCCCGGGACCGACGACGATCATGTCGCCGGCGGCGGCATGGTCGATTGCGGTCTGGATTGCATTGCCCGCCGTGTTCTCGCCCCCCACGTAGGTGGGCGCCTTGCCGCCGATCGTCACGGTGACCGCATCGATCGAGCGCTTGCCGCTCGCTGCGGTGACGACGAGCTGGCCGCACTGGGTCGGGGTCGTCACGCCGCGCTGCTGCATCGTGCAGGCCGCATCGGGACCGAGCAGAGGCGGCACGACCACGGTGATCTTCGCGTCGCTCCACGACGTCACCGGCGCCGGGATGCCCGCGATCGTCACGACGCCCCGTTGCTGGCCGAAACCGTAGTTGCGCGTGATGAACTTCTGGTTGAACGGCGCGGCGGTGGCGGCTGGACCTGTGTACGCATGGTTCGGCACCTGCTGCCTGCCGACCGACGTGATCGTCAGTGTCTTCAAGGGTCCACTGACCCACGGTCCCGCGCCGCCGTTGCTGCCCGCGGACGCATTGCCGGCAATCGCGTCGCCCGTCACGGAGGCAATGCCCGGCGTACCGTCCGGATAGGCGCAGTCCACCTGGTTATACCCGTCCGCGAAGGCCTGGACGGGCACCACCGGCGTATCCATGTACTGGGTCTGTCCGGGCATGAACGGAATCTCGTAGCAGAACTGGCTATATGCCGGGTTATAGAGCGGGTCCTTGATGGTCTGGCCGGAATGCGCCGGGTCGGGCTTGTACGGATCGTTCATGCAGGCGACCATCATCGTCGGCGCGTAGCCCGTCGGGTTCGGCGGGTTGACTTGCCAGGTCGAGTAGGTCAGCCCGTTGAAGATGCCCCACTGGTCGGAATAGGTGCGCGAGATTTCGTTGCCCGCGAAGTCCTTGAACGACACCGGCACGTTTGGCACTGCGAACTTCTCGCCGAACTGCGGCGAATATGGATCGAACTCCGACGAGAAATCGTCCAGCATGAAGCCGGTGTAGTGTGCGGCGACGTGCGTCGAGCTGAAGATCCAGAACTTCGCCAGCACCGCGCTTTGGTCGGTGAGCTCCACCTCCTTGCGGTCGCACAGATTCCGCGAAGCCCCCGCGAACGGCGAGACTTCCTGCGAACCCGGGAACAGACTGATGTAGTCCGGCACGATCCGCAGTTCGCCGACACACGGCCAGAAGCGTTCGACGGAGCCGGTGTCGCCTTCGGCATGCGGGGTGGAGCCGAGATTCGAGGTCGGATTCTGCGGGTTGTTCCGGTTGTACGTGGAGTTCATCGCCGCCTGGTCGGGCAGGATGAAGATGTCGCCGATGCCGCCGAACTGCTGCGTAACCGGTGCAATGTAGTTGTCGCCGATCAGGATGTTCTTGTCCTCCTCCTTCACCAGTTCGTAGCCCGGCGGCACGATGATCTCGACCACATACTTGCCGGGCGGCAGCATCTGCGTGCCGTCCTTCGTGGGATTGGCGCTGCAGATCGTGCAGTTGGTGCCGGTCGGCAGGCCGCTATGCGGATCGCGGCCCGTCACGCTCGGGAACTGGTACATGCCGTCGAACGGCGCCGGCTGCACCTGGTTGAACACGTGCATGCCGTCATAGCACTTGAACTGCGAGTTGTTCGGCAGCGCACGCTGCTGCGGGTCGAGCCAGTTCGGCGTGTTCCGCAGCGTGTAGAAGTACGGATCGCTGGTGCTCTGGCCCGGACAGTTCATGTTCGGCACGCCGTCCGAACGGAACCCCTGGGCCCAGTCGTCCCAACTCGCGGTCTTCGTCGTATCGACGAGCTTCAGGCTCGTGGAGCCGTCCGCCGCAACGCCTTCCTGATACAGGTTCACCGTGACGTTCGGCACGTTGGGCGTCCACTTCGTGTGAATCAGCAACGTGGGATCGTCGAACGGGCGCGTGGAGGCATAGACGACTTCGCCGTGGATGCCGCCGTTCTCATTCGCCGCGTAGGGCGTCTTGCCGAACTCGACGAACGAGCTCTGGCCCGAGAAGCCCTGCCAGCCCATCGTGGTCACCCACGGCGGATCGACCCGGCCGGTCGAGGGATTCGAGCCCGAGCGGTCGTTGCAGTCCGCGTCGTTGCAGTACACCGCGCCCGGCACCCGCAGGTTCGTGGGCAGATGGACCGATTCCAGCGTGTTCGCGAAGTTCGCGGCGATCGTCGACTTGCCGCCGCCCGGCGTGCCGTCCGGCGGACCGCCCGCGTCATAGACGACGTGCACGCCGCTCTGCTTGAAGCGCGTCAGGTCGGTATCGACGACGTACCAGTTGAACAACGGGAACTCTTCGTTGAACGACGCATAGCCGCTCCCGTCCGTGACGTTGAAATCCGAATAGCTGCCGTCGCGGAAGCGAATGTTGGTCGACAATAGCGCGAGACCTGGCTTGCTCGGGTCCCCCACGCCGTTGCCGTTCGTGTCGAGGAAGGTCCGCGTATAGAGATTCGTTTGCCATTGAAGCACCGCGATATCTCCCGCGTCCGTCACCGTACCGCCGCCCAGCGTCACGGCCGATGCGAGCCCGTCGACGATCTGGTCGTTCCACTGGTCGAACACCGTGATTCGGGTTATGCCGGCAGGCAGGCCCGTGAAGCTGAACGTGCCGTCCGCGTTGCACTTGGTGAACGCGTAGTCTTCACCGTCCGGATCGCCCACGCTCACGTAGCATTGCGTGAAGCTCAACGGCTTGCGCGACTGGCTGCCATAGAGGTGCTCGTCGGGCGGACGGCTGTAGTGCAGGTTCGTCACCCGGCCCTTGAGCCCGTTGTTGCAGCTCGAGGTGGCGCACAGCAAAGGCAGCCGCGCGTTGATGATCTTCGGATTCGCAAAGCCGATCGACACGTGGAAGCCCGCCGGACCGAATTCCTGGAAGTACGCAGGGCCGCCGATCTTGATGAACGAATCATGGGCCTTCTCGCCGTCCAGCGTGTTCGTCTGCAGCCATTCCTCGCCTCGCGCAATGCGGTCAGCAGCGGGCGTCGCGATGATGCCGTAGCGGCCCGGCATCAGGTTCGCGATGATGGCCTGACCAACGAGCGGCGACAGCGTCTTGCCATCCGACTCGTATTTCGGGCAGGTCGGGATCATGCCGACGAGGCCATCGGTCGATGTCGAAATCGGGCACGCGTTGAGCCCGCTGACCGGATCGATCGTGCCTTGCAGCGAGTTGGACAGCGGCATGTTGAACATGTCGTAGGTCATCTGTCCGGTCGGCTGGCCGCTGCCGCCCGCGTCGTCCCACAGCTTGATCTCAAAGCCGCCGAGGCCCGGTTCGCGCGCCGAGCCGAAGGTGTCGGTGCCGCCGCTCACGTCCACTTCGCCGTTCAGCGGTGCGTCGTCCTCGAACACGAACACGGAAACCTTCGCAGTCGGGAATGGCGATTCCTCGAGCAACACATTGACCGAAGTCTGCCCGGCCGCGATCGGCGCGCCGCCCATGCCGTTGCCGCATTTGCCCGTGCCCGGCGCGAAGTTCGCGACGCCCGGACAGTCTTTGGAAATGTCGAACTGCCGCTGCGCGCCCGAGGGGTTGGTCGGGTCGACCGGCTGCGGAACGCCGCCGCCGTTCGTGAACGAGTTGTACGCGTTGCCCGGCAGGATCGAAATGTAATAGCGCTTCTTCGGATCGAGCGCCACCTGCGACGGATCCACCGGCACCTGCTGCGCCGCCGTGGTCCGGCACACGCCGTTGCCGACGTCGCACACCGCCGGCAGGTGGGTCTGGCTGACCGGGTCGTAGACCGTCTGCCCCGCTTCGCACGCGGCGACGCCGACACAGCCTGCCGCCACCACCGGCATGTAACTCGTATGGAAGTTTGCACCGAGACTCGGCACAGGCAGCGGCGGACACGTCGCCGGACGCGTGGGCGAATTCACCTGGCACGCCGGATCGATCTGGAACGTGCGGTCTTCCTCGATGATCCAGCGGTAGTCGCTGATCTTCACCGGCGTCTTGCCCGGCTGCGTGCTGGGCGCATCGAGTACGTTGACGACGAGTCCGCTGCCGCCCTTGAACGTCACCGTCACGCTCGCCGTGTTGCTCGCCGTATTTTGCGCATTCACCGCCTTGTACTGGAACGTCACACTCGCGGACGCCGCGCTGCCCATTGGCGCCGTTGCCGGGCTCGCCGTGAAGGAGCCGTCCGGATTCAGCGTGACAGAGCCGCCCGAAGGGGTGCCGACCAGCGTCGCGGTGAGCTGCAGGCCATTCGGATCGCTGGCGTACGTGAGCACACCGGGCTCGGAGATCTGCAGCCGCGAGGCGACGTTGCTCGTATATGCGGCATTACCGGCCGTGGGCGGTCCGGACTGACACCCGTTGCCCGTCGTGCACGCAGTGAGCGTCACCGTCGCCGCCGCGTTCGGGTTGCCGTTCGCCTGGTACACGAAGCTGTCGGCCGTCGTGCCTTGACTCGGCGTGTAGACGAACGTGCCGTCCGGGTTCAGCGTGAGCGAGCCGCCAGTCGGTGGCGTCTTCACCTGCACGCCGTAGACGTTGGCGTCCTTCGCCGCCACGCCTCTAGCCGGGTCGGACACGGTCAGCGTCTTGCCGGGTACGAAGAAGTACGTGGAACCGGTGACCGAAGCGTTCGCCACGGCGGCCGCGGACGCCGCGGTGGAGTTGTTCACGCTGATGTAACCCTGCATGCCGCCGTCACGCGCGTTGTTCGTCGACAGGCTCAGTTCGCGATCGAACACCGGCAGCGCGGAAGCGGCTGCGGCCGGCATGTTGACCAGCGCGTCATAGGTCTTGCCGGCCGCCATGAACACTTCCGACTGGATCCGCGGATTGCCGGGCAGCACGTTGCCGTCTTCGGCGATCAACGCGAAGCCGGAGACCGGGGTCGTGCCGGTTTGCGCGCCGACCACGGCCGGCACGTGCATGCGCAGACCCGCGTTGACGAAGCGAAGCATCACCGGTCCGGTGGTCGCGGCGCTCGTCGCGGCGAACGTCGAAGCGCCGGGATTGGTGCGGTCGAATGAGACGCCGTTGATCAGGTAGTAGCGCGGATCGTAGTTCACCGTGGGCGGATAGCAGGTGCCGAACGAGGTCGACTTCGAATCGCCGCAGCCGCCCGGCTGCCCGGACCAGGACAGGGTTTCGCTGAAGCCCGGGGTCGCGACCGCGGAGGCGACCGCGGTGTTCTGCACCGGATCGATTTCGCTCAGCACGAGCGGCACGTCGGTGTCGTAGCTGATGCCCGGATACGCCTGTGCAGGCGTCGTGCCGTTGGCCGCCGTTCTCACCACCAGCACGCCATAGAGCCCCATCGGCCCCTGGATCGATGGGTGCGTGCCCGACTCGATCAGATAGGTGCCGGGGTTCAGGTTGCTCCACGTGAGCGCAGTGGTGCTGCCGTGCGCGACTTCGGTCGCGAACGACTGCACGCGGGCCGCTTGCGTCGGCGGCGTGAACGTCGCCCCGCCGGGCGCGGCGGCGGCGGTCGGCCACGTGGTCGCGGTCTGGGTGGGGTGCGTCGGGCTCGGCATGCTCGTCGCCGTCGTGCCCAGACCGCCGCCCAGTTGCCCGACGATCACGAGCGAGGTCGGCACGGAGCCGGGCAGGCTGTTGTTGAGATTGATCGTGAGCGGCCCAGGCGGCACCGTGATGACGACGGGCGACCAGTTGGCCCCTGCCCCGGGGTTCGCCGCCGTACACGTGGCAGGCGCAGCGGCCGCCGTGCAGCCGTAACCCCACATCGGCACGGCCTGCCCGTCGGGCATCACGGCCGTGGTGGCCTTCGCAGTGAGATTGACGGATGCCTGGGCGAATGCCATCCCGCTCGCGCCCAGCAAAACGGAAGCGGCAATCGACGCCTTAAGCATACCTAACAGATTTGCCTTGAGTGTGGTGGATCTCATCGCCGTTCTCCCCGCCTCTAGTTCGATTCGTCGATCAGGAATGCTTGCGGATCAACGAGCATCATCATCATCATTCCGCCAGGGAAGATGTTGTTCGTGGTGATCTCACGTTCATTGTGCGAGTGCCACATGAATGCAAAGCCGGCTTCCGTTTGCGGTGGATTCACCGACGTGCCGCTTGGCGGCGTCGTGCCCGTGGGCGAAGTCGCGCGCATGGTCGCATCGGGGCCGAGATAGGGGCTGCCGCCGTACCAGAAGCCGTTGGTCAGTACGTGCGAGTCGGGCAGCGTCACCGGGCCGCCGCTTCCCACCTTGCCGAACGGATGGGTTTCGAGCGCCTTGTTGTGGTCCGCGCACCACTCGTAATAGTTCGGTGCTGTCGGATCCTGCGTGTAGTAGCCGTTTGCATCCGGGATACAGACGCTGCCGTCGCCGGGATAGTGCCCATAGACGTCCCAGTTCAGCCCTTTGCCCGTCCAGTAGAAGATCCCGTCCATCGCAAGGCCCGGTGTCGTCGTGGTCGTGAACAGCAGCGGGCCGGCGACCTTGGTCGCGTCGGACCTGGCGAGCAGCATGTTGCCGTCGCGCGCGAGCACGCGCACGTGATTGCCGTGCTCATGGAACGGATGCTGCCAGCGCCCCGTGCCGATGATCCGCAGCAGCACCATTTCGCCGGGGTGCATGTGCGGGTTGCCGTTGTATGGCTGATTCGGATATTGCGCCGCGTAGTTCGGGTCCATGTCGTCGGGCATCGAGCGTCCGTTGACCATGAAGTACGCTGGATGATACGGCTCCGTCTCGACCGTCATGCAGCCGGTCGGACTCGTGCAAGCGTTGCTGGCCTGTTGCTCCGCCTGTGCATGAATGCGCGGATCCATTTCGGAGAACTGAAACAGATACTCGCGGTCGTAGCACGCTGCGCTGTGGTTGTAGGCCGCCGCGGCATTGCGGAAGTCGGGCTGGCCGTCCAGCAGCTTGCGCGTCCCCTGGATCGGGTTGCAGCCGGTCGGCACGGCGAGCGTACCGGGCGACGACGTCGGCAACACGATGACCGCGCCATACATGCCCATTTCGATCTGCAGATCGCCCTGCGTGCCGCTGTAGTACGCGTGCGTGCCCGGCGTAGCGGCGATGAAGCTGTAGGTGACCGTGACGGTGTGGGACGCCTCGCGCGTGAGCAGGCCCTGCACGCCCGTCGGCGTGCCGGAGCAGAGCCTCGTCGTCGGGTCGATCGTCCCCATGCATACGTCAAACCCGGGAAAGAGAATCGACGTGTTGCCCGCCGCCGCCGGCAGATTGTTGGTGAGCGTCACCGTGACGATGTCGCCCTGGTTGACGATCAGCGTCGGACCAGGAATCTGCATGGTCGGGCAATTCGCACCGGCAATGTTGGGCGGCGAAAATCCGGCCGGCGCCGTATTGCAGCCGTAGCCCCATGAATAGACGCTATTGCCGTCCGGCTGGGTGATGCGGCTCGCCTCGGCGCGCAGGTCGAAATGCGTGCCCGTGATGCCAGGCGCGGCCGCATGCACCTGCATGCAGAAGAGCGCCGCGAGCGCCGCCACGCCGAACCGTGCAAGCCGTCCGAGGCGCGCGAGGGTCGTGATCGCTATGCGGTAAGTGATGTGTCCCACGGCTCTTCTCCTAAGTGCAGGACTTCCTGGCCGGGTCCATGGCAGGGCAGCCATGAACCGTCTTTATCGCGTGCATGATGCGTCTCATAGCGTGCAGACCTTCGTCTTCGGATCCACCGACCTGCAGATGTGCACCTCTGTCATCAGTCCACCGAAGTTTTCCTGGTCGTTCGCCAGATGGTCCAGATTCGGCGTGTACAGGTAGAAGACCTGCCCTGACTGATACTTCGTCGTGTCGGTGGCGTCGAGGATCAGGTCGAGCGACTCCCCGCCGCCGAGCGTGATCGAGTTCGTGTAGTAGGTCATGTCGTTGCCGGCCATGTCGCGCAGCAGCCGCGCATTGAGCGCGACCACGTGCATCGGAATGCCGAGCGAGGCGAGCGTCTGATATTCGGTGACGTCGAGGTCCGAGATGCGCAGCAGCACCTTGCCGCCGACAGGGATATTGATCAGCGACGGCAGCGGTTGCGAGAAGCGCGGCACGCCGTCCGACGCGGGCGTCGAAAGCGCATTCGGATTGACGGTGTCCGGATAGCTGCGGCCATTCAGCATGAAGAACTTGTCTTTCATGTCGGTGAAGGGCTCCGGATTGAACGTCATGCCGACGAAGTGGAAGTTCGGATCGAAGCCATGGATCTGCACCGGATACTCGACGTCATAGGCGGTCGAGCCATCGCCGTCGTTGTATGCGTAGAGCGTGGGCGTCCCGCTCAAATTGTTCACGTGCAGCACGCCGTTCTGTGGCGGCAGCGGCGTCGTGCAGAGAATGTCGGTGCCGCACCGCGTGCGCAGATCCTGCTGCTGCAACACCAGCGACTGATACAGCGACTTGCCCGCGGGCACGCGGTTCTGACGCGGACGCACGAAGATCTGGCCGACCATGCCCATCTGCAGGTGCTCCGGGGGCGTGATGTGGCAGTGCCAGAAGTAGGTGCCCGCATCCGGCGCGAGATAGTAGTACGTGAAGCTCGCGCCGATGTTGATCGCGACCGACGCGTCGGGCACGCCGTCGTAGAACGAGGAGGCATTCGGATAGCCGTGAAAGTGCACCGTGTGCTTCTCGAACAGGTCGGGGCGCATGATCATGCCGACGTTCGTGAGCGTGAGGAAGAACTCGTCATCCTCGTCGATCGCCATCATCGGCGCGGGCTCGTTGCCGTTCATCACGCCGATGTCCATGATCGGCCGCGGGTCGACATGGCCCGTGAGCTGGCCGGGCGGCGTCGATTCCGGATCGGGCGTGAGACCGACCGCGCCGTTGTAGGTCGGATCCGTTCTCGGATCGCCGACGGTGTTGAACACCGAGGCGAACTGCGTGCCGGGCAATCCGGCCTTGATGTCGGCAAGACCGGACAACGGCCCGAACGCGAACAGATAGGTCTGCACGCCGTTGGCCATCGTCGCATAGCCGTCGCCACCCGAGATCTGCTGGCACTTGATGGCGCCGTTGACGACACCGGTCGATGCCGAGGTCTGGCCCGTGAAGGACGGTCCCGTGTACGGCGGTTCGCCGGCGCCCGCGGGCAGCGCCGACGGATGAGACGGCGTGGTCGGCGGGCATTGAACCATGAACGATTGGGAAAATGAGGGGATCGCAAACATCATGCATAGCAGGGCTGCCACGCTATTGCGACACATGCGGATGCTGAACATATGACCTCCGTCCTTGGGGTCAAGCAGCGCGTCAGGCGCTGAACGTCACGCTCGACTGCAGTTGCGGGCTGATGCATTCGTCACACTGACCCGTATGTGGATTCTGGATATCGGCAGCGGAGCCTGCGATGGGTTACCTCCCTACACTTGCAGTAGGGCAAACCCATCGCGTTGCGCGGCCGTGGTCCTGACGGGCGATGGAGTGTGTCCTGGCCAACACAAGCGGCGCGTCATGCCTCGATTCCGGTCTGCAAGGGGAACGCTCGCGCAGCGTCATGGCTTTCATTTTCATTTCGAATCGACGTGATTCTTCGAATCAATCTGAGGATTGAAATGTCGTTCTTATGTGCCCTGTGGCATATAGCGGCGAACTTTCCGATGGGTACAATCCCCCCTATTCACATCACGCGCAAACCCGAATACCGCGGACGCTTCTCGATCACGCGGTCAGACGGACGGCACTCACCTCCTGGTCTCATGCCGGCGAGGGACCTGGCGGCGTGGGGGGGAACATGGATTTTCTGGAAAAGAGAGCGGCGGTGAATCTCGTCGAACGCAACGATCACGCTCTTGAACTCGTCGAGCTGGCAAGCGCGAAGCGGACGTACTATCCCACCACGTCGATGTGGTTGAAGCTGGAACAGCTTCAGGTGGCGCAGCAACTCGTCGAGCCGCTGGATCAGGACCGGCAGCCGGTTCTGTCCACGTCGCTCCACGGCGCGGCGCATCTCGACGGCCAGG
The DNA here is from genome assembly GCF_040948855.1 of Paraburkholderia sp. BR10882. Classification (NCBI taxonomy): domain Bacteria; kingdom Pseudomonadati; phylum Pseudomonadota; class Betaproteobacteria; order Burkholderiales; family Burkholderiaceae; genus Paraburkholderia; species Paraburkholderia sp. BR10882. The sequence goes on along the minus strand of NZ_JBFPKP010000016.1, from coordinate 21,519 downwards.
AGCTTGCGATCATTGGCTTTCCGCAGCTGGCGACGCGCGTGCTTCAGGTAAGCTTCGAAGCCCGCGACGTCAGCACGGCCGACCGGCTTGGCCTGCGCGCACTGGAAGACGAACTGGGCAACTCGATGTCCGATGTGGCGCTCGGCACCGCCCGGCTGGGCTTCAATGCCGCCGATGACGAGACCGGAGAGCCCGATCAGTGGTGGCTCGCGTGCCACATTCCCCCTGCCTGCCTGCAGGTGCTGGCGAAGGCGATCTCGGACGGCCAGCTTGGCGCGGTAGAGTTGGGTCTGGCCATGCGGCACCTCTATACGTCCGAAGATCCCGCGGCCGAGCCGTCACGCCAGCCCCGGCTCTTTCTGCGGCCCAATGAAGGCGACGACACGATCGAATGGCCGAACATAGCGACTGGCTATGTCACCCATCTGCGCATCGACTTTGCGACGGCTTCATTGCGTGGCTCGGCGGCGAGCAGCGACCCGGCGGGGGCGGCGAAGGTCGTCGCGGAAGCCGTGAGCTCGCTGGGACCGACGCTCCTCAACCTCAGACTGACGGTAAGGTGGATCGGCATCCTCATTGCCGTGCTGCTCTTCCTTGAAGTTCTCGAGCGGCTGCAGATCTGAACCGGCATCTGCCTCGCGATCGCATAAGCAAGCAAAGCCAGACGCATTTCGGGCGCAACGGCGCGGCTATAACGCGCCGCCCCGCCCCAGCCTTTCCCCGCGGGAAAGCACGCTTCACCCTTCCTCAATTTTCGCGCTCGCGAAAATCTCCCACACTGGCCATCACGCCTTCTCCGTACCGTTCGTACGGATTTGCGCCCCGACCGCGGCTCGTGACGCGGCATCGAAAATACCGGAGACAGCATGAACAGCCATCCCCTCGACCTGGGCAGCAGCGCGCCGGGCGAAGCGCCACGCCGCCCGCTCACCGCGGAAGCCCCATTGCCAGGCCACCAGGGCGTCACGCTCAGCAGCTTCATGGACGACATGCCCGTGGGCGCGCTGCACCGCTTCGTGGTGTGGGTGATCGGCATTGGCCTCTTCTTCGACATGTACGAGATCTTCCTCGTCAGTTCGATCGGCGCCGCGCTGCAGAACGAATACGGACTCGATGCGCACAGCCTCGCGTTCAAGCTCTTGCTGGCCTCCGCCTTCGTCGGCATGTTCTTCGGCTCGCTCTTCCTCGGCAGTCTCGCCGACCGCATCGGCCGCCGGCGCGCCTTCCTGTTCACGCTCGTGTGGTACAGCGCGTTCTCGCTGCTCGCAGCGTTCTCCGTGGACGCCACCATGCTCGTGGTCTGCCGCTTTCTGACCGGCGTGGGCGTCGGCGCGATCTATCCCGTGGCCGATAGCTTCCTTTCGGAGATCCTGCCGAAGGAGAAACGCGGCCGGATGGCCGCGTGGGCCTATACCACCTCGTACGTCGCGGTGCCGCTGGTCGGCTTCCTCGCGGTTTGGCTCAATCCGATCCATCCTGCCGGCATTGCGGGATGGCGCATCATCCTCGCCATCGGCAGCCTTGGCGCCCTGTTCGTGCTGGCCGTGCAGCATCGCCTGCCGGAAAGCCCGCGCTGGCTGCTGGCGCAAGGCCGCGCCGACGAGGCCTATGCGATGCTGGGCCGCTTCGCGCAAAGCGCCGGCGCGCCGATGCCGAAGCGCTTTGCCGAGCCGAAAACGCGCCAGCGTCCGCTGAGCCTCTCCGAACGCATTGCCCTGCTGCGGCGCGCGCCCTATGACAAGCGCTATGTCATGCTCGTCGTGTTTCACCTGTTCCAGGCCTTCGGTTACTACGGCTTCGGTACGCTTGCGGGCGTCGTCGTGAAGAGCCGCGGCATCGACGTGACGGGCAGCACGCTGTTCGTGGCCCTCTCGTTCCTCGGCTACCCGATCGGCTCGCTGCTCTCCGTGCCGCTGCTCAACTGGATCGAGCGCCGCACGCTCGTGATCGCCTCGCTGATCTCCATCGGTATTTTTGGCCTTGGTTTCGCGTACTCGGGGCAGGCCGCGCTGATCGTTTGCTTCGGCGTACTGACGACATGCGCATCGAATGTGTTCAGCAACGCTTACCACGTGTACCAGGCCGAGATTTTCCCCGCCAGCGTGCGCTCGACAGCGATCGGCAGCACCTATTCGCTCTCGCGCATCATGAGCAGCGCCCTGCCCTTCATCCTGTTGCCGGTGCTCACGCAGCACGGCCCGATTGCGATGTTCGGGGTGATCTCCGCCGCGCTCGCCATCGTTGCCGTGACCTTGCGTGCGTTCGGGCCCCTCACCACGCGGCGCAGCCAGGATGAGATCAATCCCGTCTGAGCGTCCGATACCTCAAGCGTCCCAGCGTCATCGGGGCGGCTGCCGCGTCTTGCGGGGCCGCCCCGCTTTTCATTGCTCTGCGCGCGCCGACATGTAGTCGAACAGGCTCACGATGTCCGAGCTTGGCGCGCTATCCGCCTTCATGCCGATCCAGAGCGTGCGCGTCGCCCACGTGTCCGCCAGCTTCACCTTGACGACGCCGGCTTTGCCGCGCTCGTCGCTCACCGCGTCGCGCGGCAGCACGCCGATGCCCAGTCCTGCTTCGATCATGCGAAACACGCCGTCGAAGTTCGAGGCCTGGATGCGCAGCTTCAGCGATCGCTCGACGGCGAATGCCGCGTCCGTCATGCGCGCGAGCAGCGAGCTGCCATCGCTCAGGCCCACGTAGTCTTCGTCGAGCGTATCGGCGAAGCGGATCACCTCGAGTTGCGCAAAGTGATGACTGCGCGGCACGAGCAACACGAGTTCGTCGCGGCGATAGAGGCGCCGCTCGATGCCGGGTGCGGGCACGTTGTCGGCGAACACGCCGAGGTCGGCCTTGCCTGCGCCGAGCGCTTCCACGATTTCGTGGCTCAGCCGCTCTTCGAGGCTGACCTTGATGCCTGGATGCTCATTCAGGAAGCAGGCGAGATCGACGGGCAGAAACTGCACGATCGCCGACGTATTCGCCCACATGCGTACGTGCCCGCGCACGCCGGCGGCGTAGTCGCTCATTTCGGTGGCCATGCGATTGACCTGATCGACCACGCGCGTGGCGTGCTCCAGCAGCGCATGGCCAGCGGGCGTCAGATCCACGCCGCGCGCGCGACGGATGAACAAGGCGCAGTCGGTCACGCTTTCGAGTTCGGCAATGCGTTTGCTGACGGCCGAAAGCGTGAGCTGCCCGTGCTCGGCGGCCTTGGTGAGGCTGCCATGTTCCGCGACGAGCAGAAAGACCCGCAGCGACTGCAGATCGAAGTGAAGTGGATTGACCATGATGAATGGGGCAAAGCCGGCGCGAGAGACGATTGTCCTGCATCGCGGGCTCGGGAGGAAGTGCAGATGTGGGAACGGAGGGGCGAACGTGCTGCGATGCACGTCCGCGTGCCGGCCATGCGGGCCGGCGTGCTCGCCGCCCAACCGGCGCCCCCCGGCTCGACGGCAAAAACTGGCGAGAGGGATCAACCGGCCTGGATCGGCTCGGAAATTTCGATGAGGTTCAGATCGGGGTCACGCACATAAACGGAGCGAATCTTCTGCGTCGCGCCCGTGCGCTCGACCGGACCTTCGACGATCGGCCAGTTCTTCCCGGCGAGATGCGCGATCACCACATCGAGCGGCACCGCAGCGATGAAGCACAGATCGAGCGCGCCCGGCACCGGCACATGCGCCTTGGGCTCGAACTCCGCGCCACGCACATGCAGATTGATCTTCTGGTTGCCGAAGCGAAACGCGAGCCGCCCCGCACCGAAGGTCTCCAGTTGCATCTGCAAGACTTCCGTATAGAAGTGCTTCGTGGCCTCAGGGTCCACGCAGGTCAGCACCAGGTGGTCGAGGTGGTCGATCAACGCCATGCTTCGCTCCTTGTCATGAGTACGCGCGTTGTGGGGGCATGCCTTGCGCCTGCTCAGGCACAGGATGCAGGTCGAGGCGGCGGCCGGCCTTCAGAATCTGGCTGGGCACGTCATGACCGATCAGGCCGGGCAACAGCGCGGCGGCATCGAGCACGGCGGCGAGATCGACGCCGGTGTCGTAGCCGTCGAGTTCGAGCATGTGCACGAGTTCTTCGGTGCACACATTGCCGCTCGCACCCGGCGCGTACGGACAGCCGCCAAGACCGCCAAGCGAAGCGTCGAAGCGCACGATGCCCGCATCGAGCGCCGCAAGCGTGTTGGCGAGCGCCATGCCGCGCGTGTTGTGGAAGTGCAGCGTCAGTTCGAGTGTGCCGAACGCCTGCGCAGCGCTTTCGCACAACGTCCGTATCTGCGCGGGATGCGCCATGCCGGTGGTATCGCAAAGCGTCACGCCCTGCACGCCCAGTTCGGCAAAACGCTGCATCCAGCCGAGCACGTCCTGCACGGGCACGTCGCCTTCCATCGGGCAGCCCATTGCTGTGGAGAGCGAAACATTGATCGCGACGCCCGTGCCGCGCACGGCGTCGATCACGTCGCGCAACTGTGCGAACGACTGCTCGCGCGTCATGCGCAGGTTGGTGCGATTGTGAGTCTCGCTCACCGACATCACGAGATTCACTTCATTGACGTTGCACGACAGCGCGCGCTCCGCGCCGCGCACGTTCGGCACGAGCACCGTATAGACGACGCCCGGCACGCGCTCGATGCCGTGCATCACCGCCTCGGCGTCGCGCAGTGCGGGAATCGCCTTGGGCGACGTGAACGAGGTCACTTCGATCTTCGCGTAGCCGCAGGCGCTCAGGCGGTCGATCAGCGCGATCTTGTCGTCAGTGTCGATGAAGGCGGCTTCGTTCTGGAAACCGTCGCGAGTCGCGACTTCGTTCAGATACAGCACCTTGCCCTTGAAGTTGTCCTTATTTCCGGTCGTCATCTTGCCGCTCTCCGTTCAGATCACACCGCGCGCGCGCCATGTTTCGCGCGTTGCGGCGTCTACGCCTATCGATTCCAGCACCGTTTCGGTATGCTCGCCGAGCGTCGGCGCGCTACGCTCGATCGTGCCGGGTGTGCCGCACAGTTTGGGCACCACGCCCGGCACTTGCACCGCCGTGCCGTCGGGCAAGGTATCGTCCACGATCATCTCGCGGGCGTGGTAATGCGGATCGGCCGCGATGTCCACGATGTCGTAGATGCGGCCCGCTGGAATACGCGCCTCGTTGAGCGCCGCGAGCACCTGGTCGAGCGTGTGCCGCGCGGTCCATTCGCCGATGGCGGCGTCGATGCGCTCGACCTGCGCGACGCGTCCGTCGTTCTGCGCGAGCGCCGGATCGTTGCCCAGGTCCGGGCGGCCGATCAGTTCCATCAGGCGGCGATAGATGCTGTCGCCATTACCTGCGATCAGCGCGTACTTGCCGTCGCTGCAGCGGTAGGCGTTGCTCGGCGCGATGCCGGGCAGGCTGCTGCCTGCCGGCTGGCGCACGGCGCCGAACACCGAATACTCGGGCAGCAGGCTTTCCATCATGTTGAAGACCGACTCGTAGAGCGCGACGTCGACGACCTGGCCCCGTCCGCCCTGCTGCTCGCGATGCCGCAGCGCCAGCAGGACGCCGATGACGCCATGTAGCGCAGAGAGCGAATCGCCGATCGAGATGCCGACGCGCACCGGTGTGCGCTCAGGCTCGCCGCTCAGGTGACGCAGGCCGCCCATCGCTTCGGCGACCACGCCGAAACCGGGCCGGTCGCGATACGGGCCGGTCTGCCCGTAGCCCGACACGCGCAGCATGATGAGGCCGGGATTGATCGCGCTGAGTTCGTCCCAGCCGAGGCCCCAGCCTTCGAGCGTGCCGGGGCGGAAGTTTTCGATCAGCACGTCGGTTTCCGCTACGAGACGGCGAACCACGTCCTGCCCTTCGGGCGTGCGCAGATCGAGCGTGATGGATTCCTTGTTGCGCGACTGGGCGGCCCACCAGACCGACGTGCCGTCGTGCAGCAGGCGCCACTTGCGCAACGGATCGCCCACGCCGGGCGGCTCCACCTTGATGACGCTCGCGCCGAACTCGGCGAGCATGCGGCCAGCAAACGGACCCGCGATGAGCTGTCCGAGCTCCAGAACGCGGATGCCTTCGAGTGGTCGTGGCATGGCTGTGTCTCCTGTCGACCAGAGTCAGGGCAAAGCTGTCGATCAGAGTTAGCGCTTTAGCTGTCGATCAGAGTTAGCGCTTTAGCTGTCGATCAGAGTTAGCGCTTTAGCTGTCGATCAGAGTTAGCGCTTTAGCGCTTACTCTGATCCCATGCAAAGCTCCTTACTCTGATCCCATGCAAAGCTCCTTACTCTGATCCCATGCAAAGCTCCTGACTCTGGTCCCATGAAAGGGGTTATTTCGGACTGTCTGCGATTGACTATCGGAGACATGATGAACCGGACCGCACCCTTTGATAATCGATGCTTGCTCAATCTGGCTTGAGCAAATGGAAAGGCAGCGAAGGCCTGTGGCGCGGCGTCGCTGCGCATTTCCTCACCGGAAACCCAGTTGGCGGATCGAGCAAGCCAGCCGCGCACCCGGTGCGCGACAATCGCGGACTGCCCCTCCTTCGCTCAGGCCAGACATCATGCACGTCGTTTTTCTCGATCGCGCGACGCTCGCGCCCCAGACGCGGCTGCGTCCGCTGCCGTTCGACCACACCCTGGAAACCTTCGAGCGCACCGCGCCCGAAGAGGTCGCCGCCCGCATTCGCCACGCCGACATCGTCATCACGAACAAGGCGCGCATCAGCGCCGAAGCGCTGGCTGGCGCGACCCGCCTGCGCATGGTCGCCGTCGCCGCCACGGGTACAGACAACGTCGATCTGCACGCCTGCGCGACGCGCGGCATCGTCGTGAGCAACGTGCGCGACTACGCCGGCAACAGCGTGCCGGAACATACGTTCGCATTGATATTTGCGCTGCGCCGCAGCCTGGCCGCGTATCGCGATGCCGTGCGCGCAGGGCGCTGGCTCGAATCGGGACAGTTCTGCTTCTTTGATCATCCAATCCGCAATCTCGCGGGTTCGACGCTCGGCGTGATCGGGGACGGCGCACTGGGACAGGCCGTCGCGCAAATGGGACGCGCGCTCGGCCTGCGCGTGCTGTTCGCCGCGCGCAAGACGCGCAACGACGCGCAAGCGGGCTACGTGCCGCTCGAAGCGCTGCTAGAAGAAAGCGACATCATTACGCTGCATTGTCCGCTCACCGTGGAAACGCGGGATCTGATCGACGCCAGGGCGTTCGCGCGCATGAAGCGGCGGCCCTTGCTGATCAATACGGCGCGTGGGGGACTCGTGAACGAAGCGGCGTTGGTGGACGCCCTGCAAAGCGACGCGATTTCAGGCGCGGGATTCGATGTCGTGACGCAGGAACCGTTGCCTGCCGATCATCCGTTTCAGGCCATCGTCTCGCATCCGGCGTTCATCCTCACACCCCACGTTGCGTGGGCGAGCGATGAAGCCATGCAGGCGCTTGCGGATCAACTCGTGGAAAACATCGCGGCGTTTTGCGAAGGCACGCCGCGCAATCGGGTCAGTTCGCGTTGAGCGCGAGGCGCGGCAACCGCAGCGGGGTTGCCTGCGCCTGAAACATCAGGCCATTTCCGGCTGCCTGGCGTGCCACCATTCGTCGACGGCCTGCTTCGCCGTTTGCTCGACCACGCTCAGCGCCATCAGCACATCGATCTTCAGCTTGGGAATGGCAAGCTCCACGGAAGGCAGCTTCGCCGTTTCCACCTGTGCGTCGACACCTTCCATAACCGCGCGGCACAGCCATTGCGTGTCCGTCGCGTCTGCTTTCGCATCGACAGTGACTCGAAAGCCACGATATTCGACTGCCATATACTCTCCCGAAACCTGACAAAACGTAATGCTCGCCCCGACGGACGGCGGTGAGGGGGCGACTATATCACCACTTTCGTGACGCTTCAGCGAGGCCCACACGAAGTCGCGAAGTAGTCGTGCAAAAACACCGCGCCCACATTCACGCCCTGTTTTAAGGAGCGATTCTGCGGGCGCAAGAACAATCGGGTCAGTTCGGACTTCCGAATTTCAGCTCGCGAGCGTGGCGCGCATCGAAGCCTTCCGCATCGTCCGCCAGCCGACGATCGCGAGCGAAACGCCCGAGATCACGGCGGCAAGCGAGACGTAATACGCGGGAGCGAGCGTATCGCCCGTCACGTGAATCAGCACTTCGGCAATCGTCGGCGCGAAGCCCCCGAAGAGCGTCACGCCAAGGCTATACGCGATGGAAAGCCCCGCAGAGCGCACGCGCACGGGAAAGATCTCCGACATCAGCGCTGGCATCGGGCCCGAATAGGCGGCCTTGAAGATGCCCGCCGCGCCCTGGAGCACGAGCAGCCAGCCGAGCGTGGGGTGTCGCTGCAGCAGCGCGAACATGGGATACGTGAGCGCCGCGAGCAGGATCGACGTGGTCAGCATGATGCGGATGCGGCCGATGCGGTCCGAGAGCGCGCCCATCACCGGCGAAAGCGCGAACTGCAGGCCGCCGTTGAGCACGACCACGCCGAACGAGGTTGCCGCCGCCATGTGGAGCTGCTTCACCGCGTACATCGGCATGTAGAGCTGGAGGATGTACACGCCGACGGTGGACTGCGCAACGATGCCCACCGCGAGCACCAGGTTCACCCACTGGCGCCCGAGCCCCGGCTCACTCGTTGCGCGCGCATCCTGTTCGCTGTGCGCTTGCTGGTTCGCGATGAATTCGGGCGTCTCGTCCAGATGCGAGCGAATGTACCAGCCCACGGGCCCGAGCACGAGCCCGAAGAAGAACGGCACGCGCCAGCCCCACGCCTGCAACTGCTCGGGCGGCAGCCACCATGCGAGCACGCCGCCGAACGACGCTGCGAGAATCGCGGCCGCGCCCTGGCTCGCGAACTGCCAGCTCGCGTAGTAGCCGCGCTTCGAGGGGCTGTGTTCGACCATGAACGCCGTCGCGCTGCCGAATTCACCGCCTACGGCAAAGCCCTGCACGAGGCGCGCGAGCAGGATCAGGAGCGGCGCGGCGATGCCGATCGACGCATACGGAGGCATGACGGCCATGGCGAGCGTGCCCGCCATCATGAGCGCAATGGCGAGCGTGAGCGCTGCCTTGCGTCCCTTGCGGTCGCCGTAGACGCCCAGCACGATCGCGCCGAGCGGCCGCATGAGGAAAGAGATGCCGAAGGTGCCGACCGCCAGCAGCGTGGACAGCCATTCGTCGTGCACGGGAAAGAACTGCTTCGCGATGATCGGCGCGAAGTAGCCGTACACGAGAAAGTCGAACCACTCCAGCGCATTGCCGATCGACGAGGAGAACACGATGCGGCGCACCATGCCGCGGCTGAGCGGCGCACCCGTTACCGATGAACCGGTCTCCATGTCAGTCTCCTCCGTTTTTATTTGGTCTACTCATTGATCGTCGTGAACCGCGAGCGAGGTATTCCCGCTCGCGTCAAATACTGCTTGCCGGTTTGCCGCCTAGAAACCCGCTGCGAGCCCGTCGCGGCGCGTGTCGCTCGCGGCCACATAGCCGCGCTCGGGATCGTTGCGATCGAGCTTCCAGATGAACTGGCCCGAGCCGAAGTCCATGTACGGATCGTCGATGCCCTTGATCTCGTGGCCGAGCCCTTGCAGCGCGCGCGCCGTCTGCGGGTTGAAGGTCGATTCGATGTCGAGCGTGAAGTCGCGGTTGACCTTCCAGCGCGGCGCATCGCACGCGGCCTGCGGCTGCTGGCCGTAGTCGAGCATGCGCACGACCGACTGCAAATGCCCTTGCGGCTGCATGTCGCCGCCCATTACGCCGAAGCTCATCACCGCTTCCTGGCGGCCGTCCACCTGCTGCGTGAGGAACGCCGGAATGATGGTGTGAAACGGGCGCTTGCCGCCTGCCACGACGTTGGGCGATGCCGGGTCCATCGAAAAGCCGCAGCCGCGGTTCTGCAGCGCGATGCCCGTGCCCGGCACGACCACGCCCGAACCGAAGCCCATGTAGTTCGACTGGATGAAGCTGACCATCATGCCGCGCTCGTCCACGGCGGACAGATAGATCGTGCCGCCCGAACGCGGCATGCCGAAATCGAAATGCGTGGCGCGCTTCGGGTCGATCAGCTTCGCGCGCGCTTTCAGATAGGCGTCGTCGAGCATCTGCTCGGGCGTGACTTCCATCGAACGCGGATCGGCAACGTAGCGATAGACGTCGGCGAACGCGAGCTTCATGGCCTCGATCTGCAGATGCTGCGATTCGAGGCTGTCGAGCGCGAGCGAGCCCATGTCGAACTGCTCGAGAATGCCGAGCGCGATCAGCGCGGCGATGCCCTGTCCGTTCGGCGGAATCTCGTGGACCGTGTAGCCGCGATAGTTCTTGCCGATCGGCTCGACCCATTCCGGGCGATAGTTGCGCAGGTCGTCCAGCGTGAGCGCCGCGCCGCCTTCGCGCGCAAACGCGGCGATGCGCTCGGCGAGCTCGCCCTCGTAGTAGTCGCGCGGACCGCGTTCCGCAAGACGCCGCAGCGTGGCGGCGTGGCCGGGGAAGCACACGCGCTCGCTCACTTCGGGAGCGCGGCCGCGCGGCATGAACGTTTCGGCAAAGCCCGGCTGATTGTGCAGCTCGGGAATCGCCGCCTGCCACTTGCGCGTGACGATAGTCGCTACCGCATGGCCGCGCTCCGCGATCTCGATGGCCGGTTCCATCAGGTCCGCGAATGGCAGCTTGCCGAACTTCGCATGCAGCGCTTCCCAGCCCGCGATCACGCCAGGCACGGTCACCGTGTCCCAGCCGCGTTTCGGCTGCTTCGCGAGACCGTTTTCCTCGCCGTATTTGCGGCGGAAATAGTCGACGCTCCACGCCGCCGGCGCGTTGCCCGACGCGTTCAGGCCGTGCAGCTTCGCGCCGTCCCACACGAGCGCAAAGCAATCGCTGCCCAGGCCGTTCGATACCGGCTCGACCACGGTGATGGCGGCCGCCGCGGCGATGGCGGCGTCGACGGCATTTCCGCCTTTCCAGAGCATGCGCAGCCCGGCCTGCGCGGCAAGCGGATGCGATGTCGAAACGATATTGCGGGCGAACACCGGCAGGCGCGGCGTCGGATAGAGGTTTTGCCAGTTGAAGCGCGTCATGGAAGTCCGGATTCCGGTAATGAACGAAAGCAGCGGCACGCGCACGGCCGCACTCAATTGCGGCGCGCACGGCTCACGCCGATCTGTCGATTATCTTGAAGGATCAAGCGAAAAAATATTAATATTTTATTGTCGACACTTAAGTTTTATTTACATGCTAACCCTACGCATGCTCCGCACCTTGCAGGCCGTCGCACGCAGCGGGTCGTTCGCCACGGCGGCAGAAAAATCGGCGCTCACCCAGGCGGCCGTGAGCCTGCAAATGCGCGGGCTCGAAGAGGCGCTCGGCCGGCAGATCTTCGACCGCCGCGCGCGCCAGGTCGCGCTCACGCGCGAAGGCCGCGAGATCTGCGCGAAGGTCGATCACATTCTCGCGCTGATCGACGAGTTGCCCGCCAGCGCGGGCGACACGATGCGCGGCTCGATCATCATCGGCGCGGTGGTGTCGGTGATCGGCGCGCTTTCGCTGGCCGTCGCGCATCTGAAAACGGGCCACCCGGAACTCGAAGTGCGCCTCACCTCGGCGCGCTCGAACGAACTGGCGCGCATGGTGGAAGACGGCGACGTGGACCTCGCCGTCGTAGTTGGCAGTGCAGATGGTTCGCTTCACGAGTCGCTCGCCTGGACGCCGCTCTACGAAGAGCCCCTCATGCTCGTGACGAGCTGCGCGACGCCCGGCGACGATGCGCGACGCATCCTGCGCGAGCGCAGCTTTCTGCGCTTCGACCGGCGCGTGCCGACGGGCGTCGTGATCGACCGCGCCCTGCGCGAGCTAGGCATCGAACCGCTCGAATACCTGGAGCTGAACTCGATCGAAACGATCGTCTCGCTGGTGCGCAACGACGTGGGCGTGAGTGTGTTACCCGTCCTGCAAGGCGGCAAATGGCAGAGCGATCCGAATCTGCGACTCGTGCCGCTGCCTGGGCGGCCACTCATCCGCACGGTGGGGATGATTCACCGGAAAGCACACAAGCAGACGTTGCTCACACAAACGATTGCAGACATGCTGCGTCGGTGACAGAACGCGCAACTGCGACCATCTGTCATGCGAATTCCTCAATGGCCTATGAATAGGCGCATTGCGGCCGCACGGCCATTTCGCTAGAGCCTCTCTCGGGTTGACCTGCCTCAACTAGAAAGTAAAATGAAAGCTCAGAAGACAAGAGCGGACGAGGCCACCCGCCTCTGATCGCTCGACAGGCCCCGCTCTCGGCTTTACCCGAGCACGAGATTTAATTAGCAACCCAAACTTATTTTCCGGAGAGAAACTCATGAAAATCAGAACTCGCACCGTTGCCGTCGTCGCCATCGTGGCCAGCGCCCTGTTTGCGGGCCAGGTGTTTGCACAGACCCCCGCACCGGCAAGCCAGGAAGGCCAGCCCGCCACCACGGTGACGCATAACGACCCGATCGTTCAGAAGCGCATGGAAGTTCGCGAGGCCAACCGGCAACAGCGCGCCCGCACGGCGGAAGCGCGCCAGACCTTCAAGCAGGAAGCACGTGACGCCCGGGCCGAGCGCAACCAGTCGGCGCAAGACTCCCGCGCCCGCGCGCAAGCGGCGCTCGACGCGCACTAAGCTCGCAACACCCACGCGTTCGCTCCTTGGCTGTACGCCCGTCGTGGTGCCCGCCACGCCAATCGCGTAAGCTAACGTCGTTGCACGCTCACTCGCGAAGCCCCGCGCTTCGCGCCTAGAAGCGGGATCGACACGGAAAAGCGGACGCTCCATGCAAAGATCGCTCATCGCGCTGGCTGCAAACGGGTTGCGAAAACTGCGCGCCATGGCGTTGCCGCTGTGCGCAATCGCGCTCGCCACAGGTCTTGCCGCGTGTCAGCAGTTACCTCCTATCGGCGAGCGCACGCAAACGACGGCGCTCACGTCAGCCGAAGCGCGATCGACTCAACTTGGCAAAGCCGTAGCGGCCGAACTCGCCACCCATCCCGACTCCACCGGCATCGACCCGCTCGCGAACCCGCTCGACGCGTTCGCCTCGCGCGTGGCGCTCGTGCGCAACGCCCAGCGTACGCTGGACGTTCAGTACTACATCTGGCGCAACGATCTCACGGGTACGCTGCTGCTCGAAGAACTGCGCGAAGCCGCCGACCGCGGCGTGCGCGTGCGCCTGCTGCTCGACGACAACGGCATTCCGTCCTCGCTCGACCCCACGCTTGCGGCGCTCAATGGGCATCCGAACATCGAGGTCCGGCTGTTCAACCCGTTCGTCACCCGCAAGCCCAAAGCCATCGGCTTTATCACCGACTTCTCGCGGCTGAACCGGCGCATGCACAACAAGTCGCTCACGGCTGACGGCGTGGCGACCATCCTTGGCGGCCGCAATATCGGCGACGAATATTTTGGCGCGACCGACGGCGTCGTATTCGCCGACCTCGACGTGCTCGCCATCGGCCCCGCCGCCACCGATGTCGCGAACGACTTCGACCGCTACTGGGCCAGCGCTTCGTCATTCCCCGCGTCCCAAATCCTGCCCTACGTGGCGCCCGATGCACTCGCTACACTCGATCGCGAAGCGCTTGCCGCGCGCACCGATCCGGCCGCGGCGGAATACATCGAATCATTGCGCAAGACCACCGACGTGCGCCGTCTGCTGGACGGCACGCTGCCGCTCGAATGGGCGAAGACGCAGCTGGTCAGCGACGATCCGGCCAAAGCGCTGGGCACGGCGCCCAAGGAGACGCTCATCCTCAGCCAGCTCCACGAGATCGTCGGCGATCCGCACCGCGAACTCGATCTGGTTTCGCCGTACTTCGTGCCGGGCGAGGTGGGCACGCAATACTTCACCCAGCTCGCCGCCCAGGGCGTGACCGTGCGAGTACTGACGAACTCGCTCGAAGCCACCGATGTGTCCGCCGTCCATTCCGGCTACGCGCGGCGCCGCGTGGCGCTGCTCAAAGGCGGCGTGGAGCTGTTCGAACTGCGGCGCGCGGCGGGCACGAGCAAGGGTTCAGACAAAGCCGCGGGCAAAGGCGCAGGCAGTGGCCCGTTCGGCAGCACGGGCTCGAGCCTGCACGCCAAGACCTTCGCTGTGGATGCAGAGCGCGTCTTCGTCGGCTCGGTGAATTTCGACCCGCGTTCGGCCAACCTCAACACCGAACTCGGGCTCGTGATCGACAGCCCCGTGCTCGCCACCCAGATCGAAAAAGCGTTCTGGACGCGCGTGCCGCAGCTCGCGTATCAGGCGCACCTCGACGAGAACGGCAAGCTCTACTGGACGCGCCTTTCCGATGACACGGTCATCCGCTACGACACCGAGCCGAACACCACATGGAACCAGCGCCTGAGCGTCTGGTTCTTCTCCACCCTGCCTATCGAGTGGCTTTTGTAAGCCACGCATCGACAGGGTAATCCCCAATTTCTCCTAAGTTGTCTATACAACATCATGCGGACATTCCCATCGTCCGCGGCTCGCGGACGCCCTGCACTCACCCCAATGTTCGGAGCCGTCCGTGGCCATGCCTGAATCCGTCGCCAACCTCGAAACCGATGGCCGCAAGATCCTGGAAACGCGCTCGATCGACTACATCCCCGATTCTGAGCGCCACGGCAGCCTGTTCAGCCAGTTCACGCTCTGGCTTTCCGCGAACCTGCAGGTCACCGCGATCATTACCGGCGCGCTGGCCGTCGTGCTTGGCGGGGACGTCTTCTGGTCGCTCATCGCGCTATTGGCTGGCCAACTCATAGGCGGCACGGTCATGGCGCTGCACGGCGCGCAAGGCCCGCAACTCGGCCTGCCGCAGATGATCTCCAGCCGCGTGCAGTTCGGCGTCTACGGCGCGGCCATTCCGATCGTGCTCGTCTGCATCATGTACGTCGGCTTTTCCGCGAGCGGCACGGTGCTTGCCGGCCAGGCCACGGCGCAACTACTCGACGTTTCCGATACCGCGGGCATCTGCCTCTTCGCGGCACTCATCGTCGTGCTGACGCTGCTCGGCTATCGCTCGATTCACTTCGTCGGCCGCATTGCCAGCGTGATCGGCGTGCTCGCGTTCGTGTTCATGTTCGCGCAGCTCTTTGCGCACCACGATATCGGCGCGCTGTTGGCCAATCGCCATTTTTCGATCGCGAGCTTCCTGCTTTCCATGTCGCTTTCGGCTTCGTGGCAGATCGCATTCGGCCCCTATGTTGCCGACTATTCGCGCTACTTGCCGCGCTCGACTTCGCCCGTGCGCACGTTCCTCGCCGTCGGGCTCGGCTCGGTGGTCGGCGCGCAGGCAGCGATGGTGTTCGGCGTGTTTGCGGCCGCGCTCGCGGGCCACGCGTTTGCGCACCATGAGGTGGCGTATATCGTGAGCCTCGGCGCGAGCGGCGCGGTCGCCGCGATGCTCTACTTCAGCATTGCGTTCGGCAAGCTCACCGTCACCACGCTCAACGCCTATGGCAGCTTCATGTCGATGGCGACGATCGTGAGCGCGTTTCGCGCGAAGCGCGCGATTTCCACGCGCCACCGCTTCCTCTACATCATCGGCATGGTGGGCATTTCGACGCTCGTCGCGCTTGCGGGGCGCCACTCGTTCCTCAAGGAATTCACGGCGTTCATCCTGTTTCTGCTGGCGTTCTTCACACCGTGGAGCGCGATCAACCTGGTGGACTTCTACTGCTTCACGCGCTCGCGCTACGACGTGCCGGCGCTCTCGAATCCCGATGGCCGCTACGGCCGCTGGAACGCCAAGGCCATTGGCATCTACGTGCTCGGCGTGCTGGTGCAAATGCCGTTCATCTCGACGAGCTTCTATACGGGCCCCTTCGTCGACGCACTCGGCGGCACGGACATCTCGTGGATTCTCGGCCTGATCGTGCCAGGCGTGCTCTACTACGCCGCCATGCGCCTCACGCCGCCGGTCATTCCGGAACGCCTGATCCTGCCGGTCGAGCAGGATTGACCCGTGCGGCGCAGCGCGCCGCTTCGCTGATCCACATAGTTCCCATTCGCGCGGGCCTCACCACCCGCGCGTTCGTTTCATTCCTCCGAAAAATAGTTGTACTGATAATGAAAAAGCACCCCGCTACAGCTGTTCGCCCTTCCGCTCGCGCCACGAGAAACTCACTTTGCGCCACCGCACTCGGCCTCTTCGCGCACAACGCGCTTGCCCAGGACGGCGTGACGCTCTATGGGCTCATCGACGAATTCGCCCAATACGTCAACACCGGCAATGGCTACACGGCCGCGCTCGGTTCGAGCGGTCAATGGGGCAGCCGCTTCGGCCTCAAAGGCAAGGAAGACCTGGGCGGCGGGCAGACGCTGTCGTTCGCCCTCGAAAACGGCTTCAACCCCACGGACGGCACGCTGGCCACCAAGGGCTCGCTGTTCGATCGCCAGGCATGGGTCGGCCTCTCGGGCGGCTGGGGCCAGTTGCGCGTGGGCCGGCAAAATTCGCCGCTCTTCAACGATCAAGGCGGCCAGGACGCTTTTGGCGGCGTGACACAGGCTTCGGCCATGGACAACCTCACGGTGTTCACGTTCCGCACGAGCAACACCGTCTCCTATGTCACGCCGGAGTTCGCGGGCCTTCAGGCCGGCATCTACGTGGGCTTCGGCGACGCAGGCGGCCTGCGCTCCGCGGGCTCGAGTCAACAGTTCGACGTGACCTATGCGCACGGCCCATTCGCCACGTTCGTGGCGGGACAGTGGCTCAAACACAGCGAGGGTAGCGCAACAGACCGCACGATCATGGCGGGCGCCTCGTACGCGATCGGGCGCGTCACGATCTTCGGCGGCTATTCGGACATGAAATGGCCCGACCTGGCGCTGAACGCCTATACCGTGGGCCTTTCCGCGAAGTATCAGTTCAACGTGAACAATGCCGTGTCGCTCGGCTACGCCACCCTGCACGATCGGACGTCGCAAGGGGACAATGCCGATCAGATCGGTTTGATGTACGAATACGACCTGTCGAAAACCACGAACTTCTACGGCGCACTTTCGTTCTTGCGCAACCGTAACCAGGCAAGTTACACGCTCGCCGGCGCGGCGAATCCGGGCCTGCCGCTCGCCTACCCCGGCGCGGACGCGCGCGGCGTGCAGATCGGCATCGTTCACCGCTTCTAAACGCAACAACGGCTCTCGATCGTCGATCGAGAGCCGTTGTGCCCACGCCCAGCCTGGACGGCCGTCGGGAATGCTCAGGCCGCAGCGGCGTTCATCGCCTCGATTTCCGCAAGCGCGCCGCCCACCATTTCGCGCAGCACCGGCTGGACTTTCCCAGCGAGAGCGGGAACGTAGTCGAACGGCGCCGTTTCGTTCATGTAAACCGACTGGCACATCTCCAGCTGGATCGCATGCACGCCGTCCTGCGGCGCGCCGAAATGGCGCGTGATGTAGCCGCCCTTGAAACGTCCGTTCGCGATCCACGAATAGCCGCTTGCCGCCGCCGCGCGTTCCGCGCGCGCCTGCACCGCTGGGTTCACCGTGCGGCCGTCCTGGGTGCCGATGTTCAGGTCGGGCAGCTTGTCGTCGAACAGACGCGGCAGAACGCTCGCGATCGAATGCGCTTCCCACAGCAGCACATTCGCATGCGCCACGCGCAGGCGCTCGAGTTCGGCGGCGAGCGTGTCGTGATACGGCTGCCAGAATGTCTTCACGCGGCGCTGGCGCTCAGGCGCGTCGGGCACGCAGCCGTCGCGGTAGACCGGCTCGCCGCGAAACGTTTCGGTCGGACACAGCGACGTGGTGGTCTGGCCGGGATAGAGGCTCTCGTCGTTCGGCGGGCGGTTCAGGTCGATCACATAGCGCGAAACGCGCGCGCCGAGCACGGTCGCGCCCAGCTCCTTCGCAAACGCGTAAAGGCGATCGAGATGCCAGTCCGTATCGGCGACGGTCAGCGCCACGTCCGTGTACTCGCCGTGCATCGCGGCCGGAATGTGCGTACCCAGGTGCGGGATCGAAATGATGAGCGGCGCGGTGCCGCGTTCCAGCGAAAAGATATCGGTCATCGAAAGTTGCCTCGTGAATTGGCGCCTGCGTTCAATCATCAGCCAGCAGTCTGGCGAGCGCCGCGCGGTAGTCGGCGTAAAGGCGGGCTTCGTCGCGATGGCGGCGCGCTTCTACGACCTTGACGCCACCGGTATAGACGTCGAGCACGGGCGTTTCGCCATGTTCGCAAAAGACGACCGACGAGAGCCACGTGAGCGGCTTTTGCTCGGCGAGGTTCGGATGTTGAGCGTCGAGCACGATCCAGTCGGCGCGCGCGCCTTCCTTCAATGCGCCAACCTTGCGCCCCGTAGCACTGGCGCCTCCGGCGAGCGCTGCGTCGAACAGGCGGTCCGCAACCTGTGCCTGATGCGTCGAGGCCAACACGTTGCGCTCGCGCCGCGCGAGCCGCTGACCGTATTCGAGCAAGCGAAGCTCCGCGCGCCAGTCCACGCCGATGTGACTGTCCGAGCCCACGCCGAACGCGCCGGCCGCATCGAGATACTCGCGCGTGGGGAAAATGCCGTCGCCAAGATTCGCCTCGGTCGTGAGGCACAGACCCGCAATCGCACCGCTCTGCGCAAGCGCGGCGGTCTCCCTCGCATCGATATGCGTGGCATGGACGAGGCACCAGCGCGAGTTGACGTTGAAGCGGTCGAGCAACCATTGCACCGGCCGCGCGCCTTCGATCGCCATGCATGCCTCGACTTCGGCCGTTTGTTCGGCGATGTGAATATGCACCGGTGCACCGGGAAGCGCTCGATCCAGGCCTTCCAGCAGCGCGCGCAAGGAGTCGTGCGAGACGGCGCGCAGCGAATGGGGCGCGACGCCGTAGCGCAACGCGCCGTGCTCGGGCTGCCACGCACGCAGCGCTTCGACGATGCCGAGCAACTGTTCCGGCGTGTTGATGAAGCGCCGCTGATCGTCGCGCGGCGCTTGCGCGCCGAAGCCGCTGTATTGATAGAGCACGGGCAGCATCGTCATGCCGATGCCGGTCACGTTCGCTGCGTCCACCACGCGTTGCGCCAGTTCGGCGGGGCTCGCATACCGCTGGCCATCCTTGCCGTGATGCACGTAGTGGAATTCGCAAACAGAGGTGTAGCCCGCCTTCAACATCTCGACATACAGCCAGCGCGCAATCGCCCCGAGATCGTCGGGTGTGATGCGCGCCGCGAAGCGGTACATGAGGTCGCGCCAGCTCCAGAAGCTGTCGGTGGGGTTCGCGCGATATTCGGTGAGGCCCGCCATGGCGCGCTGAAACGCATGCGAATGAAGGTTAGGCATGCCAGGCGTAATCGGGCCCGACGCACGCGCGACGCCTTCAGGCGCTTGCGCCAGATCGGGCGTCACGTTGCGCAGCGTTCCCGCGGCGTCCCATTCGAGCAGCACGTTGCGGCGCCAGCCGTCAGTCAAGTAAGCGTACTCGGCGAAGAGCGCGTGCGAAGTCGGATTCGTTTCGATGGTGTGATTCATGCTGAAAATTGTGCTCAAACGCGACGCTCAAATGCGCGACGCTCAAAGACGGTCTCGCCGCCGCGCACCACGCGCGCGCAGAGCGGACGGCCAATCCAGTAAGCCAGCTCCGCGAGTGACTGCACCGACCAAACGGCAAAGTCTGCGGGACGGCCAGCCGTGAGCGTGCCATGACGCTCTGCGTCGCCAAAAGCCTGCGCGGCGTGCCGCGTCACGCCCTGCAACACCTCGGGCACGGTCATGCGAAACAGCGTGGTCGCCATGTTCATCATGAGCAGCAGCGAAGTGGCGGGCGACGTGCCCGGATTGCTGTCGGTCGAAATGGCGATCGGCACCTCGTAGCGCCGCAGCAAGTCGAGCGGCGGCAACTGCGTTTCGCGGATGAAGTAGTACGCGCCCGGCAGCAGCACCGCCACCGTGCCCGCCTGCTTCATGGCGGCGACGCCCGCTTCGTCGAGAAACTCGAGATGGTCGGCGGACAACGCGTCGTAACGCGCCGCGAGCGCTGCGCCGCCGCTATTGGAAAGCTGCTCGGCGTGCATCTTGACCGCGAGCTTGCGCCGCGCGGCCGCCTCGAACACGCGCTCGCTCTGCGCGAGCGAAAAGCCGATTCGTTCGCAGAACACATCGACAGCGTCCACGAGCCCCTCGTCGGCCAGCGCAGGAAGCATATGTTCGCACACTTCGTCGATATAGTCGTCGGCACGGCCGGCGAACTCGGGCGGCAACGCATGTGCGCCGAGAAACGTCGTCCGCACCGTGACCGGATAACGCTCGCCAAGCTGACGCGCGACGCGCAGCATCTTGCGCTCGCTCGCCAGATCGAGGCCATAGCCCGATTTGATTTCGACTGCCGTTACGCCTTCGGCGAGCAACGCTTCGAGACGCGTTGCCGACTGCGCGAACAGCGCGGCTTCGTCGGCCGCGCGCGTGGCGCGCACCGTCGAGACGATGCCGCCGCCCTGCCGCGCGATTTCTTCGTAGCTCACGCCCGCAAGGCGCTGCGCGAATTCATCGGCGCGCTGTCCGCCATAGACGAGGTGTGTGTGGCAATCCACGAGGCCTGGCGTGACCCAGGCGCCGCCCAGGTCTTCGCACGGCCAATCGGTGAATGGCGCGGGCAATTCGGCAGCGGCGCCGAGCCACGCGATCTTGCCGTCTTCCACAGCAATCGCCGCGTTCTCGACGACGTGGCCCGGATCGCCATGCGGGCACAGGTTGAGGTTTTGCCAGAGTGTGCGTTTCATCAGGTATGCACAGCATCGCGCGATGCCGTTTCCGTAGTGTCTTGCGGCGGCTCTTGCAGCACATCTAGCGCAACGGCGAGCAAGGCGCCCGCGCCGCGCGTGTCGATGTTCAAGGAGCGTTGCGCATCGAGCGTATCGATGCGCAGCGTGTCACCCGCTTCGAGGCGCACGTGACGTTCGTTATCCACGCGCACATCCTGCCCGCCTTGCGCGCAGTAGAGCAATACCGTTTGCGCATGCATGCTGCGCCGCTCGTTTGCGCGCCACACTTCGAGCGTGCCGCGCGCCGCATCGCGGCGCACCATCAGGTTGAAGTCGCGCGTGGCGCCGTTCACGAGGCGCGCGTCGATCGCGGCTTCTCCCGCGAAATGCGCGACGTCGAGGGGCTGCGTGAGCACATGCGTACGCCCCGCTTCGTCGAGCAGCATGCCCGCGCCGTCGAGCAGCACCAGCGTCCGATCGACGCCCTCGAAGCGCGAGAACGGCCCCGCCTGCGCGACATCGGCCACGCTCACGCGCCACGCGAACGCGTCCAGTGACGCGTCGGCACGCGATGCCACGTGCGCCACCGCGATTTCGCGCGTGACGCCGCCGCCGTTCTTCCACGGCGACGCCACGAGCGCCGCGCCACGCAGCAGCGTGAGCCTGGCAGCCTGCACCGCGCCCCCTATCGCTTTCGCGCCGCTCATCGGCCGAGCATCGGCAGCTTGAGGCCTGCCTCGCGCGCGGTCTGCTGCGCGAGTTCGTAGCCGGCATCCGCGTGGCGCATCACGCCCGTGGCCGGATCGTTGAGCAGCACGCGGCCCAGAC
>NZ_JBFPKP010000015.1:0-180341 GCF_040948855.1 Paraburkholderia sp. BR10882 | reverse complement strand
ATTGCAAAAACGGTTTTTGCCAAATCAATGCCAATCGTCGTAATCTTCATGTTGGGCGCCCTCCTCGATTAAGTGGTAGCTTCGACACTTCCACTTTGGCACACCGATGCCGTTTCGGGTGGGGGCGCCCATTCCATTAGTTTGGCGCGCGTCCCCGCCCGGACCAGGTAGCAGGATCGCGATATTTCGCAGTCAGTGGACCGTGCGCGACCCTTGGTCTGCCGCGTCGGCTCCCGAAGATATCCCGCTCGGTATATCCGAACTCCACAACCTTTGCACGTATATCGGCAAGCACCGTGTCGAACTCCTGCTGCCGCATAGCGGTCGCCTGACTTTTGAGTTCGTCAAGTTGTGCTTTCAGTTCCTTGTACGTTGCCACGGACTTCCCCCATGTGGACACCTCGCGGTCATGATAGTGACTTTCTCACGGCATTGATCCGAATCGGGATGACCGATCGACGAGTCCGGCCTTGGGCCTGTGTCCGCGAATTCGCAAATCACGGGCAATATTCGGCGGCCGTTCCATGACGAACGTTCACACTCTTTTGCAGGGATGGACTGACGCGTGGCCAGTTCGTTCCAGCGCTTTTTACGAGGGTCGGCGGACACGACGGACCCTTGAAGCGGCGCATCATGCAGTTTTGAACACCGCGCACACCTTGTCGGCCACGCGAGCAATGAACAGGACAAGGCGGCAAAGGCTGCGCATTGCGTTATCCTGAAGCGTCCGCCCAAAGGGAACACGCATGAAGCTTTCGAAATTCCTGTTACTGATGGCAGTGCCGCTGTCCACCACCGCTTACGCGCAAGCCTCGCAGACGTTTCACTTCGGCGAAGGCCAGGACTCGCCGCAACGTGCTCGTACCACTTCTCCTCCGCCACTGCCCGCAGCCCAGACTACGGAGCCGCTGCCCCAGGGTGAGCCGCATCCGCACACGAAGCCGACGTTAGAGTCCCAACCAAAGGCGAAATCGAAGTCGAAGCACCGGCAGCACCATCGGCACCATCCAATCCACCCGTCACCGCTTCAGAATCCGTATTCACATCCTTGAGCCGGGCAGCACGCAAATCGTGTGTCAGCCATGCAGCGAATGATTGGACTATCTGGCATTCCTCGCCGGCTGTCGCACAATTAATTCGCTATACGAATTGATATGAGGTGACGACACTCAGTGACCAACGATGAAGTTTCACCAGAGTCGACATTACAGCTCGAATGATTGCAATTTCAACGGCCGCCCAGACTGTTTTGCGTAATCTATTGAACGCGTCCGTAGTCCAGCCCGTACTCATATTCGGTGCACGGTAGCTGGCTAAGGATCCGACGCGACGCCATTGAAGGACAGTGCCTGTGGGATGCGCGAACAACCGGAATGACGGCATCCACACACGGAACGCGCGGTGACGGGATGGCATACAGCACGGGGGTTGATCATACGTATTCCGGGCCAGTCGGAGCGCGACATGGCCCGTCAGGCGGCAATGCTTTCCTCAAATTCGAATAGCGCTCCCTCGTGAGCCTCGAGCATGGTGCGTATATCGGGCAGCGCACGGCGAACCATTGGGCGCGCAGACCTCGGGAGATTCGAGCAGGCGAGCTCGATATCGCCGCTTCTGTGCTCGCCGAGCATCGCGAGCATCACGCACGCCTGCTGGATATCTTTCTGCGACTTGACCAGCATGTTGGTGCGCAAGCGTGAAACGAGGATCTTGTGGATCGCGAAGCGTGCGGGGTCCGGCACACGAACCGGCACCGCGCCGTGCCTTGAAAGCAGCGTGCCCATGTGGGACTGGCCGAGCAGGTAGGCGAGATAAGGCATGCCGCTCGCATGCGCACCGAGCTCTGGAACAGCGACGGTCGGAAATGTGTTGTCCTTCGAAGGCACAAGCAGATCGACGTGAAAACGCGTCCGACCCGCCTGCTTGAACGACGTGGACGGATCGCCCCTGTTGAACCCCGGCACCGGCACGAAGTCGATTCCGGTTTCTTTCAGGATTTCGAGCAGGCCACCTGACGGCACACCCTGTAGCGCGAGCTGGCGGGCGCGCGCGATATCGATGTCCTCGGTCTCGTAGGCAAGCGCCTTGATGCCAAGGCTGTTGAGCAGAACCGCGTACGCGTGAGAGCCCACGAGCACCGCGCCGGCCTCGAAAAGTCCGTAATTGTGGAGGACCGCCATGGTCGCGTAGGTCTTGTTGTCGGCAATCTGGAAGCCGAGCTTCGCGAGCTCCCGAATGCGGCTGATGAGGTCTTTGGACTGCTCGATCTGTGCCATCACCGCAGCGACGCGCTCCTCGGCCGCCGGATCGCCCTTGGGTCCGCCAAGACTCTCCTGCTGCCGCTTGCCCTCCGCGTTCATGAACTGCCGATAGTAGTAGACAGCGTTCCCGCGATGGTGCTCGGTGATCGTGCCCGGCGCACCCACGAGAACCCGCCCCTGGCTGGCGACCGCCTGCTCGACGTTCGCGTACTGGGAGCAAAATGCCTGATCGTGTCGCTGGTAAAGAGGAAGTCCGTGCATGCCAGAAAATTGCAGTAATTTTTTGGATTTTACTGCAAAAGGCGAGTTCGTGATTGCAGTAATTTTATGAAAATTACTGCAATCAACTTGGAATCCCTCAGGCCACCAACCCCTCGCCTGTCCGATACCCCAGGCGAACGGTACAAGGTTACCCGGCGGTACCGGGCGCATCGGTTAGGATTTGTTCGGGCCATGCCCGGTCCGCGACCTCATTGTCGGACTTCTCACCACGCACCGGCTGACGAATCGCCGACGTCTCGAATTCATGTTCCGGCGCATCGCTGGGCCAACGTCTGTGGCCCCGTCCGCGTGCTTTAGCACGCCGAGGGCCACCCAATGCCTGCGCGCGGGCATCGGGTCTCACCAGATGCAGGACTTCGAAGCCTGTTAGCCGATTGATGAAGAGAATGACGCAAACTTACGTTTTTCAAATTCCGGTTGCGGCAGTCGATCGCGCACGTCCATGCAGAACGTCGAGCCACGATTCTGGCTTTCTATCAATCACCTTTTCCCGGTTTCCAACATGAGCTCGCCGCACGTCTTGCATGTATAAGAGGCGTATCCGTGCGAGTCCCTGCCGTTGTTCACCAGTCCGGTCGTGCGAATCGAGTCCCACTGAGAAGAGTACGGTTCATCGTCATCGCACGCCACCTCTTCGCCGTCGTGTCCGTTGACGCACACGAAGTATCTACGTATCAACGTCGTCATCGCTGCCCTCCTGCGGCTTACGGTTACTGCGAAGCGGCGCTCCAGCCGCGCGAGCTGGCCGTACAGGCCCATTCGTGCAGGTTCGCGTTCCTGAAGAGTCGTGTCCTGCACCATCCGCTCCGTATTGCGCTGTCCATTCATCCCGCGACTGACGTGAGCGCTAGCGAATCGCCGTCCACGAGATGGCCAGGCTGGAATCCCGGTCAATTGTTTGATAATTTTCAATGCCGAGGCCTGCGGAAAAAAGACGCCGCGCAAGTGACGCGCCGCATTGCCCGGCGCCAGCTATCCGATGGCCCTTGCATGACCGTCTCCGTCAAGGACCGGCACACGCAGCGCGGCGCCGCAGCCTGGGTGACAAAGCGGCACGCCAACGTGGTCGGCACGTCCACGGTCCGGAACGGAGGGATGCATCCCTCGAAAGCGCGAAGATGTCCGGCGCAGTGTAGATCCCGTGGTGCGTCGCGCAACGATGCTGGAGATAATCGTCCAATACTGGCTCAGCATTGCGGTTCGGGCCGGCTCAACCGCGTGTTCCCATTAGAGCGAAGCGCGCCAGGCTGCCCGCCTGCGACCGCAGTTCCACCCGCGGAGCAGGACACGACGGGCAGCGCAAGTCGCGCAACGGCGCGTCGGATAACAGCGTCGACTTTGGGAGTCCTGGCCTACGGGACAGGCCTTAAAAATATACGACTCCAGCATTCCGCTACAGGGAAGTATGGTCGGTCCACACCGGTTTCACAACATGCAGTGAGTTCTTCTTCCCCGTTCCGCTAAACGCACGCGCACGTGCCGGGCTTTGGCCTGTCGCGCGCCCGTCGAAACGTCCGCGTAGGTTAGCGACGAGTCATTCGCCCGCTCGCCGACGCGAAACTGTTGAAATGCCGGATCCCAGGACGCAGTGTGACTCTGGACTTCGGGAATCCCCGCGGCGCAGAAATGTTCTTTGGCGGTCGGTCAGTCTGGTGACGCAGCTGTTGTGACAGCGCACGCGCCTCACACGTCGAATGCATGCAGTGCCCGCAGGCAGCTTCGGGCAGATGCAGGCCGGAGCTGATCGCGACGGCTCAGGCATCACACCGCCCACTCACGCGCCACGGTATCAACGTTTCAGTGCAGCCGAGCGAGGGTACGAAGGAGCGAATCGCCGTCCCGCGTAACGCGAGGCCGTATGGCCCCGCCAAGTGTCTCCAGGGCAACCAGCTGGCGTTCGAGCAGGGTGTGGCCACGCTTCTGGCCACGGCGGCGGCGGTCGCAGGCTCGGTACCCAGTTGCCGGGTGACGCTACGCATCATCCAGATGCCGATACCGAGACGGATAAGCGGGTTCGTGCCCAGTTCGACGCAGTACCAATCCCGAAAAGTCCGGCAACCCTGTATCGATTAAACGAGCACGTGCAAGTCAGGTCTCACGGTGCGATGGATGTCTGGCCTGACGCCCGGGCACGCGAACAGCGCAGTACCTGACTCGGTTATCGGCGGCATCATTTATTTTCTTCATACAAATTATGCGTTTTCGCCGCGAGAATTTTTTTACAACGGAGGTCCCTGGAGCAGTCAGCATTGTCCGATTCAGCCGCGCACAGTCATGGTGCGCGGGAAATTACACGGCTATCCTGATCGACGGCAACGACGCTTACGCCGCAGGCCAGATTCCGCGCGTTCGCGACTGCGCCAGTCTCGTCCCCTCCCTGGTAGCGAGCGTTCGCACGACGCCAGTTGCCGAGATTTTTTGGAATCCATAACATCGGCAAAGGTCCAGGCACGAAGGCCCCCGCAGGGTGACCCGCGCCTGGCGTCGTTATCCAACCACCCGCGCCTCAAGCCCGCTGCGTACCGCCAGATCGAAACGCTCAGGGCGAATATGGAACACCGTCGCCTCGCACGCGCGCCCGTCAGCCAGTCGCGAGGTCCGGCGCAGCACGAGCAGCGGCGCACGCGGAGACACTTCCAGATATGCGGCGATATCGCTCGCCGCGGCAACCGCCGTGATGGTCATGTCGGCATCGACGATATGCCAGCCCGGCAGCCGTTCGAGCATCTCGTACGACGGGAGAGCTTGCGCCTCCTCGCGCGAAATGACACTTGCTTCGGGCAGCAGGCAGGTCTGCGCAAGCGCGACAGGCGCGCGATCGACGCGGTGCAGGCGTTCAAGATACACACAATCTGTGACATCGGCGGCGAAGGTCTCGCGCAGGCCGGGCGGTACCGCACACGCTTGCATGCGCAGCAGTTCCATGCTGGCCCGCGCGCCCTGCGCCGCCAGCGAGTCGTAAAAGCCGCGCAACACGTCGAGCCGGTGCTGCAGACGCCGGGCCTTCACGAACGTGCCCTTGCCCTGCTTGCGCTCCACGATGTGCGTCTCCACCAGACGGCCGAGCGCCAGCCGGACAGTCACCCGACTCACGTCAAAGCGCTCGCCCAGTTCGGCTTCCGACGGAAGCTTGCCCGACGGCTCATAGATGCCCTGCCCGATTTCCTGCTCAAGCGTCGTCGCGATCTGCTCATAGAGCGACGTCACGTCTTCCCGCACCAACATGGTTAAGGTCCCTCGCAGCTCTCGCGCCTCGCCTTGAGCGAGATTCGCAATATCGATATGAAAAGCAATTGGATGGCCCAGCTTGTATTAATACGTATTATGCCATCCTGACCCGCCAACGATAGCAGCATCGGCTCGAATAACGAACGCAGGAAAGCATGACAGTGACAGACAAGATCCTCGACGCGCCGCCGCTCGAGCGCTCACCACATGATGGAGCGGCCCTCCATCCGCGCGAAACCGTACCTGCGGCTGCTCATGGCCACGCTGGCCCGCGCAGCGGCGCCGCGCTCCTGCGTGCCCGCCTCGGCTTCGTGGCCGCATGGTTCGCCTTCATCGCGCTCGCGTGGCTCATACCGACACCCACCGGACTCGACGCGAACGGCCAGGCCACGCTCGCCGTGGTCGCGTGGGTCGCGATCGTCTGGGTGACCGAGGCCATTCCCGTCGGCGTGAGCGGCATATTGATACCGATGCTGCTTGTGCTTTCAAACGCGAGTCCGGGTTTTCCGAAGGCCGCAAGCGGTTTTGCGGCGCCCGTCGTGTTCCTCTGCCTCGCGGCATTCCTCTTTTCGGCAATCATGCAGGCAAGCGGCCTCGACCGCCGCATTGCGCTGGCGCTGCTCGAGCGCCTGAAGGTGCGCACCGCCAACGGCGTGATCTGGGCAATGTTCGCCGTCAACTTCGTGATGTCGATGGTCGTGCCGGCCGCGAATGCGCGCTCGGCCGCACTGCTGCCGGTCACCAACGGCATGGTCCAGCTGTTCGGCGATTCGCCGCGCGAGCGCGCCGCGAAAAAGGCCATCGTGATCCAGTCGCTCGTCTACGGAGCGATGATAAGTGGCATGTGCATTCTCACGGCGCATCTGCCGAACATGGTCGTGTCGGGCCTGCTCGAAAAGCAGCTCGGCATCCACATTTCATACTTCACGTGGTTCAAGCTTCAGTGGCCGTACCTGGGCATGTTCGCGATCACGCAGTGCTGGGTCCAGTACTATTTCCGCTCGCGCGCCGTGCAGATTCCTGGCGGACGCGCTGCCATCACGACGATGCGTCGCGCACTCCCGCCCGCCTCGCGCAATGACTGGCTGGTGCTGGTCCTGTTCGCGGGCGTGGCGGTCCTGTGGGCAACGGAGCCGCTGCATCATCTGTCGTCGGAAATCGTCGCGCTGATCGCGCTTGCCATCCTGTTCGCGCCAGGCGTGCTGCGCTTCGGCTGGGCCGAAGTCGAGCAGCGCACGATCTGGGGCACGCTGTTTCTGCTCGCAGGCGCGCTCTCGTTGTCCTCTGCGATCAGTTCGTCGGGGCTCGCCCAATGGGCCGCCGATCACATCTATCTCGTCGCGCACGGGCATGGCTGGTGGCTCGCCATTGGCATCGTCATGGCCGGTACGCACATCATCCGTATCGGCATGCTGTCCAACGTCGCTGCTGTCACCATGATCGCGCCGATCGCGCTTGCGCTCGCTCCGCGCCTTGGCCTGCATCCGGTTGCGTTCACGATGCTGGTCAGCGACACCGACAGCTTTGCTTACCTGCTGCCCACGCAGATCACGGCAGGTGTGATTGCCTACAGCAGCGGCGTGTTCACGACCGCCGATTACGCCCGCGTCGGCGTGGTCTCGGTGCTGATCGCGATCCTGTACGGGCTGTGCGTGATCGCACCGTGGTATGCGTTCATGGGCGTGCCCGTCTGGGACGCATCCGCAGCCTGGCCGTTTGCGCATTGAGATTCGCGCGCACTCGCATGCTCACGTGCGCGCGATCCCGATCCTTTACCCGCCTTGTCGACACCCACCCCAGATGAGCGAATCGAACGAAACCGGTCTGCATGCCCGCGCGCGTGCCCTGCGCGAGCGCCTTGGCGATCATGTCGCCCCTGCCGGCCTCTATGAGCAACTGAAACAGCGCCCCTTCGCCGGCAGCGTGCGTTGCAGCGTTTCGCGACTCGAAGCGGGCAGCTGGGCCGAAGTCGTGCTCGACTACGAAGTCGGCTCGTCAGGCATTGCCGATGGCGGGTGGCTGAAGGCCACATTCAAGTTCTACTCGGACTGGGCGCTCTTCCAGACAAGCGACCCCACCGCCGCGAACTACATCAGCGCCGAGTATCATGCGGCGCCGCTCGTGCCGGGCCAGAGTCCCGCCACGGTGCAGGCGATCAATGTGCGCTTCGACCAGAAAGGCCACGAGCGGCCGTACCAGAAAGCCGTGATCGTCGACGTCGTCGACGGGTATCTGAACGCCGGCGACCGCATCGTGATCCGTCTTGGTGATCGCCGACGGGGTCCCGGCACGCGCATCCAGACGTTTTCCGAAGACGATTTCCGCTTCCGCCTCTACGTCGATCCGCTGGGCACGTCGCGCTTCGTTGCAGTGCCTGGCGACATTGCCATCGACATCCATCCGGGCGATCCAACGGACGTACTACTCAACGGGCCGCGCTTCGTGCGTCCTGGCGAGGCTGCGCCGTTTCGCCTTGCGTTGCAGGACCGTTGGGGCAACGCATGTCGCGAGCTGGGCGCGAACGCGAAGGCACGGCCGGTAGTCGTCAATTCGATCGCCAGTTTGACCGCCAACGTGATCGCCCGCGACGCAGAAGGCACAACGGTCTATCAGCGGGAGCATGCATTCCCGACGCAGGGATTCGCGACGCTCGCGCTCGACGACCTCCCAACGGACCGGGGCACGCTGCACATCGTCGCAGACGTGCCCGGGCGGCCGGAGATCCGCGCAGCCGTTGCCTGGCTCACGGTCGACGCCACACTGCCCTCCCCGCGCGCACTCTATGCCGATCTTCACGTCCATGCGCACGACACGGTCGGCACCAACAGTCCCGCATACAACGCGCAGTACGCGCGCGATATTGGTGGAATCGACATCCTGGGTTATACAGCGAACGACTTCCAGATCACGGATGCGAACTGGCAACTGGGCGTCGAGGCCGTCGATCAGTTTAACGAACCCGGCCGCTTCGTCGTCTATCCCGTGCAGGAGTGGTGTGGCAGTTCGACGGCGGGTGGCGACCACAACGTCGTATTTCTCGGCGACGAACGTCCCGGTTTTCCGTACAACGCGCGCGGTGAGCACAACCGCACCCTTGTGTGGAACGAGGACATGAAAGGCAACGCGGTCGAACTCGGTCGCTGGCCCGTCGAGGAACTGTGGGATGCCTACGCCGACGACGCCGAACACCACCTCGTCATGCCGCACGTTGGCGGGCGGCGCTACATTCCGGACTGGCACCATCCGAAGCTTGAGCGGCTCGTCGAAATCGCTTCGACGTGGGGCCACTTCGGCTGGCTCTACCAGGACGTCATCGCACGGGGCTACCAGCTCGGCGTGGCTGCGAGCGGCGACGAACATCGCGGACGTCCCGGCGGCGGCGCGCCCGGCGTGCAGGTATTCGGCGTGCATGGTGGTCTGACGGGCGTGCTCGCCGATGCACTCGACCGGCATACGGTCGGCCAGGCCTTACGCTCACGCCGCACGTGGGCGACAACAGGCGAACACAGCGCGCTGCTCGTGCGCAGCGGCGATCACTGGCAAGGCGACGCGTTCACGCAGCGCGGTCCGGCCACGCTCGATTACCGCCTGCTCGGACGCGCCGGCTGGGAATACGTCGCCGCCTACGATCACAATGGCCTGATATGGGAGCGGAACCTGCATGAGGAACTCGGCTATGCTGAGCGTCTGATCCGCGTGCGCTGGGGTGGTGCGCGCATTCGGGACCGGTATCGCTGGGCGGCGTGGCGTGGCCGCATCCGCATTCTCAACGGCACGATTCACAACTTCGGTTCTCACGGCTTCGAACACGTCGAGGAATCCGCGTGGCGCACAGGCGCAACGGACATCGAATTCAGTAGCGACACGTACGGCGACGCGGACAGCATCGAGATCGACGTGAGCAATCTGGCCGCGGCGACCATCGTGATCGAAGGCACCATCGACGGCTTCGTGAAGGTCGGCGATCCGCTCGCAGGTAATCCATTCGCGCATGCGCCCACGTTTCGCTTCGAGATTCGCGGCGTGGATCTGCTTGCGCGGGGCAGCGCAACACATGCGCTCGGCGGCACGGAACTGTTCGTCGCGGTTGAGCGACTGACCGACAGGCCGCTGCCGGTTGATCTGGCAGGTAGTGTAGAGGTTGCCGCGCAGAATGCGTCGTTTGGTTTTCGTCCGGTGTACTTCTTCGGGCGGCAGCGTGACGACAGCAAGGTGTGGTCGTCGGCCCAGTTCATTACTTTTGACCAGGTTCGCCGCGGGCGCAGGTGAACAGCGCTCGCAGCAACCGGCTCCGGTTTGAATCCGCCATCTAGTTGTGAATCAGGAACCGGTCGCGGTTCCTGACGTCCTTGATCCAGTTCGGCGCGCGCCCTCTGCCAGACCAGGTGGCGCCGCTTGCCGGATCACGGTATTTCGCTGGCAGCGCGCCGCCTGAACCTCTCGGCCTGCCGCGGCGACGTCCAAAGATGTCCTGTGGTGTATATCCGAAATAGGCCACCTTTGTACGGATATCGGCAAGGACGGCGTCGAACTCCTCCTGACGGACTGCTGCTGCCTGATTCTCCAGCTCGGCGATCTGCGCTCTCAGTTCCCTGTACGTTGCCACGAAGCGTCTCCCGCATATGGAAATCACTGGGTCATGATAGTGACTTTCGTATGTCGCTGATCCGAACTGGGACGACGGTCGCCGGGCATTGCGTCAGGCTGGTGTCGGTGGATTTTTTTGCAGATAGAGGTGCCTCGCGACTCCATCCACAATGGCGGACGCTCGGGCGTCGTGAATCACGATGGAGAGGAGCAAAGCCGGTGCCGCCTACCGCGGTATGCAGATTCATGGAAAGCCAGATGCTTTACGCGCAGCCTCAGCAAGTCAGTATGACTCCCATTCGGCGAGGCTGGCCGCCGTGGGGAAGTTTGCGCGGGTTAGCATGGCTGCCAGAGCCGCATTGAGTGGCGACGGAACCGCCACTCAACGGTGTATTCCGCCGCGGAGGCCAGCATGGAAGACGATAGCACGTTGTATGTGGGGCTTGATGTCCACAAGGACTCGATCACGGTTGCCTATGCGATCGGCATGGGCACCGTCGAACTGTTCGGCAAGGTGGGCGCCATGCAGATTGATGTCGACCGGCTCTGCAAGCGACTGCAGCAGAAGGCACGGCACATCTGCTTTGTCTATGAAGCGGGCCCATGCGGATACGGCCTGTATCGAAGGCTGGTCGATAAAGGCTTCGACTGCATGGTCTGCGCACCATCGCTCACCCCACGCAGGCCGGGTGATCGTGTCAAGACGGACCACCGTGACGCGATCAAGTTGGTGCGCTCCTTGCGCGCCGGCGACTTGTCGGCGGTACATGTACCAACAGTTGAAGACGAAGCGTTCCGCGACCTGACCCGCGCCTGGTCGGCGGCTCGAGAAGACCTGAAGGCAGCACGCTGCAGGCTCAAATCGTTTCTGCTTGCCCACGGCGTCCATTATCTCGGCCGTCCCAACTGGGGACCGACACACCGACGCTGGTTAAGTACGTTCTCATGCGACAGCGCCTGGCAGCAACTGGCGTTCAACGAACATCGGCGCACGATTGAAGACCGGCTCGCGCAATGCGAGCGGCTGGAACTGGCATTGCGCGAAGCGGTAACTAACTGGCGGTTTTATCCAGTCGTACTTGCCCTGCAGGCCATGCGCGGAATCAACTTTACGTCGGCGATCGGACTGGTTTCGGAGCTGGGCGACCTCGCGCGCTTCGAACATCCGCGGCAGTTGATGGCGTGGATTGGCGTGACGCCTTCAGAACATTCATCAAGTGGGAAACGACGGCAAGGCAGCATTACGAAGACCGGCAACAGCTACGCACGTAAGCTGCTGGTGGAATCTGCCTGGAGCTACCGGCATCCCGCCCGAACAGGCGCTGCTGATCTCTACTTCCGAACCGGGCGCTTTTTCACTTGCGCCGTGACTTTACCTGGCCTCGACGTACGGTCTGACAGGTCAGTCCCATGCTGAACGTCGATTTTTGCCGCCGACAGGCGTTCGTGGTTCGAAGTGGCGATTGACGGTTAGTTGCATCTGGTACTCATGATTCCCGGTGCTGTTTGCCCGGGAGTCCCACCTGACCAGGAAGCTTCGCCGCGCGGCACACAGTCTTGCGCGGACGCACCGTTCCGATGAGTTCGTCCGCTGCGCAGCGTCGGGCGAACTCATCGGAGTGATAGAGGACCGCCGGAACCATCACACTGGGCGGCCGCTTTCGTCTGGACCCGCCACCGAACTCGCTGACCCGGTCATGCAAATTAAATCGGGTGGGCGCTCTTGATCCCGGGGTGACGATCTCAATATGACGTGTCAAATCCAGATCAACCGCCTACCGGACATGCCCAACAAGAAGAACTCTCGATCCACGCGTCGGCCAGTTGCCGGAACGCACGCAAAGTCGCTCTATCTCCCGATGCCCCGCCACGAAGCCTCGGATCTCGCACTGCGTGCACGGATCGCGCTTGAGCGTCTGCGCAATGGTGAGGCGGACCGCTCCCTCGTCAATCTTGTCTCGCAGGTGGCTATCATCACGAGCTTCATCAGCCGGGCGGGACACGGGCAGCTCGATATCGCGGAGATCGAAAGTGTTGAGCGTGGCCTCGGAGAGGTACTTAGCGAGGCCGATCACACCGGAGGTGGCATGTGTCTGAATCGTTGGTCGCGGGACTCACGAACGTGATTAACGAGTACGACCGCCAGCTCTGCGCGACCCGGATGGAGATCGTTGTCCGGGCGAGTGATCACCTTGGAAAACTTGTTGCTCTGGCTGCGAGAGACACGCACACCAACGACAGTCAACTCCAGGTTGCACGGTAACTTCACGTCGGATCGCGTGCCGGATTCACGGATCCGTCAGGGCGACATGCATGAAAGCTCGCCGGACAAGTGAATACGCACGGGCGAGAGAAGGTCGCGTGCAAACGTCATACGGTTGGTATTCGCCAGCCCGATGGTAACCAGCCCCCATAGATGGAGACCAAACCCTGCGCGTGTGTCGCGAAGTAAAGTGGATCGCCAGCGGTACAGCCTGCAATTGTCTGGGAAAGCGCGCAAGCGCTCACAACAGACAATCCAGTAACGCTCAATGCAACGAAGACAGGTGCATCCCGCGCTACACTGCGTCCACATCCCTGCTTAGTCCTGCGCGCGATAAATTGTGCGGCTGACAACCACGTCCCCAAAGAAAAAAAACCACATGGAAATCCGCGTCGCTTACGAACACAGCCTGGCGTCCGCGCCGGAAGAATTCATCGTTCTGGTGCCCTCGCAGCTCGTGACCGATATTCCCGCGAACGTGCCGCGCGCGCTGTTGCCGGAGTTCATCACCGGCCTGATCGTCGAACGCTCCCCGACAATCGGAAAGATTCGCAATCTCATGATTCTCTAGCAGATGGTGATCCCGCGGTGACACCTGCCTGGCGAACGGCGTTGTTGCGCGGCCTCGAAAAAACTCAGAAAAGGCTTGGTTGCCTGATATCGCGCGCTGGAGGCAGTGACGGTTTCTGGCGTCTTGCGCCTGCGCGTCGGCGAGCGAGACGACGTACGTGGGCAACCAGAACGAAATGCGCGTCCGCAAAGCTGAGCGTGAGCCTGAACTGCGTCAGCCCATCCGGTCCGATACCGGGCTGCGCCCGCAGCGAAGCATGCATGTCGAGCCGACGAGCACGGTCCACGAGCTGTGCACGGCTCATACCCGGCCACGCGAGCGAGATCAGCCGACTGACCACCGAAGGAATCGACTCCGGTGGACAATCAGCCGGCAACGCTAGAGAAACAAGCTCGAAACGGTGTGCCATCGGGTTGAAGGCGTACGGTTCTGTGTCCGTGCTTCCTCATGTACATACGTGGCGTCGCCCAGACGGAGGCGATGCACAAGGGGTCCTGAGTGATCAGTCGTAGCGGGACGCCAAAGCACTGCGTTCGGCATCTTGCTCCGCCAGCTACGACTGGATCGCCCGTTCCCCGTTACGCCGCGGCGACTTCAGGCGTCGCTGTAGTCTCAACTGCGGCCGGTGCCTTTTTGGCTGCAACCTTGCGCGGCGCCGAAGCCTTTTTCGCGGGTGCTGCAGCCTTGCGTCCACGCACACCCTTTGCGGGAACAGCCGCTGCCCGGCCAGCCTTTTTCGTCGCGACCGTCGTCTTCGCTGCCTTTTTAGCCACGACACGTTTCGCGGCAACTTTCTTCGCAGGAGCAGCCTTCTTCGCGGGAGCAGCCTTGACGCCGGCGACCTTTGCCGTTGCACCGGCTTCGATCAGGAATTTCGAACGATCCTTGACATCGCGAATCCAGAGCGGTGCAAGTCCTCGGCCCGACCAGGTCGCGCCCGTTTTCGGATCCACGTATTTCGGCGCAACGTGATGCACGGCCGCCCGCGGGGATTTTGCTGCTGCCTTCGCACCCGTAGCCGGCTTGCGACCGCGCCGTTTAGCGACAAAGCCTTCAATATCGGCAACAGTCAGTCCGTGCTTGTGCATCAGTTCACGGATTTTGGTCAGGCCCACCGACGACTGCTTTTCGGCAATCGCTACTGCCTGCTTCTGGAGTTTTGCAATTTTCGAGTTGATTGCGTCCAAGGTAACCATGTCTATTCCTCCCTGTGGGGTTTACCGTCCATGCGATCCTGGAACTTCCCTGGCTTATTTCCCAGGCACTTCGAAGTTCGGTCTGCCCGTCAGAATTGACGCCATCGTCGCGGTCGTGATTATGACTTCATCAGTACGCTCGTGCAAATTTATCGCACGGTGCGCAGCGATTTAAATTGTCACTGGAGATTAAAATTGAGCTGCGTCCGGTGTTGCCTGCGGGTACTACAACGCTCCTTTTCCGTTCGAATGCTACCTTGCAGCAAAACACTCAATTCTCAATTGTCCAGACATGTACGCACGAATCATCGATCCTGTGAGCGAAGCTCCTCTTCTTTCCACAGGATGAATCGTTCACGCTACAAAAGATGACGTAAGGTGCGCAAGCAAACCTGGCGTCGCTTGCGGATTGATTTATACTGGGTTCACACCTGTCGCCAGTCGCGACACCTGCCGTGTGCCGTTCCCAGCAAAACGATTAAAAGTGCTCCACCCTCTTCGCGCCTGCAGCATGGGCAGCGTTGGGTCGCGTGGTATCCTGGCGGCACGCGATTTGCAATTACCTGCTCAACAACAGATTGTTGCGCGGAGAGTACACCGAATGGATGAAAGAAAGCGCGAAAGCATCGTTGCCTATCTACGGCGGCGGATGGCTGAATTTGGAATCAAACCGGAAGACATCGCCACGTCAATTGCGGCAGATCAGGAGCGGTTGCGGGCAGTGCGTTTCCGCGACGCCTCTGGCAATTCATGGGACGGCAAAGGCGCCCCGCCGCAATGGGTGGTTCAGGCGACCAGCGCCGGACAGACTCTTGAGCATTTTGCAATTGATTCGGCATCGACCCAGGAACCAGGCAAACGCGCCGGTGCCGACTGGCGCAACGACCCGTTTGCCGGCACCAGACTGGCGAAAATCAAAACAGAGGGCGTTGGCGCCTGAGAGCTGAACTGGAACCAGCTAGAATCCAGCGTCAGGAATCACCCTCGTTGCCCCATCGGTTCGGACGCTTACGCGAATTCATTCCCGGCAGATAAGGAACACAAATCCTGTTACAGGGTGAAAGGCTGCGCCCCATTTCTGCACGCAAGAAGTTGGAATTCGGGAATCCGTCCACGTTAAGGGCAATGATTGAATCATGAAAACATCAGGAAAACCTTGCGCATCGTGTCCCTGGCGTCGCGCTGCGGGTGCAGTAGATATTCCAAACTTCGATCTCGCTCTGGCAGAGAAGCTGGCCGATACGTGCCCTGATGACCGCGGCATGGGGCCCGACTTTGGAGCCAGCATGTTTGCGTGCCATCAATCCAGGGAAGGAGAGGAATTCGCGTGCGCGGGATGGCTGGCGAAAGTCGGACACCACCACCCCGCAGTGCGCCTGGCAGTGGTCTCTGGTCGACTTGATTCGGCGGCACTGGAGCCTGACGTAGACTGGCCAGAACTGCATGACAGCTATCGGGAAGTGCTGGACAAGCTGCGTGCAACGTCGAATTCTGGAGACGAGGCCAAAGAAGATGAGTTTGCAGTGAAAATCGGGTGATCCAGCTGCCTGCCCCGGTGATGAACATCATCGAGCCCACTGTGCGACTGGGCTCCAGTAAGTCGGCCACGCTCACGTATCACCCAGGATAGCCCGAATTCTTGGATCGTATGGCACTTTCAGCACTTCCGCGACAATCGCCGAGCCGGCTCCGGGATGGGCAGGATTGAACAGATAGTTGTACGAATGAGGCAGGATGGCACTTGGCACCTTGAGGAGTAGTTCCTGCCCGGCTGCCAGCCATTCGCTACCGGCGGCCTGCGTCCAGTCCGCGTTCTCACGCCAGTCATCCGGGATAACGTTCGCCGTGAGTTCCGCGATCGCGGCGCCCTCCGCAATTTCCACGCGAAGCAGTTGATAGTTATCAGGCAACGCCTGCGGCGACCCGAATTCGTGGTGCACCATGGTCTCAAGCAGCGCAAGCGCGGGATTTTCCGCCAGATAGACGACGGGTTGCCCCCGGTAATGCCACCGGCCGGACGCCCTCAACCCGCCGATGCCGCGAAGGTCCGCGTAATTACTGATCCTCCAGAATTCCATCAGGCGAAGTATCCCTCGTCAATCTGCACCAGTGCATCCTCGACAAGCCGTGCACCGTGTTCAGTTGCGGCCATCTCGAGCGGCGTTTTCCCGGCGAATCGCTCTTTGCTGCCGCGAAGCCAGTTCATGGCTTTTTCCGGGTTTCCAAAGACCGTCTCCGCCTGTGCAACGATCCTTGCAAGGCGGATGGCCTTGTCCGACTCGTCAGTCGAGAGCCGCTCACCATTCTGCCGACGATGTGAGAGCGTTCGACGCGGAATGATGAAGAGCAGCTCTTCAGCCTTGAGGCCGTGCTCGCCCAGGCGGTCGAGCACCTCTACGCCGACGCGCTCGGTCGCGAGCGCAGCAAGGTCATTCCCGGACCGGATGTGCGCCTGGAGCAGGTTTCCCAGCAGCGAAAACTCGGTATGTCGCGGGTTGCCCCGTCCAGTGGGACGATATTCAACGGTAGCCATGGACCCTCCAAGCAAAATGCCCAATCAATACGGGCATTTTGCCACAGATTGAGCTTGCCTGTTGTGCAGTCTGCGCGGCACCGATCGCGGGCGTCCGCTGACTTACGGCAAATCCGCTCTCCGCAGCCCGGCACAGCCGACCGGCGCCTCCGACGTGACTTTCCAGGATAGAGCAGCTACGAGAGCTGTATATTTATACAGTATTTTATGGAGGCACCATGGCGCTGTCACTACTGGACGTCGAGGCCAATCCATCCCGATCTGTTCCGGTCGAGCGCCCCGCCTGCCTGATCGGCATTCAAGCGTGCCGTCTACTGCCTGGCCACGACCCCATTGCCAGGACGCCGCTCGCGAGATATTCAGGATACCTTTCGATATGAGGCGTAGCGCACATGGATGCGTTGTACGACAATCTTCCCACCATGAAATGGGACGAACAGCACGCCGACCTGGACGATGGATATGAGGGAGCGCGACGAACTCCGTTTCAACCACAAGCCACTCCACAGCTTTCTTATGCTGCCTTGAGCGGGTGCTCTTTCAGGTAGGTTTTTAGCGCGTCATTCATGCGCGTCTGCCAGCCTGCGCCGGTCGCACGAAACGCCTCCAGAACCTCTGCGTCATAGCGCATCGTGACCTGCTCTTTCGGATTCTCCTTCGGCGGGCGGCCCATGCGCTTTTGCATGACTTCAGCGAATGGACGCGCGCTGGCGAAATCCGCAGCCGTCCATTCCGGGTTGTCCGGATCGGACTCGATTCCGCGCTGGATTGCCGCTTCCTCTGCGGCGGTGTTGCGTGTCAGCTTAGCTTTGCTCATAAGCGTCAATCTCCGTGTTACTCGCCTTGCGCAGGCTGATGATGCGCATGGTTTCGTCGCGGGGCGTGAAAACCACGCTATACAGCCTGCCCCCTAACAGGGCGATGCCCCTGTACCGATCCTCTCCGTACTCGTGCCGAATGTCCTGGACCACCAGCATCCCATCCCAGTCGAGCCGCGCAGCCTCGGCGAGTGATACGCCGTGCTTTTCCTGGTTCGACGCGTCCTTCGCAAGGTCAAATGTGATTCGCATGCAACTTATTGTAGTGTCGAAAAATAGGAGCACGCAAGGACTTTCTGGAGTTACAGAAAGTGCGTCCTGGCGCAAGATCGCAGTTCAGCATGATTTGAATACAAAGCAGTCACGCACCGACTGACCGCGTGACTTTTGCGAGCAGACCCGACACGATTACTATATATATATACAGGCATTCTTTGGGGGCACCATGGCGCTGCCGCTACTGAACGTCGAGACGATACACCCGGATCTGTGTGGCGAGCCTCGCAACTGGCTTCGGCGCACGGCCGCACGGTGACGAGCGGACACGAGGCGCTCGACGCGGAGTTGCCGGTCCGATCGAGCATCAGAGGGTTGGCTTACCGTCCTCGGAGGGCTTCGGCCAATCCTGTGCCGGTCGATCGGATTGCGCCTGTGGCAGTGGATCGGCGGGCGGACAGGCGCCAGACGTGCCGAGCGTGTCCTGCACCTGCTGGTCGACGCGAGCGTGGCGATACTGATCCATCGCCCGGTTCAGTTGCTCGTCGCTGAACTGCACGCGCAGCCCTGCGTCCACGGCCACCCTCGCGGCCGCCATCTGGTGCGCGTCGTCGCCAGTCAGTTCGAGCGTGCGGCCGAACTTGCCCTGCGCGAGCCGCAGCCCGGCTTCGATGGCGGACCGCTCCGCCTGCAGCACCTGAACGCTTGTGCCACGATCACGAACAATGTCGCGGCCGTCATGCCGGTAGGTAACGTCGCCACGTTCGTTGACCGACCAGGATAGGCCCGGCGAGCGGAAAATGATCGCATTGTATTCGTCCTGCGCGTGCTGCCGTGGCGTGTTCGGCCGGATCACGTTGAACGCCTCGCCGCCGATCTCGGCATCGACCTTGACCGCGCCCGATACACGCTCCGGGCCCGCAGTGCGTCGCAACTCCTCGAGCGCGCGCTCATCGCCCTCTTCCGCCCGCGTGCGCAGCCAGCCGGAAAAGCTCGGGCCGCCTGCGGCTCCGAATTTTTCCTTGAGTGCCGCCCGCTCGCGTGAGATCGACTCCCGCAGCGCGTCGTCGCGGCCCAGCTGCCCGGCGCGTGCGAGTGACGTCGCCGCTCGTCGACCAGCCGGTGTGAGCCGCACATCCTGCCGGATTTCCGCGCGCCTGGTGTCGAACGCTGCGCGGATCTCAGCGCGGCGCCACTGTTCATTTGCGCGCTGTGTGAGCCACGCGTCGCTACGGGCCACGACATGCGCTTCGCGCGCGACCGAGTATTCGCGCCAAAGTGCCGCGCGTGGCAGCTCGCGCGGAGCCGGAACCGGCTCACCGGCCTGCTGTCGCTCATACACTGCGCGTAGCAATGGTGCGGCTTCACGCCACGACAGATTCAGTTCTTTAGTCAGGAAGTCCGACACGTTGAGGTTGCGCGAGCCCGCGCGGATACGATCGGCGCCGTCGCGGCCCGTCGTGACCGCATATTTCGCGGGCCGCACGCCATGGGTGTGCGACAGTTCGGCAAGCAGGCGACTGGCATCGAGACCCTGGCGAATCTCACGAAACTCAGTGTGCTGACTACCTGATTCATCGCGCTGCCGAAGCTCGCGCGCGAGTTGCGAGACCACGTTGTCCGAGACGCGGCCCGTGTGTCGCGGTGTGGCATACGTGGCGTCGTCGGCGCGAGAGCGGCGCGACCGGTACGCTGGAGCATCAACCGCGAATGCGTCCGGCGTCCGCAGGATTCGCCGGCTTGCCTCGAACTCGAATGACGCGTCGATCGAGTCGAACCGGTCTGGAAACGCGTCTCGCCGGTTGCCCGAAAACCAGCCTGGCGGCGACGTGCCGGATGGTGTCCATGCCGGATGCGACCGCATCATTGGCAGGCTGTCGAACGGATCGCCGAACGCATAGTGCCTCTCAAGCGCACGGTGGTACGCGTCCAGCCCGTCGACTGGGGGGGCTGCGTGCCCTACTCGTTGCGCTGCAGGCTCTCCATCGCGATCTGCAGCCCGTCGCAGGCCGTGCGCGGATACGGCGCCGTCTGGCTCCAGCTGGTGAAACGCATGATGCGGCAATAGCACTGCAGATCGATGTCTGATGCCGTCCACAGGGCGGCCGGGCACGTTTCGCACAGAGTTGAAGGGTTCGGGCGCCGGGTACGCCCCACCTGGGATAAGGTCAAACTCGGCATCGAGCCCGCCGTATCCATCGTCGAAGGGTTCGGACGTGTCGTGTTCTGATTCGCGCGCGCCTGGCCCGTCGACGACGTCGGGCGGCTGGGCGCCGAATTCAAATGCGCGTCCGCTTCGTTGAAGGTGTCCTGCGAAGCCGGGTAGGGAGTCGTCTGCTCGTTCATGATGTACCTTCAGATGTTGTGCGTAGAAGCCGCGTTCGAGATCTGCAAGCATCAGTTCGCGGTCGTGGGGCGAGGATTCCTGGTAACGCTGGTACTGACGGCTACCGCTGTTGAGATACTTCACTTCGCGCGCGCGGGTGGTGTACCACTCATCGAGCACTGTCGCTATATGCGCTGGTGTGCGTCTGGGCGCAACGCC
The DNA here is from genome assembly GCF_040948855.1 of Paraburkholderia sp. BR10882. NCBI lineage: Bacteria > Pseudomonadati > Pseudomonadota > Betaproteobacteria > Burkholderiales > Burkholderiaceae > Paraburkholderia > Paraburkholderia sp. BR10882. Next base: position 159,841 of record NZ_JBFPKP010000015.1, on the reverse strand, counting down.
AGCCTCATAACAGTCGGCCGCATCTGCCGACAGCGCCTGCAGCTTTTCGGCGGTCGGCAGTGCGATGAATTCAGGCGTGAATACGTATTCCTTGAGGTTCACGCCCTTGTCGGCGCCAGCCGGCTTCACATTCAGGTAGGCGCTGTCGAGACCGGTATTGCGCATGCGCACGGCACCGTGCTCGTGCAGCAGCGCCATGAAATCCGCATGGGTCTCGATCTGGCGATCCAGCACCGCGTCGAGAATCTGTTCCTTCAGCTCGCGACTGTTGGAACGGAACAGGTCGCCACGGTAGCGGCTGATCATTTCCGATGCGTCGGTCAGCAGCGTGCGCCGGTTGTCTTTCGGACTCGCAAGGCCATACCGCGCGTTGACATGCTCCTGGAACGCGTCGATGAAGCTCAGGTTGGAGCGCACGTAGCCGAGCGGTTCCAGGTGCCTTTCAGCCAGCAGGTTCCAGCGCGGAATGACGATATGGATGTGTGGCTTGCGCTCAACCAGTTCGCCAGTCCGCTGGTCCACATAGCTCTTGATCCGGGGCAGGTGTGCCTCGGCATAGAAGCTGTATTCGTCCGGGCGGTAGGCGTGCAGCGCGAACGCCTCGAACTCCCGCACGATCTGAAACATCGTTTCCCGAGTGACGTGATCCTCCTTGAAGGAGAGCGTGATGGACAGGTAACGTTCGACACCGGGTGCGGCACTGATCGACTGGATCACTGCGTCGGTCAGGTCGAGATCACCGGCGAGCACCACACGTTCGTCAAGGTCATCGCGATCCAGGTCGCGGCCAACCTTGCGGCCTTCCTCGAGGTACTGCTTCACGCCGTCGTGACGGCCGTCCACTCTAATCAACACGATGGAGATGGGCCTTCAGCAGTTGCGTGATCAACTCCAGCTCGTCGACCAGGGCGACAAACGTGGATTCGGATAGCTGGCCAGCCACGCGCGCCGTATTCGCCACGTGGACCAGCTGGTTCAGGTTGTTGCCGGTCTTGTTGATCACGTACATGATCCGTTGTCGCTCAATGGTCGCGGGTGGGCGCGCGACGATCTGCGTGCGGTTCGTCAGGATGCATTCGCGCAAAAAAACAGACGGACTCATGCCGGAGCGTGCGACCTTTTCATTGAAGACCTGCCACTGGTCGTCGGTGAGCCGCGTGCTGACAGGCCTGCCAAGGGCCTTCTGCGCTTTTTTGCGACCACGGCGCCTGGCTTCCGCCACAACATTGAGATCGTCTGCGCTCATCGCATGTTTTCCGTTACCAGAGAGACATCGGGCGGCGAACTGCCGCCACCGGCGTGCAAGAGTCAGGGGCCGTACTGGGTTCGCCCGTATTGCGAATTGACTGGCCCCTTCACGTCACTCCCGGCCGACTGGCACTGGTTCAGGAAATCGCCTCGCGCGTTGGCCGTGCCGCCCTCATCGAAGTGACCGTGGTGAAAGCGGACGATGGAAAAGTAGCCCGCCTCGTATTCGGCGCATGTCTTGCCGCCATTGCCACCCATGATCAAACCGGCAAGACAGAGCACCGCGCCACACGCATCCTGGTTATCATCGGCGTGCGACGACGGCGTGGCGAGCGCACAGACCAGTGCCGCGCTGCACAGCGCGGCCGCAATCGACCGTCGTTTCATTGCGTTCATGATCTAAGGTTCCCCTCCATGAGATGCGGTGGTTTTCGGCTAGGTGAGCGTGTGTGCCAGACGGGCAACGACCCAGATGAGCGCGGCGCCCGCGCAGAACGCAATGCCCATGAAGGCGACGAGCGATCCGGTTGCTGCAACTGCCGGATTCGTGGGCACGACGCGACCACGCGATTCAACGGCAGCCCGCAGCCGCGCCAGTTCGTCCACGACATCCGCTGTTGCCGCACGTCGCGCCTGGTCAGCCGCCTTCGCGGCTACCTCGCCGATGAACGCCTGGCGCGATTGCGTGAGCAGCTTCGTCAGTTGCGTGTTCTCCTCGCGCAGCGCCTGCACCGTCGCGGTCAGTTTCTGGTCAGTGGACTCCATCAGCGCGACAACATGGTGTTGCGCATCCACGACCTTCATCTGCTCGATCAGGATCTCCGCGAGCACGGCCAGCTCGTTCGACGCCGGCATCGTGGCGATCACCCGGCCCAGGCGCTCAGACGCTCGCCCGGCGTGATCCGGCTGCGGCGTCGGCTCGTTCATGCATCGACCCCTTCCATCAGTGCGGTAAACGCCTGGTCCATCAACGGCTTGATCGACAGCGCCTTGCGCTTGAGGCCAACCAGCCTCACGAGACGGTCCTTCTCAGAGGCGCTCGCAGCGTCGATCAGTTGCGCCTTGTAGTCCACCCCGTCTGTCGCAATATCGTGGATCGTACGACCGGCGGCCGCCGCAAGCGCAAACACGTCGTTCTTTGGGATCAGCGCATCCTGATTCAGTTCGAAAGTCCGCTCCCTCTCATGCAGTTCGAACAGTTGCCCGAAGTGCCGGCGCAGCGTTACCTCGCGGTCCTCGCTCCTGACCAGATCGACCTTGTTGAGCAGCACACGGATGCGCCCAGGCTCGACGCCGAGATCCGCGAGCATGTTGATCGTCTTCATGGAGTCCTTCATCTGCTTGCTCTCCGGTTCGACCGGCACAACGAAGCACGCGTAATCCTCCTGTGCCCCTTTGGCACCATTGAGGCGGTTGAGATACTCCTCGACGTTCGATGCACCGATATCGACCAGCAGATCACGGCCGCGCATCAGCTCGTCATGCAGTTCGTCAAAGCGCGCGGCAATCATCACCTCGACCTTCGGGCCGGCCGAGTCATCCGTATTGATTGACTCAATCTGGCGTACCGACATGGACGGCAGCCTTGGCGCGAGCAGTTCGCGGGTCACGGTAGTCTTGCCGACGTTGCCTGAGCAGTTCACGATAGCCATACTCATTTTCCAATCCTTATCAATATTTGGAGTGCCGCCACTTACATCATCTTCGGTGCCATGCCGCCTGTCTGCGCTTGCGCAGGCAGCGGGATGTTCGACGGGCCCTGGGCAGGCGCGGCCTTCGGTGCCGTCCACGCCGCATGCAGCTCGGCCGCGCGCCTGTCGATCTCGGCCGGGCCGGCGTCACGACCCAGTTCGCCGCGTGCAATCCGGGCCTCGATCTCCGTGCCCGCCTGCATGCGAGCATCGAACCGGCGAATCACCTCGGCACGCATGCGCGCGGGTGCCCGCTCAAGTGACTTTTCGAGGACTTCGCGCAACTGCGCGACGGTTTTGAGTGCTTCAGGCGTGGGCGCTGCCGCCATGTCCGCAGCAGGCGAGAAACGCGCTGCGCTGGCCGCCGCTTCCGGTTTTGGGTTTGACGGCGCGGCCGCTGGATTCTCCTTCGCCGGGTTCGTCTTCTGCGCGACATCCGGCGTCGGCGACGTTCCGGCCTTGATCGTCAGCGCCGCACGTTCACGCTTCACGGCCTCGAGCAATGCCTCGTCGCTCTCGGCGGGCCTGAAGCCCTTTACATCCACACCCGCGAGGGACGCTTCGATCCACGCGTTGCGGCGGAACGTTTCGCTGCCGCGCACCACGATCGAATCCCAGTTCTTGGCCTTCGCTACTGCCATCATGTCGGCAATCGTTGAGCGATCGTTCTGCCGGGAGTACAGGCGTGCCCCGACATCCTCGAAGTGCGGCTGCGTGGTCGCTGTCGGATCCCGCTGCGCGCCCGACGTACCCAACCCGGCCTCCATGCCATCGAGCTTCCAGAACCGGCCATCCTTCACCATGTAGCGCGCCGCGATATGGGCGGGCACGTCGTAGCCGTCTTTCGTCACGACCGGCTTGCGTGAGGCAGGATCGACGCCGATCTGGTTGTCGCTGCTGTCGGCGATACCCGCAACGCCAGCCTCGTGCGCGTCTGCCGCTGCACCGGCGTCGCCCGCGTGCAGCCCTGGCATCGGCTTGCCCTGTTCGCGAAGCAACCGCTCGGCGGCCACTCGCTCGCCCTCGCGCACCGTGCGCACGCGCTCCAGATCCTGAGTCGACACGGAGTCAAACGCCGGGCGCTCCGGATCGTTCGCCGGATTTCTTGCGTCCGTTTCATTCTGCGCGGGCGTCTGCGTGCGCCCGATCTGCGTGTCGATCATGCCCGACACCGCCGGTGTGTCCATCGACGTATCGTTCGCAGCGCGGCCGGGCTGAACAACGGGTTCGTTCGCCGCCGCCGCGTCGACAGTCGGGCGAGCGACGTCCTCGTTGCCGGGCACGGCATTTCCTGTGATGCCACGGCGGCGCATTGCGTCGTTGATTGCCGCTGCATCGCCGACGTCGGCAAAGGTCACCAAATCGCCATCCGTCTTGACGTCCGGCTGCGCCTGCGAGGCTGGAGATTGCGCCAGTGATGCATCGACCTGCCTGTCGAGTGCTTCGCGCACGTAGGTCACGAACGGCTCGCGGGCGGCCGGCGACAGAAACGCAAGCTCTTGATCAAGTGCGGCGGCAACTTCAGGCGCGGCCTTGCCTTTCCCGAACTCCTCCCTGATACGCCCCGTCATCCCCCGAAAGTCGGCCAGGTCTTTCGCCACCATCGACCAGTCCGTTCTGTCCTCCTGCTCACTACCGGTCGCGGGCATCGTCGCCACCGGTTCGAACGCTTCGGCGATGTCCGCGAAGGTGGCAATGCCGTCGCTGCGCTCTGGCTCGCGATGGCGATGCCGGTTTTGCGGCGCGACGCTTGCCCCGTCAACCGGAAGCGCGTCGTCCACCGGGTCGGAATCCGTCACGTCGCGCGCAGGCGTGCGCTCGTCGATTTCCATCGGACTCAAGCCCGCTTCATCGCGAAGTTTGGCCAGCGCTTTGGCTGCCCGTGGCGGCAGGGTCTCCGCCGCAAAACCAGTGCGGTTGCGGATCTGCTCGCCAATCGCGCGCTCGCCATCAACAGCGTTGCCGGACTTGCGCCACGCTTCACGATGGATCGACTCCAGCCGCTGCTCAAGTGCAAGCGTATGGTTGACCTCGTTGCCACGCAGCGTGACCGCTGTCGTAATCGACTGGATCATTTCGCGAAAGCGCCGGCCGAGCGCCGCGTCGTCGAGCTTCGGCTGTGCAGCCTGCTGGCCAACGCGCGCGCCCCGTCCATACAGATGCTGCCGGTCGGCGAAATACTGGTGCCGCGCGTGGACACCGGCTTCCCGCACTCCGTCAATCATCTCGAACGCAGAGGCACCCTGCGCGCGCAACCGGTCCCGTGCCTCCAGTCCCGCCCTTTCCGCGGCGGCCTGAAGGGAGTCCCGCACGAAGGCGCGGGACTCATCGAGCGGTTGACCCATTAGCTCGCTCAGCCGCACGGCTTCCCGCTCGATGTCGGCTTCACTGCCGAACAGCGTCTGCGGCTGCCCGCGCACGGCTCCCGGTGCCTGCCCTGCCTGCGGCTCTTGCGTCGGCATCCACCGCGCAAAGGGCGCCACGTTAGTGCCGCGCGGCACGTACCATTTTTTCGATCGCCGGTCGAACCTGGCGCCCAGATCGTGCGCCGCGTCCTTCTCCCTGAACGGGACGTCCAGATACGTCCGTTTGCCTTTCGGCCTGTTCGGGTCAGCCATGTGATACCTCCTTTGCCTCGTTGTCCGCCGGCGCGACAGACGCGAGCGCCGGTTCAATCCGGTCCTGGACAGCGTCATCCCCGCCTGCCACGTTGAAATCGATGCGGATGCCCGCGAGCATTTCGCGCACGTCCTCGCGCATCGCGACGCCAAGCTCGGCCAGGTCAGCCTCGAAGCCCGCGAGCGCCATGCCGGTCGCGAGTGGCCCGGGCGCGCGTTGGTCGAGCACGAGAAGCTCGGCCGCGGTCAGCGGCTTCGCACCGGCCTGACGTGCAAGTCGGATTTCGCCAGCGGCCCTCGCGGACAGCGCCGCGTGATACGTCTCCGGGTTGTGCGTCGGGATGCCGTTCGCTCGCAGCTCACCGGCACGCCAGGCCGCCTTGATTTCGTCTTCGGTGGGCAGGCGCTTGTTGATCGCAGCGAGCATCGGACTGACCGAGCGCATGCGGTCGATGAACATGTCATCCTCGTAATAGGTCGCCTTCTCGCACAGGATCGGACGCTGGAAACCAAGCACGATTTCCTGGTCCTGCTCCATGCGCTTCAGTTCCTGATCGAGCATCAACGCGCGGCCCTGATCCGACGTGTTCGTGCCGGTCGATGTGTTGCGGCCGTGATTACGGCTTTTCGAGGTTGCCTTCTCGGTGAACGTCCCCAGCGTCTCGGACAGTTCCTTTGCATCCTGCTGGTTGCCAGGCGCGTACGCCACCAGCACTGCGTGGTTGGTGATCAGCGTGCGCGCCCCGGCCGGCCCGTACAGATCGTTCGGCTCCAGCTGCGCCTTCGACTGCAGGATCGTGAGCAGGCGAATCCAGTAGCCCGCGATGAACGCGTTGCCCTTGTCGAGTACCTCGATGCGACCGAGCGCGGTAAATTCGTCCCCCACGCCAAGACACTGATATTTGATGGCCGGATCGTCGCCCGGCAGCACGTCGAGGTTGTCCTCGATCCACTGCGTGTAGAACAGGTTGCCGAGCAGGCTCGCGACGGCAAGCTCACGCACCGGCAGCACAACGTAGATCGACATCAGCTCGCGCCGCACGCGGTCGAGCTCGAAGTCGCATGCGCTCGTCGCCTGGTCGACGATCGGGTTGCTGAACAGGCGCAGACCGGCGTTAAACGTCGCAACAATGTTCAGCATCGTCTCGTCGGGCGAGGCCAGCACGCGCGAGAGCGCGCCCAGGCAATCGCCCGACAGCGGCACCCCCTTCTGCGGCTCGTGCTGCATCAGATCCGAAAGGTGCTCACGCACTTTCTTGTCGGGCGTGGTCGCGAGCCGCAACACCTGTCCGAACGTACAGTCACCCGTCATCTCCATCAGGTAGAGCGCGAAGCCCATGAACAGGTCACTCGCCTGCTCATAGAAGAACTTGTTGCGACCGTCGGTCGTGTGATACAGGCGCGCTGCAATCGCCTGCAGGCGACCGACCCGCACGAAGGATGCACTCTTCGCAATCCTGAAAAGCGGATTCCAGCGGTGCGTGTAGCCAGTGTGATCAAATGGCGCCCAGCGAAACACCTGCTGGCCGCAGGCCTGCCGGTACCGCGACGTCAGGTCGTAGTTCTCTCCCTTCACATCGAGTACGACCACCGAATCCGGAAAGGTGAGCAGATTCGGGATCACAATGGCTGCACCTTTGCGTGAACGCGTTCGCGCAGCAACCATCACGAACTCCGTTCCGCGGAACGTCAGGTACTTGCCCTTGTACCGCCCTACGATGATCGACGGGTCGCGGTGATCGCCCTTGCGGCCGCCCCTGTTTCGACCGCGCCCGTTAGCCTCATCGAGCAGGCCGTACCGCCGAACCTCGTAGCTGTAGGCGAAGCGGGCATCGCCATGCAGTTCGCGCTTCGGCTTCATGACCAGCGCCGCGACGATCGCCGCTACCGGCACAAGCGGCACGATGATCGATGCCGCTGTCGCCATCTGCAGCGAGCGTTTCACCGCCTTCACGTCGCCAAAGGCGCGCCAGTAGTCGTGCAGCGTCCACAGCCCGATTGCGGAGTCCGGCAACTTTTCCAGCTTCGCAAACAGCATCGCGCCGACGTACTGGCCGGCCGCAGCGAGACCGATCAGAACCACCAGTGCAAGCAGACCGGCCGCGATGACCCGGTCGGCAAGCGTCGCGGTTTTTAGCAGCACGGCGCTCGCACACACGCCCCACAACGCGCACGTCACGACGACGAGAGCAATCACGGCCCCCATTTCGACAGGATCGCTGATCGCGTCGAGATGAAGCAGACGGCCGGCGGCGAAAACGACTGCGCCGGACACAATGCCAAGCAGGCCGCCAACAAGGAGACGGGCTTTCATGCTGACGCTCCCGCTGCCGCGTGCGTCTGCCGCTCAAGGGGTTCCCGGCCGGTGTGCCTGCCACTGTCACCAATGGCGGAATCGTTCGATCGCAATCTCATGCATCACCTCGCAGCAGCCTGTTTTTACTGACCGGATCGAACCAGATTTCTGTCAGGTCCCGGTTCTCCATAAACAGCACCACGTCGACCGTCATGCGGATCTCGCGCATCAGGTAATCGAACGGGAGCGTCTGCCCGACCGGGCTTTGCTTGACCAGCGTGGCGATGCGCGTGAGCGTCGCGATCGAGTCGTTCGCGTGCACCGTCGTCAACCCGCCCTGGTGTCCGGTGTTGAGCAGCGTCAGGTAGTCCCAGGTCTCGTCGCCGCGCAACTCCGCAAGCAGCACGCGATCGCATTTCATGCGCAACGTCGCCTTCACCAGGCGTCGCGCTGGAACCGCCTCGCTGTAGAAGAGGTGAACGTGATTTCGATGCAGTGGCAACGGCAGCTCGTGGGTATCCTCGATCGTCGCCAGACGCGCCTCGCGCGGAATGATCGGGATCAGGTCCGCCAGCGCCTTCATCAGCGTGGTCTTGCCGGAGCCCGTGCCGCCCACGAGCACGATGTTCAGCCGGTTCAGGATGGCCAGCCTCAGAAACCGCACGACATCGCGCTGCGCGAGCGCGTCGAGCATCTCATGCTGGAAGCGCGCCAGGCCATAGGCGCCCAGCGCCCGGGACGGATTGAACACCGCAGTGGCACGACTGACGTCCATGCCCTCTGAGCCTGCCCGTGCCGCCGCAGCGTCGATCTCGCCCGGCGTCATTGCGCTACTACCGCCGGGTCCGCCCCGGACCACATCACGGAACCTGGCGAACCGCCCGGCATCCGACCACTGCTGTACCGAAAGGCGCGTTGAATTCGGCACGCGAATCGTCAGCGACACAGTGCCCGGCTCGCACGCCGGTGGAATCACGATCTGGCCGCGCTCCCCGTCGGGCAGGCGCACCGGCTTCTCCGGCTCGGCCGCCGATAGCGGCGGCTTCGCCTTGTTGTAGATGGCCAGAGCCGGTGCAAACTGGTTCAGCATTTCCAGCGACGCATTCGGAAGATCATGGCGCTGCCAGCCGTCGAGCGTTTCGGTCCAGCCTTCATACGGACGGTTAACCGCAAACTCAGTGACGCCGGGCATCGCCAGCATTGCGGCGATGCCGAGTGTCTTGAGGTGACTGCGTACCGTAAGACTGTCGTCGTATTGCATACTCATAAGCACCTCGAATTAAATGAATCAAGGCGTCGCCAGTTCGTACACGTCGGAGAAGTCCACATCGCGCGCAACGAAGATCGTCGTCATCGACCCGTACTGCGAATACGCGGTCGGCGGCACGTTGATGGTGTTGCGCAGTGCTTCGGCCGCTACCTCACCACCGGCATTCGTGGTGTTGTTAAACTGGATGCCGCTACTGCCCGAGTTCGCGGCCAGTGTCGACAGCGCCTGACCGGCATCGCTGATCAGGCTGACCATCATGGCGCCGCCAAACCGCGTCCAGAAGTGGTTGTCGACGTAGGCCGGCAGGCCACTGCCGCCGAGCGCATCGGCCGCCGGCGAATCGAGTTGCACCTTTACGCCATCAGGCGTCGTCAGCCGCGTCCAGATCACGAAGATCCGCGCCTGACCCTGCATCAGCGCCTGCCGCTGCTCGCCCACGACCTCGGAGCCACGCTCGACCAGCAGCACCTTGCCGTTCGCCGAGTACACATCTTTCGCCACGTGGCAGTTGGTCATGCCCGGGTAGTCGGTCACGATCTCCGCACCCTGCACGCACGGGATCGTCGTCCCCGCAATCAGCAGGAAGTCTCGCGACGGCATCAGTTCCGCCTTCACCGTTTCCAGCTTCGATGGCTGCAGCTTGCTGTCCAGTCCATCCTTCGCGAATCCGGCATGCGAACCGGTCAACCCGGGCGTGCCACCAGGGGCTGCCGCGTCGGTCGTCCTCTCATCCTTTGATGTGAGCAGCACGTCGCCATCGAGCTTGCGTTGCGCCGGCGTCTCGGCGGCGCTGGCCGCCGTCGCTGCAGCGGCGCCGTTTCCATTCACTGCACTGGCTGCGTTCGCATGCGCAGGTGTAGCAAGCGCCGCGCTTGCTACAGCCGCTTCCGACGCCATCGCCGCTTCCTCTGCCCGCTGCTTTTCGATCTTTGCCTTGTCGCGCGCAAAGTCGTGCCGGTCATCTGACGGCTTGTCCTTTGCCGCTTCCGCCCTTGCCGCCTCGGACTCGGCGTGATGCTGCGCCGACCACCGTTTGATCGCGACACCCACTGCGATCGCACCGAACAGCAGGACCAGCACCATCCCAATGACGATCGGTAACATCCGGAACGGGCTCTTGCGCTTCGTGCGGCCAACACCCGGCACGCCGCGCTCGCCTATGCCGGCGGGCTCGACCGGGGTCGGGTTCGCCGGGTTCGGACCGCTCAGATTGATATCGTCACTCACCGCCCGCCTCCTTTTGCTTCACGAGCCGCACCGTGCCCGGAATCGTCGTGCCTGTCGGGTTCAGCTGGCCGTCTGGCCGGTATGCATTGTTGCGAATGCCGAGTACGGCGTCCCCCAGGCGCAGGTTGAAGCGCTGCGCCGTGTCGTGCACCACCAGCACGGGGCCGCGCACGTCATCAGGATTGACGAGCGCTTCCTTGCCGTCCCCGTACACGCGATAGATCTGCGGCAGGTCGCGGCTCGTACTGAACTCGAAGTAGGTAAAGCGGCCGTCATCCCACAGCGCCGTTGGCGCGAGTGTCGTATCACCATGCATGTCGTAATTGAAGTTGCCCACGCCAGACGCGCTGACGGTCTGCGCCAGCAGTGCCCGCGCTTCGGCCGAGCGCACCGCGGCCGCCGCCGACGCCTTTGCACGCGTGTCCGGATAATCGAAGGTCAGCGACCAGACTGCTTCCTCGTGCCTCCTGACCGGGACCAGCTTGAGCACATAGCGACGTCTGTTCGTGAGCAGAATCAGGTTGGTGGCCGCCTGCGGTGCCTTCGGCTTGAAGAAGAAGCCGTTGCCGGCTGGGCCAGCCGTCCATGCCTTGCCGTCGCCCATGCCGCCGCCGTCGATCTTTTCGCCTTTCTCGAAGACGAGGACAGTCGCCTCGCCCGGGCGATAGGCGATCCGGTACGTCTCATTCGGGTCATACACGGCGCACGCAATGTGCCGGTCGCTGCCGCATGCACCGGGCACGACTTCGGCGACAGCCGGTAGCCACATGCCGAATAGCGCGGCAGCGATCGACGCTGCAGTAAGCGCTTTCGGGAACCGGATGGTCATGGATTGGCCCCTCCGGCCGGTGCACTCAACGACATACTCGACGGTGCCGACTGGGACGATGTGGCCGCGGACGGCATCGGTGTCGCGCCGTCTGCGGTGCTGCGCGTCCAGTCGCGGTCAACCGAGTAGCTGGTGACACGAAAGCCCGTTGGATTGAGCTCCTGTTCGTCGCTGCGGGTCGGCAGATCGCCTATATCGTAGGTGATCGTCGCGACCCAGTATTCGGTTTTAGGCGGCGGTGACGTCGAGCCGCCCTGCGACGGCAGCGAAAGCATCGTCTTCGAGAAGAACACCTGTGCGGTGGATCCGACGAACGTAATTGCACCTGGGCGCACAATCACGCGATATTTGTCGGTGAGCACGTTTTGCGGCGAGTTCTTGCGGTTGTAGAGCGCCGCGTACAACGCCTGCTCGCGTGGTGAGTTCATCAGCGTCACGGTGTCGTACGCGTCCTGGATCGTGTACCAGTCGTACTTCTCACGTAGCTTCACATACGTGCGCAGTGCTGCCCGCACCTCGAGTTCACCGAACGTCACGGATCCACTGTGCGCGACATCAATCACCTGCACGTCGCCGGTCGCGGTGTTATCCTTAATAATCACGGGTGGTGACGGTCTCTTTAGTTGTACTAAGGCTGACGAGCCAAGAATAGAGATAAGTGCGATGAACATGGCCCCGCCCGCAACGCGCCATGCAATCTTCGTCATGTTTTCCTGCAGCTGCTGCCGGGACTTCTCGAACGAGAGCGCTTCCCTGAAATACATCCGCGCCATCTCGCGCGGCTCGGCGTCGGCGAGTTTTGCCGCAATGTGCTGCAGCGCGGCCGCGCAATTGCCGTCGACGGCAACCGCGACTGGCTCAGCCTGCACCCGCGCCGGCTTCCATGGCATCCATTTCATGGCGCACTCCCCTGTGTCGCATGGTTGACAGGCATCCACGGCCCCTCAGGTTGGGTCGGCTTTGGCGCCGACGAGCACGCAGCAAGCAGCGCGGCGCCGAAAAGCACGACGACTAATTTCACGTCAATCTCCGATCGGGGTGTAGTGTCCGCCGTCGCTGGCTGCTCCGACGGACGGCGCATCATTTACTTCGAGCGTTCAAACTCGGCACCGGGAACAACAAGATGTCCAGTTGCCTTGTCGATCGTGATGACGTACGGAACCCCACCACTTACAACCATCTTTCCGTCCTGCGCTACTGCTGGTTCCCGCACGATTTTCCATTTATCCGCTTCGCCATCGGCACCGAGATTGGGAACCTTGTGTGAAACGTAGAAGTCGTCTCCATCACCATTCCGAGCAATGTTCACTTCGAACCAGCCGTTCTGGCTGACGCGTTTCCATGTGCCCACAAATTCGTTGCCGTCATGCTTACCGCAACCGAATTGTGTCAATGAAACAATGACCACAACTGCCGCAGTCATAAACCCGATGGCCCTCATCGATTCCTCCTGGTAGTAGTCAAGATCAGGCGCGGCCGATTGAGTTAGTGGACGCTGACGATGCGTCACCTCTGGAACCACCCATCAGCTTCATCGCCCTCATGGCTCCACTGGCCGCGTTGCCGATCTTACCGACCATCGATGAGATACCTACGCCACCTGCCAATTGCGATGCAAGTGACGGCATGCTCAGCGACACCACGATGAACACCAGCCCTGCAGCGATAATCTTTCCCTCAATGGTGTAGGTCAGCATGACATCGCTGACACTGAAGTTCTTCGGCAGCACCGAGGTCATAAAACTCACCTCGATTGCACCCACGGCACCGAACAGCGCAACGAGCAGACCATAGTTCAGGCATTGCCCAACCCAGTTTTGGAAAAATTGCCGCGTGGCAGGAAACAGCGCCGCAACGATGAACGCAGGCCCTAGCGCAAGCAGCAATCCAAGTGCGAACTTCGCAAGGATGATGTAGGCCGCAGCAATAGCAAGAAATGGCACACCAACTAGGAGGATGCAGAGTGCGAGCACTGAAACCTCGACGAATAGACCAACATCAGTAACGCCTAATCCGTTGTACATGCTCTTGATAGCGGATATATAGAGATTCAACAGCGTATCGAGCCCACTACTCAGGCTGTTGCCACCCATCAAGGCACTACTTAGATCGTCCCCGAGGCCATTGAAGAACGGCACCACGTACTCGCTGTAATAGCTGATATTCATCCCGAGCGTGAGCACAGCCGCCCACCCTGCCATCTTCAGCAGGAAGTCGGATATCGGGCTGTCGTTGTGGCCACGCCAGTACGACACGAGTACGAGCAGGACATAGAGACTAAAGCAGGCAGCGACCAGCGGACTGATGAGTGAGATCATCCGGGCCGAGCCGGTATTGATCGTGTTCAGCACGTTCTGATCGAACGAGTTGAACATTTCGGTAAAGATTTGCAGTTGCACGATCGCACTCCGCGTTATTGATCGGCGTCGTCGTCGCCGTTCAGCCGTTGCTGCATGTCGTTATGGGCAGCCTGTTGCGCGAAATCCTTCTCCGCATCCTGAAGTCGCGCCGCGAGATCGAGGCGCATCTTTTCCGCGTTGATCGACGAGTTCTCTGCCGCCCACCGGTTTTGCAAATCGGCGTTCGCCGCCGGATCCTGCGTGAGGTTTGACTGCTGCATCAGCTGCTGGATGTTCGTCAGCCGGTCGATCGACGCCTGATACGAGCGCATCGCCATTGCCTTGTTGGCGGCCAGAGTATCGTTCAGACGTTGCTGCCCGGGCGTGTACGCGGTCATCCCCTCCTGGCTCTCGATACTGCTGGCGAGGCCGCTGATTCCGTTCAACTGTCCGCTCTTCACTTCGTCGTAGACCGACTGCCACTGATCCGGCAGGTAGTTGCGCAGCGACGGGTCATTGAAGATGTTTCCTAGGCCGCGATTGCCGATCGTCGACTGGTACTGGTCAGAGAGCAGGCTGTATTGCTGCTCCAGCTCTTTGACAGTCGAGATCGCCTGCGCGATCGCCTGCAGGTCGATCACCGGGACACCCTGCGCTTGCGCTGCCTGCATCGTGAATGTGGCCACGATCAATGCGGCGCCCGTCAAATTGCGAATAATTTTCATCGTCGCGCTCCCAAGCTGGACTGCTAGGATGTTCGCCCGTCGCTGGCTCGATCGACGACGAGCGCTGAAGATCGTGTGTCGTCGTCATTCGGTTTCCTCAACAACCTCGGCCTCGTGCTTTCGATCGCGTTTGCCCTTGCGGCGTGCCTGGAACAGCTGCATTCGCAGGTCCGTGTCGCCATGTGCGTCGCGCGTGCATTCTTCCCAGATCGCAACGTTGTCCAGACTGCTGGAAAGCACCGCGATCTCGTCGTTCATGCCGCCCAGGTCCAGTGTTGCAAACGCCGACTGGTTGCTCTGCTTGATCAGGAACGTGCGGGACTCCTTCGACAGCCTCTTGAGCGTGTCGAATTCGCGGTCGGTCAGGTTCAGGAGCTTGTAACCGTCGCGCGTCGCGTCCGGGTTCGGCAGATAGATCTTTGTCGCCGTCAGGTCGCGGATCTCGGCGAACACCGGACACTGGATTGCGTCCTCCGGCGACTGCGAATCCAGGATCAGGAATTCGTCTGCCTTGCGGCCCGTCTTGAGCGACTTGCGGATCAGCTCCTGCGTGGTGGGGTAGCTGGCCGGCAGCCAGAATTCGGCAATCACCGTTGCGAGCAGTCCGCCCCTCTTCTGCATCTGGTCCTTGAGGTACAGCAGGTGTGCAAGCACCGGCTCCGTGGCGGCATAGTCTTTCTTCAGGAAGTCAGTGACGTCGAAACCGATCCGGCGCACCTCGGCAATGTTCGTCAACGCATCCGGTATGTTGTCCAGCGCCCACGAGAATCGACCGTTAGTTGCACCACACCACTGGCTAAGACGGACCCACAGGCCGTTCTCGTCGCCCGTATCCGGGATCGACTCCAGCAGGCGGCTGAAGGTTCTGTGCTCGATGTTCTCGAGCTTCATGACCGTGTCGACCGCGTGCTTGATCTGCCGCTGGTCGTCAGCACTGAGCTTGCCGTTCTCGTCGCGGCAGCAGGCACCCACCAGGTCGTAAAGGTGCGCGAGGTTGCGCTTCGTCTCGGGCAGGCCAAACGGCGCAAGACCGGTCGGCTCGCCTTCGCGCAGCGTGTAGTAGACAGCTCCCATCTCCTCGAGGAAGATCCGCAGACCCTGATCGAGATCGAGCGCGAAGATCTTCGGGTCGAACCGCTCGAGGAAGGCGAGCAGCATCGTCTCGAGGGTGGTCTTGCCCGTGCCGGTCGAGCCGAGAATAAGCGTGTGGCCGGCAACCTTCTCGCCCACGCTGTCCTCATCCAGGCGCGAAGCGTGACAGTTCAGGCTGAACAGGCTTTTCGCAACGGTCTGCACCGGCATGAGGGCCGAGCCATCGCCGAGCGGATTGCCGCGTGCCTTGCCGGCCGAATAGGTATGCATCGAAAACGACGATGCGAGACTGCGGGTCGATTTCGGCATCGGCCGCGGCTTCGTCCTGAATCCCGGCACCTGGCTCATGTACGTGAACGGTGCCGATGCCGTCGCCTTCACGAACTTGAAACCGCAATCGTTCAGCGCCCGACTGGTTACGTACGCGCCGTTGCTGATGGCCTTCTCCGGCGTGTCGCCGTACACGACGAGCGCCCCGTGATAGTCGCCGAATGCGAGATCCCGACCGGCGATCAGCGCCACCGCATCCTCCAGTTCCTTGATCTGGTGTTTCGCCTTGTCCTCGACCGACCTCAGGTGATTGATCTGGTCTTCGATCGCCTTCATCGCTTCGGCAGTGCTCAGACAGCCCAGGCTCTGCGTGAAGGTGAATTCGACGGGCAGCGACAGCAGCGGATTCGTCTGCCCCCAGCCGGCCTTCGGAAAATCCTTCAGGTCGTAGCAGACCGCGAACCGGGTTGAGCGATCGGTGCGGATCTCAACCGTGTCGTAGTGGAAGTGCAGGTGCGACGTCGGGATCAGGTCGCGTCCGGTGGCCTGCGTGGCCGGCACGCGCTCGTCGACGCCATTCACGAGTTCGCCAATGAACTGATACGCCTCCGAGAACAGGATGCCGTTGTGCCCGTATGCTTCGAGCAGTTGAGGATCGTAGGCAACGATAGCCTTCATCAGTCCCTCGCCCAGCTCCTCGAGCTCGCGCACCGTCTCGTCCAGGTCGTCGCCCTGCAGGATCGCGGTGATGTAGAAACTGTTCTCGAAGTGATCGTGCCTGCGGAAACGCCGCAGGTATTTGTCGACGGCCTGCTGGATGAACGGATTGTAGAAGCGGTACTCGTCGCCGAACGAGATGCTGCGCCGACGAAACGTGGTCCACAGCGACAGGCGATTACCTTTCTCCAGCGTCATCGCGGCCAGCTGACGGTTCCAGCCGTCGTAGCGTGCTTCGATCTCGCCACGGCTCACCGATTCGAACGGCACGCCGTTCACGCGCATCACCAGGAAGGCGCCGCCGTTGTCGACGCTTGTCACCGTTTCCGACACCGGACGGCCGATGCGCGGCAGCTTGTCCTCCGCGGACGTAACAAGCCGGTTCAGTTCGTTGGTCACGCGCATGCTTCGTCTCCCGCGTACGGCATGTCGTCCGCGCCGCAAATGCGACGGCGCTCCTCCGCGAGCCGGCGAAACACGTCATACATTGTCTTGCCCGAACCGGGAGCACCAGCCGTCATGGCGTAGCCCACAATAGGCGTGCACGCACTGGCAGCGCCATCTGTTGACAGCGCAGGATTGTGCGCAGGCTTGCGGTCATTCATCTTCGTCCTCCTCTGCCTGCGCAAGCAGGCGCTGACGCAGCGCCTCGAAGCGCTCAAGGTCCCGGCCGCGCGAAAACGAGCGGGTGTACACGTTCAGGTCGCGGCCATACCGCATCGGTGCGAGCGTGTATGTCCTGCCGAATACCGACACACGACGGCGGTCCAGCCAGCAGCGAAATTCCAGCCACGTCAGGCGCAGTGCCTGGTCATCTGTCTCGCAGACATGCCGGAAAAACAGGAAGACGGGCACACCAGCCGAGCCTATCAACAGACCACCGGGACCGAGCACGAACCCACCGACCATACTGGTGATCAGCGATGTACAGCCGATGATCAGCGCCGGAAACATCGGGACGCCGCCGATCATCGCGGTACGGTTAAGACCCGCGTAGGAGGGGTACAGCGTGCGTTCGTCTTCCATGGTGATTCAGGCGAAGAGTCCGAAAGCCCAGCCGGCGAGCACGAGTGCCGAACCCACGCCGGCCACCTTCGCGATGCCGCCGCCGAAGTCATGAATCCAGTCGGCCTTGTTGGACCAGCACTGGACCCCAACCCACAGCAGATACGAACCAGCCATCACGCCACAGAATCCGTAAAACCATAGCGTGAAGGTGTTGGCCGCCGACGTGCCCGCTGCCAGGCCACCGCCCGCCCGGGCTCCGCGGGCGGCCATCGACATGACCACGGCGCCGATGCGCCCGGCATTCCTGCCACGCAAACGCACCAAAGCCGCGGCACGGCCGGTCAAGGGTTCGAGAAGAATCTTCTTCATCTGCCTGCTCCGTCAAAAATCGCCCAGGGCGTCCCAGGCTGGATGGTGATTGACCTGTTGGGCGTGCTCGGCCCCGGTGTCGGTGCTCACTGAGTCATCGGCCCGCCGCACACGGGCCGGGTGCACTACTGCGCGCGATGCTGTATGCACAACGGGTGCCTTGCCCTCCGGTACGACAGCGATCGGCGGCACGACAGCAGCGCTGGCTTCGCTATCGGGGACGTTCGCAGCCACGCGCTGGACATAACTCGTGCCACCCACATCCGGTTTGAAGCCGCGCGTGAAATTGCCGCTGTAGTAACAGCTAAGCGCCGCACGCACGGCATCCTGCGGCACGCGTCCGCCGGCGGCCGCGCGGGTGTAGCATTCGGCGAGGATGGCGCCGCCCGCCCGCAGGTTCGCGCACGGATCGAACGCGGTTTCAGGGGTAAGGCCATAGATCCGCAGGTTCGCGCGATTGACCTGGGCCAGGCCCATGCTGTAGTTCCAGCCAGCCGCCTCAAGCGCGCGCACGGTCGCCACCGCCTCGTCGCGGTTGCGCGGTTGGCGCACCAGGTGGCCGCCGACCACGCCGATGGCGAAGGGATTGAAACCGGATTCGGCTCTGACGAGCGCCTGCAGGGTGGTCGGATAGACGGCCGGGGCGCATTGCTGCGCGAGCATCGCGAAGTCGACTGGCATCATGACCGCTCCGTTGCGGGCCCAAACACGAGGCGGGCTTTCATGTGGCGCCTCGGTCGCGCCTGAGCCGACGCGCGACGCCTACAGCGACGGCAACCGCGACCGCAGGCAGTTGGGGCGTCACCCGCTTTGCAGCCGTACCGCCCATGCCCGAGTCGAGAGCGGCCGGAACAATGGCCGATAGCGACAGCCCCTGCATCCGCTGGTCGACCCAGCGTACGTAGTGTTCGAGAAGCCAGCCCGGACCGCCGCAGCCCCAATCGGCGAGCACGCCCAGCTGCAACAGGCCAATTGAGCCCCGTTTTACAAGACGATCTCCAAAGAGGTTCCGCATGGCTCACCCCCCTCGCTTCTCGCGCGGCCAACCGCGCCTGTAGGCAACGCAGCCGATCGCGGCCCAACCCAAACCCACGATCGCCACCGCAAACAGATCACGCGGCGATGAATGCCGCTCAACCAACCAGTACGCGAAGCCAAGGAAAGACGTCACCGCCACGAACAGCAGCAGTGCGCACACGCCCTTTTGAATCAACCCGAAAACTGCGCCCATTTCCGTGCCCTCCGATGTGGTCAGTTCCCACGGGCACGCCATCGGCCCGGGGAGCCCTTCCTGCTATCTCTCCTGTCCAGCATCACACACGCGAACGAAGCCGCGACAGGCCAACTCGTGCATTGGCTGGTCGAAGAAGCGGCGAGTTGCGATTTCGACGTGCGATGCGCATACGGATGAGCTGCACACACCATTTCGACTGGCGCACAGACCTCACTCAGGTTTCCTTATCATATAAGTAGGACTGCTTTATATATAGCGACTGAAGATTCGCACTGCACTCTCATTCGATGGAGATCACTCAATGGCAACAGCGAAGGCCGTGCGCGTTTGCCGCGATGCGCGGACCGTAGTTCGTGCCGTCAGCTTCAGCAACGAAGCCCGCTTGAAGTCGCCGCTTTAGTTGCTCACCGTCGCCTACCCCTCCCTTTCCGGTGGTACTGCGTCAGATACGGGCGGCCGCACAATGAGCATGTCCTCAACTTGCCTTTGGACCGTTCCGGCAACACTCCGCTTACGATAGATTGGGCGGCGTCTGCGTTGATTCCCTCAGCTTGATACCGGGACGCCGCATCGATCGAATTCATGCCGAACCTCTTCCAGGGTTTTGAGTGCCATTCAAGCCCCTCTATACTGAGCAAGTTTGATCACATTTGCAGAATATAGGCACGTTTGTGCCACTTGTCAATTTTAAGAACATTTATGCCAGAAACCTTTGGCTCGCGACTTATTGCGGAACGCGAACGGCTCGGATTTTCCCAAGGCGAGATGCATGCAATTTCCGGCGTCAGTCGTCGTGCGCAATTCAACTACGAACAGGGCGTGCGTCTGCCTGATGTCGGCTATCTGGCGGCTCTCGCTCAGCGCGGCTTCGACATTCTGTACCTGGTGACGGGAACCCGTGTGATGCGCCACGGCGCTGTCGATGAACATATGCTGTGCCGCGTCCTCGTCTCGGTCGATATCGCGCTTGAAAAGCGTCCCATCGACACAGAGAAAAAGTCCAAACTGGTCGCCCTCATTTACCAAAGTGCCGCCGACTCCGGTCAGGTCGATCAGTTGCTCGTCAAGAAAGCAATCGATCTCGCCTTTTAGGCGACCTCGCTTTTCACGCGTGCTCCGAAACGTGCCGCGTAGTCTGCGGCGCCCTGACAGCAATGCAGGCGTCGCGTAAGGCATCGCCGATCTGGTTCGCAAACGCCACAGCGTGGGCACCGTCCCCGTGAAGGCACAGTGTCCCTGGCTGAATTTTGATGCAGCGGCCATCGATTGCCTTGATCCGGCCATCACGCACCATGCCCAGCGCCTGCTGACACGCCGCTACATCGCTATCCAACACGGCATTCGCCTGCGATCGCGGCACAAGCTTGCCTTCCGGGGTGTATGCGCGATCAGCAAAGCCTTCGTCAACTGCAAGCAATCCCGCTTCACGGGCCAGGCGGACGAGCAGACCACCAGCGAGTCCGTAGATAAGCAGCCCCGGGTCGTAGTCTTTTATCGCCTGCACGATGGCGACGGCGAGCTCGTCGTTTACCTCAGCCATGTTGTAGAGTGCCCCATGAGGCTTCACGTGCACCAGGCGGCCGTTGAGGCCCGCCACGACAGCCGCCAACGCACCCACTTGATACTGCACGCCGGCATAAACTTCGTCAGCCGGTAGGTACATCGGTGCGCGGCCGAAGTTCTCGCGATCAGGAAAGCTCGGGTGCGCTCCAATTGCGACGCCTTGTCGAATCGCCTCTGTTGTGACCCGTCGCATCGTCAGAGGGTCGCCAGCATGCCAGCCGCAGGCGATGTTGACCGAACTCGCGAGCTTGATCAGCTCGAAGTCATGCTCAAACCCTTCGCCGAGATCGACGTTCAGATCGATTGACTTTGCATTCATTTCTTCCCTCACATCAACTCTTACAGTACTTTCGCAGTGCGTATCAACCGAAATCGCACCATCACCAAACACCTCATTCCTCGAGTTGCACACCTCGCTGCCGCGACAACGAAAACAATCCTGGCTCGTTTATTCATCCCAGACCGCCGCGTCGAGTGTTTCCACCACTCCCGGCCGGCACCCAGTGCCGGCCGGAGCAGTCTGACGATTAATGTAGGCATCAAGAATGGCCTGACCAGCTGGCCCCACCCTACCCAGCCACTCGCGCGCCCTAGCCCGGCCTTCGTTCTGCAGCGTCGCGCGCAGCTCTGGCGAAATCGGATCCTCGATGACCACGCCGTTATTCCTCATGTGCGCATAGTTGATCGCCATCCGTTCAGGAAGTGCTTGCCATTCCGCACTCTGCACACCACGAGCAGCAGCTGTGATTTGCCGCTGCCGCTGGGCCGACTGCGCTTTGAAGCGGCTCTCGCTCATCACAAGAAACGAAACCGGGAAGGCGTATCGAACTGCAGCGAAATTCGGAAGTATGCCGGCGAGGGTGTTACCGACCGATCCGTCCCCGGAAGACAGCACTGCATTGATACCACCCTCGCCAACTAACGACTTGACCTGCTCCATAGGCAAACTGGCCGCCTGTGCACCCACGTTGCCCAGCACGGTCGCCGACGTTTCGTCATAGGTACGAACTTTCAGATGCGTGATATCGCTCGCGTTCTTGAGAGGCGTGAGCGACCAGAGCCCCGTGGGCGGCCAGGGCGACACCACCAGCAGATGCAAACCGACTTTCGCAAGCACGCGACGATAGGCTGGCTCCGCAATGCACGCCAATGCTTTCGCGTCCGCTTCGCTACGCGCAAGAAATGGCAACGTTGACAGTTCGAACAGCGGATCGAGGGCGGCCAGATTGCCACCGAAGATGTCTGCTGCGTCGACATCGCCCGCTCGTACGTCGTCGACCAGCTGTGCCGCGCGCCTGCTTGTCCGATACTGGATGTGCGGCGCTATGTAACCTTGCGTTTCCGTTGCGACGTGTTCGGCGAACGAGCGAAGACCGTGGCCTGATACGGTGTCCTCAGGGTATGACGTGACCATCGACCAGTACACTTGCTTATCTCCGAGAGCTGCGCGTGACTCACCAGCGACCAGCAGGCACGCTACCGCGAAGCAAACGGATCGAGCGAGAATCGTAGTTTTCATCGTCAGGAATAGAAGAACCGGCTCGCAAACTTGGAGTCAATTTAGCCGACAAGCCTGCGTAAATTCCACTTTCTATTTTCTATTCCCAACACCTGAAAAATGTGATAACCCTATATGCGCGACCAATTGTTTAGTTAATCAATCCGCATTTAAAAGCAAGTGCTACCGCTTCCTTGATGTGAGAGACACCCATTTTTCGAGTAATCCTTGGGTATACGACCTGTCTGACGTGGCGCGCACGCATATCCAGTGCGGTAGCGATCGTCTCTGCAGAGCTGTCCTTCCAATGCAATAAGGCACGCAACACGGTCAACTCCTCACCAACGAGTTGAAACTGTCCTGCAAACTCGCGCAGCTGATTCAGCCGCCAGTCCGACAGGGCGCCAGCGGCGCTACGCCACCTGTTCTGATTGCGCGAAAGGATCCCATCGCCATCGGCGCAGTTCGCCCCGACAGCTGCCTGCAGAATTGTTAATGTCGATCTCGCGGGCTCGTGCACTGGACACGTGAGCATGCTGTACAAACCATGGCCCTGCGCTTCCTGAAGTAACCAGTGTTCTGTCGCTCCGTTTTGAAGATCAGATGTCGTTACCGGAGATGCGTTTCGCTTCGCATATTCGAGCAATGGGTCATTCATGTAGCCCGATCGATACACGTACTTCTGCATCCAAGCAGGATCGCATCCGACGAGATACCGATGCTCCGCCCTGTCGCCACGACTATCGAAATCGATCCAGGTGATGCAGTATTGTTCAGCACCAAGCGAACTAGAAAGGTCATCCAACAGCGCTGCGAGATCGTATTCATTGGTGCAGGCAGGCATGCTTGCCAGCACATCGTCGACGCTCACGGATCGAACGCGCCGTGGCGGGCGCTTCCTCCCATTGAACGTCTGTCGGCACGCACTCTTGATCGCATCGTAGGCCGGCGCGAGAATGTCGCCCCACGGATCAGCGCCCGAAAATTCCTGCAGCGCCCGCTCGCCCCGCAGCGGTAGAAGGAGCGTAAGACTCACATCATCCGGACGGGAGATCACGCGCTCGAGGATCAAGCGTCCCTCGCCATAATCCCGCAGGCGCAAAATGACGCTATCCGACCCGCCCCTCTCACGTCGTTGATACACGACGTTCGCGCGAGCATTTGGTAACTTTTCGACCACCGAGCCGAACATTACTGACCTACCTTGAGCATTGCCGTTAGTTCAGTGATCGGTGCCGGACGACCATAAAGGTATCCTTGAAGTGACACGTCCTTGAAACGCGATAACCATGCTGCCTGCTCCCGGGTCTCGACACCTTCAACCACCAACGATAGCCCGACGTCCCGCGCAAGCCGAACAAGATTTTCAACCAGGGCCGCTGCCATCTTCTGGCCCGGCGCCGCTTCGGTGAATTGCCGGTCGACCTTGATACCGTCGACGGTCTGCGAGGTCAGATGCGATAGCGACGATTGACCGGTGCCAAAATCATCCAGCACAACCCTGACGCCCAGTCGGCGAATATCCTGAAGCCGTGATCGCAGTTCGCGGCTTCCGGAAAGCACCGCCGTTTCGGTTATCTCGAGCTGGAGTACATCGGGATCCATCAGATTGTCGTTAAGGCATTCCTTGATGGTGTGCGCCAACCCTCCCCGGGCGAGTTGAACCGGCGACACATTGACCGACAGAAAGAGCCGGTTGTCACTCGCTTCCTGCCAGGCCTGGAACTCGCGGCACGCCTGCCGCAAGACGTACTCACCAAGTTGCACTATCAGACTGGAGGATTCCGCGAGGGGGATGAACTGGTCGGGTTTCAATACGCCCTTCTGCGGATGCCTCCATCGGACAAGCGCCTCTACGCCGCGTAGCGTACCTTCGACGCTAACAATCGGTTGATAGAGCACGAAAAATTCACGATTGGTGATTGCGTATTGCAACGCCTGCTGTCGCTCGATCAGCGATAGCGCGCGATCCGAAAGGTCACGGGTATAGACATGAAACCGACTTTCCCCGCCCTGGCGACCACGTTCTTTGGCCGCATACATCGCCAGGTCTGCTTTCGACAGTAGTCCAAATTCGCTGTCATCCGGATCGCTATGCAAGGCAATACCGATGCTGACGTTGACGGTGTAGTCGTGACCACGCATGACGAATACACGTTTGAACGCCTGAATGATATCGACAGCTATCCGTTCGGCGTGCGCGAGTGCGTGCTCGCCTCGCAGGACGTACGCGAACTCGTCGCCACCTATCCGCGCCAGCAAATCTTCTGATGTCGCACACTCTTGAAGACGAAAGGCAACGTTACGCAACAGGTCGTCCCCAACCTTATGCCCCAACGTATCGTTGATGACCTTGAAGTTATCCAGGTCGACGTATAGGAGCCCTACCATGCCTGGTTCTTCATTGCGCATCCATCGGCGCGCGGTTTGCAGCATGAGGTGCCGATTCGGCAGTCCAGTTAGTGAGTCCGTCTCGGCCAGTTTCCGAAATCGACAGGTCACTACCACCTGCCAAGCAGCAGCAGCCAAAAGCGACAGGCTCAAAAAGGAGGCGATCGCACAGTAGAGCACCTTGGCTCGGCGATACGGAGCCAGTGCGTCCTCGGCCGAAACGCCCGCGACTACTGAGACGGGATACGCAGACAGATGGCGATATGAAACTACACGCTGAACGCCATCCACCGGATCCTTAACAACCTTTCCCTTCGCTCCGGTCATTGCCGAATAGGCCGAGGCGGGTGGCCCATTGGGCGACGCGGGCGCCCCACCGGCCAGTCGCGATAGCAAATAGCCGTTGTCGGACAGCACAGTCAGCATCCCGTGGAGGCCAAGGCCATCAAGGTTGTAGAACCCGTCAGTCAGAAAATTTGGATCTTCTGAGACAACGACCACCCCTGCGAATGTACCGTCAAGATGATTGAGTCGGCGGGTGAACTGAAGGGTCCAGTGTGACGAAACGCGTCCGAGCACTGGCTGGCTGATATAGAGCCCGATGTTCCCTTTCTCATGAACCCGGAAGTGCAGCCGATCTGATAGGTTCACGGCGCGCGCGTCCGGCGTCGTTGTTTGCACAACCTGCCCCGCCGCGTCGACGATCGTTACCTGTAACGCTGTATCGGCCGAGACAAGCCCTCGCTGCTTGTAGTCGGAGAGCGAAAATGTCGCCGGCGAACGCTCGTACTCATACCTGACCCACTGCACGACTACATCGGCGTCGTGAACAGTTTTTGCGATGTGCGCCGCGAAGGCGCTGGCCAGCCGTGAACTCGTGACGGCCGCGGCGGTATGGGCCTGCTCACCCTCGTCGTGAATACGTTGAACGGTAACTGCCCAGATAGACGCAATTAACACCAGCGCGACAAGCGGGAACGTGAAAGTGCGGTCCGCGTAGGCGCTCAAAACTTCGGCCAGACGACCAGGAGCCAAGGCAGCTCTCTGCAATTTCGACAAGGCCATCGCTGGTTCCCCTAAGACTTCAACGACACGAATAGTCTGAGGAAGAACCTGTTCAAATCGTGGAACGGTTACAAACTGTTTCTCATTATGTGAAATGGATATCTACTGCTCCCGCGGTCTTTCACGCCGCCGGCAAGGCGGCTAGTACCGCTGACGACGGCGCGCGCCGGCCAATGTTCTGCTGCCGGAATGGGTCATGTGACGGCCGCCGCAAGTTCGCCCGTCCCGTCGGCAGTTTCCGGAGACCGCCACCCAGCGATCATGCACCACACATGGGCGCGCGGGAACGCTACAAATTACGTTCTTTTTGCTACAACGTGCAGGCGAATGGGGACAAAAGCACTGTCGCCCATCGGTCAAGGTCGGAATGGCGAACGGGCCACGCGCCGGCACCCTGCTTTTCGTGAAACATTCCTCGGCGATCACTGTGCGAGCCTTGCCAGACAACGATTTTCGCCGACACGGCATGCGCCATGGAATGTTTCACGGGGACGACAGATTGGCCCTATTATCGCCTGAAGGTTCCCTAGGTTTCTTCGGCCCTCATCGCGATCGGGTTTCGCAAAGTGCCGCCTAGAGCGGATCTCAACAACCCGTTTTTGTCGTTCATCGCAGATTACCGGAGAACGCAGCCCAAGTCAGAAGGACTCCTGAATGATGTTTGATGCTTGATGCGAACCGGACGATCCTGACGGGTGTGGAACAACCGGGTATCTGCGGAGGCCCCTGTATGCGAACCACCCTCGATATAGATGACGACGTGCTCGCCCTCGCCCGCGCGCGCGCCGACCGCGAGCACGTGTCGATCGGCCGCGTCATCTCGCAGCTCGCCCGCACGGCGCTGCAGCGCCCTTCAGCCGCAACCACCACGCGCGACGGCCTGCCGGTATTGCCATGCTCACGCCGCCGGCTCCGTCACGCCCGAACCCGTCAACCAGATGCCGCGACGAGGCACCCTGATGGCGTATCTGCTTGACATCAACGTACTGATTGCGCTGCTCGACGCCGGGCACGTACAGCGCGAAGCTGCACACGAATCGTTCGGTCGGGTCAACCACCCGGCGTGGGCAACCTGCCCGTTGATCGAAAACGGCGTGCGCATCATCGCGCTACCCGAAAGCAATTGAGACGTCGGCCGCGGTCGCGCCACTCGTCGCAAAGCTGCGCGCTCATCCTGGCCACATCTTTTGGTCCAACGGCCTGAGCCTGCTCGATCGGGAGCACGTCGACGCGAGCCGCATCCTCGCGACCGACCAGGTGACCGACACGTACCTGCTCGCGATCGCGCGCCTGCATGACGGCGCCTTGGGCACCTTCGACCGCCGGCTGGTGGTCGATGCGGTGCCGGACGGTGCGCGCCACCTAGAAGTTATTAGTTGATGCTGGCGTGGAGGCTTGATGAATGATATTTCCTGCTCATGCCAAACGATCATCTCCGGGCCGACACCACGATTCGCACCCGCACACCGCAGGCAAGACTGAACCGCGGCATCTCGGCCGCCCCGACCGCCGGCTGCGCGCAACCATCCCCGCGCAAAACAGGCTGCTAACGACTTGCAGATCGCCTCGCACGGCTCACGGTAAATGCCGGCACCGCCTTCTCCGGTCAGTCTCAACGACATCATGCA
The DNA here is from genome assembly GCF_040948855.1 of Paraburkholderia sp. BR10882. NCBI lineage: Bacteria > Pseudomonadati > Pseudomonadota > Betaproteobacteria > Burkholderiales > Burkholderiaceae > Paraburkholderia > Paraburkholderia sp. BR10882. The sequence goes on along the minus strand of NZ_JBFPKP010000015.1, from coordinate 132,763 downwards.
AGGTTGCCGGCGCGCTGAACCGGCGGGTCTCTGATACGCCAAGCCAGAAGCTCCACGGGCCCGCATGGCGTCGCCGACACCGTGCCGGCGAAGGGCCGGCGGCGGCGCTTTGAATTAGCGTTTGGCGGACGGCGATGCACTAGGTGGGCGCGCCTAGCGATCGACCTCAAGTCAGGATGACGGGAACACTGGAGGCCATGGATACTGGCGTTCGAGTTGCTTGGCGTGTTCTTCCGTCACATGGTCCATTCGACGGAACGTCTTTCAGACAGGCAGGCCTCGTTTAAGCCTATTCTCATTCAGGCAACACCTAACCTGCAGTTGGCGTAAGCACAGGTCGCCAAAGTGTCGGTACTACTGACACATCACGACGTCGCCTGAGCCATGGCCGCTATCCGGAGGTTCAGCGTGTCAGTAATACTGACACCTCGACATCCGCTCGAGGTACAACGTGCAGCGCGGGTCAAGCCGCACCGAAAGACCGAAGTGTCGGTACTACTGACACCGCACGACGTCGCCCGAGCCATGGCGCTATCCTGACACCTTGACGTCCGTTCGAGGTACAACGTGCGGTGCGGGTCAGGTCGGAACGAAAGGCCGAAGTGTCGGTACTACTGACACCGCACGACGTCGTCCGAGCCGTGGGGCCATGTCGGGTTCAGCGCGTCGAAACCTCGCGGGCACGCGCTCTCCGAGCGCTCCCTGTAACTTCCCTTATTGCCGACACTCTAGTGTTACGGGCGTATCGCTTTGGGGACGAAAAAAACCCGCAAAGTTGCGGGCTTCTGTCCAATAAGTTCGATTACTGCTGCGCGCTTGGTTCTTCCCTGTAAAGCTCGCTGATAAGTTGCCGGATTCGAGTCTCTTGAATTTCGCTAAGGGACCCGGTCTTGATTTTGACGGTGAACGAGTTCACGTCCTTCGTAATGCTCCCGGCCTGTTCCTTTCCCGAAAAGAACTTCGCGATACTCCGCTCGCGGGCCGCCGCTCTCGAACCCTGACGGGTGGCCTGCGCTACGATCGCGGCAGCATATCGTCCCTGAAGAATTTCTCCTTTGACAACGTCTGGCCACAAGTCCTTTGCCGCAGCCAAACCGGCAGCGCCATGCTTTTTGATAGCCGACACAATTTCTTCTGCAGCATTGCACCCAAGCAGCGCGGGCTGCAAGTCCAATTGATCCTTAATGAAATCAGGCAGCTTGTCGAACGCCAAGAACTGATACAGTCCGGTGCGAGACATACCGAGGGACTCGGCGAGCCGCTTTCGATTCGGAAACTCTGCTTCCGCACGACGCAGCGAAATCGCAATTTCATAATCGGCTAGGTTGGACCGCCCGATGTTCTCTACCAACGCAAGAACAACCATGTCCTCATCAGAGCAGTCGACTATGACCGCCTTGATTTGCTCCATGCCCAACATCTTGTGCGCACGCAATCGCCGCTCGCCAGCGACCAGCTGGTAGACGGAATCAACGCGCCGCACCGCCACCGGCTGAACCAACCCCTTTTCGCGAATAGACTCGGCAAGATCCGAAAGCTCGGCCTCGGCAAAGATCCGCCGCGGTTGCCATGGATTAGGCACAACCTCCGCAACAGGAATCGTTGCCTGGCCACCACTCGCTTCCAACTCTTGAATTTTGAGTTGTGCGGCTGCCAACGCCCCTGCCATCCCAGGCCCTGTCTTCGGCTTCTCGACCGCGAGCTTGGTCGCGTCCATCTCATCGTCAGAGATTGAGGACGTCTTCCGGAGGTTGGCGGTTTGGAGAGCCATACGGTCACGAATACTGCTCATTGTGCGAGACTCCATTCGTCGATGTACATGTTGTCAATCCACCTGCAGTATTCAACCAGTGGTTGGCGTACACGCTGCACCGTCTTTGAGACCCCGTCGGATTTGCTGAGGTCAAACACTGTCGAGAGCGCGAGCGCGCCGTTGCTCATCACCGAACTCGCGGGAATCTCGGTGGTGGTCAGCCAGTCTTCGTAGGCGCGTTGCGTCCACGAGCGTACGATGGGTGCTGACGACGTCGGGCTTGTATCCACCTTCGACAGAATCACGGAGATGAAGTCGTAGACCTTGTCTGACTCCTTCTCCATGAAGTTCGCGGCAATATCCGAAAACAGCCCCCAGAACGATACCGAGCTGATGAAGTCCAGGCTCTCCGGCACCAAGGGCATCACCATCGAATCAGCTGCCATCAGCGCGTTCAATGTAAGGTAGGAGAGGGAGGGAGCTGTGTCCAGAATGATGTAGTCGTACTTCTTGCGCAGCGGCTCCAGGCCTTTGCGCAGGATTGCCCAAAACTGATAGCTCGGGCGAGTCTTAAGCATCGAGGGGATGAAGAACTCAGCACTGAACAGCGATGGATGCGCGGGAATTACATCCAGCCCGTCCCAGTAAGTTTCCTTGATGGCAGATTCCAGTCCGCCTTCCATCTCCTCGTTATAGATAAAAGGCAGAACGGTCGAATCCTCGTCGACCTCGTTCTCGGCATAGAGTCCACAGAGTTCGGACAGAGAGGCCTGCGGGTCCAAGTCAACCACGAGCACCTTCCGTCCGCGCAACGACAACCCTTGCGAGATGCACATCGTCGTCGTTGTCTTCGTCGACCCACCCTTGAAGTTGGCAACCAGAAGAATCTTGCCGTCGGCGTCGCGACCAGTCACGAGCGGCGACTGATAGATTTCCGACAACTGTTGTACGTAGGTACGCGCCTCGGCCAAGGTGAACAGGCGGCTACGGCCCGTGCCGTGCGCAACGCCCGGCGGCAACGCGCTTCCTTCCCGCGTCGCTTGGTAGTGGAGCTTGGTTCGGTCCAAGCCGCACAGGTCTGCCACTTCGGCAGTCGTAAAGTTTGGCGGCGCCTTTCGCGGCCTCGGCGTGAGGATTTGCTCGCGCAGCTCCGCCGTCAGCCCGTCCAGTTTTTTCGCAAATTTGGCAATCTTCGCCAGGGGAACCTTGCGTGTGATAGCGGGAAATTCGGCTTTAGACATGGTTTTTACACTTTCACCGGAAATCGGGACGAAGCGTAGAATACTCGAAAACATTAGAAAAATCGCTTCCAGATAGTAAGTTTCTTAAATTTTCCACCTAACCCATTGGAAAACAACACAAAAAGATCGAACGAAGCAACGGAAGGGCCAGAATTGGCGGTTCGTGCGCAAGCATTCCGACGTTTCATGGTGAGAAAAATTGTTGAAATTCGCTGGAGGAGTCGGTGGAGGAGGGGTGAAGGTGGGTGAGAAGAATTGTTGAAATCTGCCAATTGATGCGCCCTGCCTCGCACTTTCAACAATTTCTCTCACCATCCAATTGCAGGCATATCGCCTTGGCACACAACGCGAGGCACCTTTGCCTCAGAAACCTCCTCCGCAGCCTGGTCGTAAGTCGCCCGGCAGCCCATAACGTAAGCGTTGAACGCAGGGTCGACGGCAACTTGCCTACAAAAGTGCTCACCATCGTCCACCGGCTATCGACTTATCCACAGATGCCCAGACCGCAACCTGCCGTGCGGCGAGCCTTGTTACGGTTCATGCCGGTAAACCGAGCAGCCCAGCTGCGCTGCGCCACAAAAGCACTCACCATGCTTCAACAAAACGACTCACCCATTTCGAGCGATTTTCGGCCGAGGACCCCGTCAGGTAAGGCTTTCCGCAACCGGGTGCAACATTCAACAAAAATGCTCACCGTCAATCTGCGGCCACAGAATCCCTCACTTTGCGCTGGTAAACTTCTCACGCTCGCAATGGATTTCTCCTCACTTTCGGTCCACAAAAGTCCTCACGTCAGGCACAAAACTGCTCACCTACATGGGACTAACCCATTGTTTTTAAGAATCTTTGTTTTTCGCTGTAGTTTGTTCGTTCGTTTTGCTTTTTAAGAGATTCTGAAAAACATACAACCGTCGCCCCGAGGCTTTCTGCCTCTCGAAAGCAGAAAGGTGAGCAGATTTGTTGAACGGACATGTGCCTAGAGGAAGGTGAGCAGATTTGTTGAAACGGTCCCCGTCATGGTGAGTCTTTTTGTTTTGACATCTCACCTACGTGTGCTACAGTCTGCGCGACCGGCAACTAGGGACAGGCACCTCGATGGCAAACAACATCATGACGCGCGCAACCTCGCGCCAGCTGTCGTTTGAGCTGTTCGAGGAGATGCTCGCCACCGATACGCCAATCAACGAATCGACGAAGGAGATTGGCTATCAGCGTAACAACGTTTTTATCGACATTACCGATGTTGGCATTACAGCCAGGCGATTCCTGGATGCAGCGCACTTCATCGTGGCGCAGGAGCCGACCACCCCGAAGGTTTATGACGTCGAGCTGAGCTACTTCCGATGGCTCATGCGTTATGACAGTTACAACTACAAGCACCTGCGAACAGTGGTGTCCGAGGCTCAAAAAGCCTTAATTCAAGTTTCGGCCTCGCCCCCTGGCAGTACGTCCGCGGAGGACGAGAAGTGGGTGTCCGTACAGCTCATCGGTATCGTGGGTATCGACAAAGGGCGCATCACTTTTGCGGTTCCTGAGCCGCTCATTCCGCACATCAAGGACCCGGTAAAGTCGCACTGGTTGAGTCTGAGAATCACCTCTGCCTTTACGCTTACCTATGCTCGAGCCATTTACGACCACGTCATCGGTTACGTGGCGGAAGGCATAACCGAGTGGATCGAAGTCGATGTGGTACGTGCTTGGCCAGGGAAGGCTGCGTCGACTGCAACCGAATTCAAGTATTTCAAACGCGACAACCTCGACAAGGCGGTTAAGCAGATAAACGCAGTCTCGGACATCGATCTGAGCTACGAGACTCGCACCGTGAGCCCGAAGTCGAAAAAGATTGACCGGATTCGTTTCAGGCTGACGCGAAAGGAAACCGCTGGGGCCGTTCGAGCGAGCCTGCTTGGCGCGCAAGAGATATACACGACGCTGAAGAACGAATTCGGTTTCACAGAAAAGCAGTTCAACACCATCTCGCAAAACCGCGCCGTGTGGTCGGATGAGCGTATTCTTCAGGCGATCGAATACACCCGCGCCAAGGTCGACTCCGGCCAAGTCAAGAAGAGTCCGGGCGCCTACCTGCTAAAAGCTATCACCGACGGCTACAAGCTATCGGACGCTGATCGCAAAATGCTAACGGTACAGCAACAGCAGCAGGAACAGGAGAGGGTGGAGTTCAGCGCGAAGCAATTGGCGACAGCGGCCGTCGCCGCAAGCACTGCGGCGGCAGAGGAGCGCAGCAAAACACAGACCGTCGAGAATGCTGACCTCGGCCGTGAGGCGTATCACAAGGCGGACGGTAAGGCGCAAAAAGACTTCATGCGTTCCTTTATCGCCTCCGCGGCCGGTAAACTGGCCATCAAGCGGGTGAAGCTCAACCCGGCGACGATTCATGAGTCGGACGTGCTGGCGCATAAGGATCTATCCTTTGCGCTCTACTCGTTCGTGTTTCTGCGCACCAAAGCGAAGGCCGCCTCCAAGGCTTAACGGTACGCGAGCTCTCGGCTTTACACCTTGTAGACCTGCTCAGCATCTCCCGCTAGCTCGCTAGCTCGCATTCGCGGTTGTTGCGTTAACCGAGACCGTTTCACCACCATGCTTCTCGTGCGGCAGCTGAAGGTGGCCGCGTCGCGGATGCACCTCCACGCTTTGCCTATTGAGTTGGAGACAGACCGGTTGATGGGTAGCGCGCATATCGATCTTCCACTCGATCTCGCTTTATGACGGGTATTCACCTTCCGCAACAATTCGTCCGGATTGCCGAGTTATAGGTCGGGTGCGTGAGAGACCTGATCGAATGGCATTGAAAATAGAATGGCGATTTTCCTAGCTGAGATTTCGCATCGCGTGCAAGCGAAAATCCGCATCAGCATAGTTGGCATCAGCAGGGATCGATCGATAGCTGTTGGAACGCACCGTGGTGCGATCGCCGCTATGCGTTACCGAACCCGCGCGTCGTGAAGCAGGAGGCCCGAGGCGCCCAGTCAGGCAAGAATACTGCCGACCTGCCTGTTTCAAGCGTGATGGATCACATGCGGCAAATCTTGTGGGTCGTCACCCGCAGGTGAGTGATTTCCGCCTCGCAGTTCGTCGACGCGCGGCGGGCGTTGACGAGCTCGTGCATCACCCGCCCGCTTTCCAGTTCCCGCTTCCCGATTGCCAACTGCATCTAGAAAGCATCCCCTCGAGTCTGCGCGGGCGAAACATGCACGGTCATGGGAGTGGATCCAGCCCGGCGCGGTCTGCTGCTGGGCGCCAGATACACCCGAGCCCGGCCCGGTCGCACAACAAGGCCCAAGCCGAGTAAGGGATTGCGGCGTCTTCGCTGATCCAGCGGCGCACCTGCCGACCGCCGTATTCTGACAAGCCGAGATAACGCGCAACCGCGCGTCCCGGCAAGCCGGTGCGACGGATAACCTCCTGAATTTCGGCTCCGTTCGGCTGTTCCCAGCCGTCCTCCGCCGATCGCAGGCAGGCGGCCCGGATTTCAATTTGATAGCTCATCCTTACCTCGAACCGCTAATTCTTCCATGTACTTCGTGACGATCCAGTCCCGACGGCTTACGCCGAGGGGGGAAACATGCGCGCTGTGGCGCTTGACGACCCCGGTTGGTGGCCGCCTTGGGCTCTACCGCATCGTCCCGCCGCTTACGCGGCGCTCCGGTGCTCTTCCCATGTTCGACTTGCGGTCATGAGGACACCGTGCGCCTCGATCCGAGCATGCGGCGCGCGATACTCCCGTGATTATCCAGCCCCCACGGCTCGCGCCGCGGGGGAAATACGCGCCCTGCGGCGCTTGACGACCCCGGCCCATGGTCTGCCTGGGCTAAACCGGATCGTCCCGCCGCTGACGCGGCGCGCCGGCGCTCTCCCCATGTCCGACGATGCGGCCACGGGGGACCCCGTGCGCCTCGATCCGGGCGCGCGGCGCGCGCGATGCTCCCGTGATTATCCAGCCCCCACGGCTTACGCCGCGGGGAATACACGCGCCCTGCGGGCGCTTGACGACCCCGGCCCATGGTCTGCCTGGGCTAAACCGGATCGTCCCGCCGCTGACGCTCTCCCCATGTCCGACGACGCGGCCATGGGGGACCCCGTGCGCCTCGATCCGGGCGCGCGGCGCGCGCGATGCTCCCGTGATTATCCAGCCCCCACGGCTTACGCCGCGGGGAATACACGCGCCCTGCGGGCGCTTGACGACCCCGGCCCATGGTCTGCCTAGGCTAAACTGGATCGTCCCGCCGCTGACGCGGCGCGCCGGCGCTCTCCCCATGTCCGACGACGCGGCCATGGGGGACCCCGTGCGCCTCGATCCGGGCGCGCGGCGCGCGCGATACTCCCGTAATTATCCAGCCCCCACGGCTTACGCCGCGGGGGATACACGCGCCCTGCGGACGCTTGACGACCCGGGCTGGTCGGCCTGGGCCGTACCGGATCGTCCCGCCGCTTACGCGGCGCGCCGGCGCTCTCCCCATGTCCGACGATGCGGCCATCGGGGACCCCGTGCGCCTCGATCCGGGCGCGCGGCGCGCGCGATGCTCCCGCGATTATCCAACCTCCTGGCCTGCAGGGGGATGGACGCCAGCGCGCGGCAGTTCGGTTAGCGTCGCGACAGATCGCGAGGCTAACACGGTGGCGGTTGCTGGTTTCCAAGCGCCTTGCGGACGGCGTCGACCTGTTCGGGCGTGAGCCGCGACACCGCTACAGACGTGGCGCGCTCGTAGATCATCAGGCCGTACACTTCAGCCAGGGGGCGCGCTTTCGCACACAGCGCCCCGCCCTGGCCACGCGATTCCTGTGCGCACCAGTAGTTGATTGCCTGTTCAATTTCAGTAATGGTTAAGACGGTAGTCATGGTTGCGTCACGGGCCCGCGCGATTTCTACGCGGGCGTTGAATATTATTAAGGATGTCAAAATTTAATGCAGATTCCCGTCGTGCTCCATGAGCGTGGCAACAGGTGCGTAGGGTGGCACGCGCTCGAAACCAGCCAGGGCGACGCGGGCGATGGCGCGCAATTCCTCGCGACGCATCTCTACCGGATTGCCGTTGTGATCGAGCATGCTGGCAATGCGCCGGAGCGCATCGGCGGATTGTGCCGCCGCGTCAGCCGACAGGGCCATGCGATATAGTTCGCCGCGAACGATGTCACGGTCTCCGTACTGCCAAACAGCCAGGAGCGGCAGCAGCGCGGACAGCCACGTAGGACGGGTGTTGAGCAGATCCATGTGAGATCCCCTTTCTGGGTGCGCCCCGACCGCAAAGCCGGGGCGATCCGGTTAGCCGCGCAGGCGGCGCAGTTCGTCAGCCAGCACCCACAAGGCACGATTCAGACGGATGTTTTGATCGATGCCCGCGACGGCTCGGGTCGTGGTCGCCTTGCCCTTCGCGTTCCGACCGTGCAGCCCACCGCGAATCATGTTTTCCTGCACACGGTTGAAGGTGGTCCAGATATCGGAGCCCTGATCCTCGACGCGACGCGGCGCGAGAATCTGCCGTTCCGTCACTGGCACAGGCGCGCCCTCGTCGTAGCGCAACGCGAGCGCTGCGCGGGCGAAGGCGACCTGTTCGCCCTCATCGAGCACCGTTGCCGCCATCCCTTCGCGTTGCGCTGCCGTCTCATCAAAGCTTTTCACCACCTTGAATGCGCCTTCGATGACCTCGCCAATCACATCACCCTTGTGCGGGATGCGGATATCGTTCGTCACGTTGCCGCATACGATGCCGTTCTGGCAGGCCCAGCGAATCATTCCGGCGATCATCTGGTAGCTCGATGCGCCATTGTGCGAGTTGACCAGGATAACCTCGTTGGCTTCGCGACCGCCGATCTGGTCGGCATGCCTCAGGCGGATCATGTGCTTGGTGAAATCGCGCATGTCTTCATTGCGCACTCGGGTCTGGCAGACCATGAAAGGCTGAAACCCTTCCTTGCGCAGGGCGTCGAGTACATCGACTGTCGGAATGTAGCTGTAGCGCGCCGAACGGCTTTCGTGCGCGGTGTGGGCAAGAATGGAAGGCGCAACCTCTGCAATCTGGTCATTCGTCAGAGGATGCTGCGAACGCAGCGCGACGGCATTCCCGCTAAAACGAGTTGTAAGCTTGTTCATTTGATTCCCCAATGAAGGAGCCAACCCGGCCCGGGGGCCGGGGCCGGTCGGTTAGTCGATGGCGCGCAGGATGTTCGCGGCTTCAACGTGCTGCGTGGCGAACTCACGCAACTGGTGGTAACGCTCGATGATCGTGTCATCAAGGGTCTTTTCCGCGAGGTGACAGAGGGCGAAGAGGGTGACGGTAATGCCGAAGGCATCCGCGCCCATCATGTCGCTGTAGCCGTTCATATGCCAGCGCACATGCACGCGGCCCGAATCGGCCGGAGCCATGTAAAAGCCGTCATTGGAGAGGGAGAAGAAATGCCAGAAACCTCCCTCGTATCTGCTGCACAGACGAGCGGCCCAGTCATACACCAAGGATTCCCCTGTGAGGTAGTGACGACCGAGGTAGCGCAGTAGCACTTTCAGGCGCAACTCGTCGGGAACGACAGAAGAAGTAACGCGGTTTTGAACTTCAGTGGTCATCGGATTTCTCCGGTTCGGCCATCGCTTCATTGCGAGGCACACGTTTATATTAGGTCTAAAAGCCCTAACTATCAATGAGTGATTACGGCTTTTTGATTGGATGTGTATACTGAAATAGATGATAAATCATATTTTCAATTGCCATTATAAGGGCTAAAAGCCCTATATAATAGAGTTGTGCCTCGCAATGAAGCGATGGCCGAACCGGAGAAATCTGATGACCGAACCCACCTCGAACGCAGCCGGTGGAATTCAGTACGTTCCATACAACCGCCTTTGCCTGTCATCCCTGAACGTTCGCAAGAAAGCGCCGACCGGCATCGAAGCCCTGGCCGAAACCATTGGCGAAAAAGGCTTGATGCAGAACCTCGTCGTGCATGAAATGAAGGGCCGCGCGAAGTTGCCGAAACTTGGCGTATGCGCGGGCCAGCGCCGCCTGGCTGCACTCGACCTTTTGGTTGAGCAGGGGCGGATTACTAAAGACTACGAAGTACCTGTCCTGATCGTCAGCGAGGGCGAAGCCGTCGCCGCGTCGCTAATCGAAAACCGCGAACGTGAGGCGATGCATCTGGCGGATGAGTGCGTGGCATTCCGGCTGCTGATGGAGGAAGGAAAGAGCGTGGCGCATATCGCAGCGCTGTTCGCGGTGCCGGATGTTGCGGTACGCCGCGCGCTGAAAATCGCCAACCTTTCGCCGTCACTGCTCGACCTGTTGCGTAATGACAGGCTCGACTACGAACAGGCGAAGGTGCTGGCCCTGGCTGATGACCGCGCGACGCAGGAACGCGTATGGGGCGAAGCCGTCAATAGCTGGCAGCGGCGACCGGACGAGTTGCGCAAGGCCATCACGCTCGCGGCAATCGATGCACGCGAAAGCGCCCTGGCGCGGTTTGTTGGCCTGGACGCCTACGAGGCGGCAGGCGGACGCGTGAGGCGCGACCTGTTCAGCGACGACGCAAACGCGGGATACCTGGAAGATGCCGAACTGTTGCACCGGCTCGCAACGGAACGGCTGATCGAGCTATCCCAGGCGGTCGGAAGGGAAGGCTGGCAATGGATCGAGGCACGGACGCAATACCCGGCGATGGAGATCCTGCGTTGTGGCCGGATCGGCTCGACCACCCGCAAGCCGACGAAGGACGAGAAAGCCGAACTGGCCGCGCTCACCGCAACGACCGACGCCGCTCAGGCCGCGCTAAACGCGTACAACGACGAGGACGGTGAGCCGGACGAAGAACGGGGCGAGCGTCTGGAGGCTGAGGCCACGGCGGCGACGTTTGCCGTGGACCAGTACGCGGAGCGCTTCGAGGCGTTCGACCCGGAAGAGATGAAGCAGGCAGGCGCATATGTCTATCTCGATGACGAGGGCCGAGTCTGTATTGAGCGGGGGCTGGTGCGACGCGAGGAGGCACCGACTGCGCAGGCACGCGCAACGCACGCGGTGAGCGCAGGTGCGGCGCGCGCACCGAAGGAGCGTCCGTTGCACGGAGAGAAGCTGTGCAAACGATTGACCGCGCACCGTACCGCCGCCGTCCAGATCGAGCTTGCGCAGCAACCGACCGTAGCCCTTGCTGTGCTGATGCAGCGCATGATTCCGGTCGTTTTCGATGACGTGTACGGGCGCGCGTATTTGGACTACGCGGTCAGGATCGACGTGCACACGACGCGCGAGGCGCTGGTATCGAATGCCGACGACATGGGCGAGAGCGTGGCCTGGGAGGCACTGGAAGGCGAACGCGAGAAGTGGTCACGCATGCTGCCCAGGCGCGCGGCAGACCTGCTGCCATGGCTGCTGGAACAGGGCGAGGACGTGCTGTCGAATCTCTTCGCGTTCTGCGTGGCGGCGACGGTGGACGGGATCAGCAGCGCAGACCGCCCGCACGCGGTGAACGAGATCTCGAACACGCTTGCGGTGGATCTTTCGCGCTACTGGAAGCCGACGCGCTCCGGGTATTTCGAACACGTGGCGAAAGACCGGATTGCTGCCGTTGTGGGCGAAAGCGTATCGCCCCAGGCGGCAAGCGAAGTGCGCGGCATGAAGAAGGACGCTGCAGCGACGACGGCGGAACTTCGCATGACGGACTCGGGCTGGCTGCCGGAAGTGCTGCGTAACCGGGAGGTACCGGAGCGCGTCACGTACGGCTACCACGAGGATGACGAGGAGGAATACGACGAAAACGGCGACGCCGCTGCAGCCGAAGCGGACGGAGTGTCCGAAGCGCAGGCCTCGCCTGGCGAGGAGGAAGACGCGCCGTACTGAGCGCGCGTCGCGCGCATTCGAGTAGTCCACACGAAGCCGTCCGGATGGAAGTCCGGGCGGTTTTTCATTGCACGTGCGAATGCAGGGTCAAATTACCGGCGCTCATGCCGGTTGGTCTTTTTCGGGGGGCACCGGGTCGAACGGGTTGGGCCAGTACTGTTTGACCTTGGCATCTGCGCGCGCTATGCGTTGTTCGTGCGTCAACAGGTGTTTCTGCTCAAGCGTCAGTTCTGCGGTGAGCCAGTCGTCGGGCAGCTTTGCACCGACAGGCGCAATCGGGCGCCGCTCACGCACCGCGGGGCGCGCGGCCGCCACAGCCGGGGCCACGCCAGTTTCACTGTCGGGCACACCGCGTTCGGCTGCTACCGGGTTAGCCGCCTGCCTTGGCACGTCTGCGGGAGCGCGACTGACTGCCGGGCCAGTTTCCGCCTGTGACGCGCGCGTGAGGCGGGACACGATGCCCCGTTCGCGCCGGATTCTTTTGAGTGTCAGAGCAAAGGTCTGATAGGTGAAGACGAGTCCGGTTGCGGCGAGTTCCTGGATGATCGCGGCGTACCGGACGCCCGAGCGAATGGCACGTTCAACGCTCTCGAACACGTCGCGAAGCTGGGCGGTCTTGGACCGGCCATCGGACGAAGCCGCGAGGGTGTCGAGGCGTTGCGCGCGTTGTACCGCAATCAGGGCGTCCATTTTGAGCGCTCACGTCAGGGGGAACGGACACAGTATGCCGCGAATGATCGAAAGGTGCATCCTATCTGTTAGGTATGCGATCTTTCATGATCCGCAGGCCGTCCAGAAATGATTGAGCGTCGATTCATTACGGCCCATGCGTGATCTATCGACCGGCGCTTGGCTGCGGGGCGAGGCACGACGTATATGTAGACGGAAATGCTGACGCATTTCCGTCTACATATAGCGTGCTCCAAGGGGATACCCCTTGGAGAACCCGGCAGCCGCCGCCAACGAGCGCGCTCGGCGCTGCTTTGCAGACAGACCGGTGGCACGTGCGTCTGGGCGCACCAGGAGTTTTTCACCAAAGGAATTGCATGCGCATCTTCGCAAAGGCGTCGGCGTGCGCGATGTCCGTGAGCACGAAATTGGCGTGCTCCCAGCTGTGCACTTCGGGCTTTTCATGCGCGGGCGGCGACGGGACCCTGGCGACGGCAGTATATTCTCAGCATTGTTCCTGGGGAGTCCGATGAAACTCAATTCTGCAAGAATGCTTGAGATCATGGAGTCGAGCCGCGAGTACCTTGCGGGCGAGCTGGCCAGGCGATTCGATACGTCGATGGTGCAGATCAACGACATGCTTTGCACTCTTGCCGAAGACGGTCTTGTGCGCATGAGCAGTCAGTCATCACGCATCGTCCGCCTTCAACGGCTGTCGTTCGCGCCCCGAACCATTGGCACCGCTTGTATCAGACACGGCTACACGCGCAGCTGTATCCATCCCACCGTTCGCCCGCCAGATGCATGGCGGGTTTCTGGACTACAAGGCTTCGCTCCTGCGCGTGCACAGCCTCGCAATGCTCGTCCGACTCTCACACTGAGCGCAACATGGAACTTGTCGAGCGGGATCACCCCGGGACGGTGAGGCGACATCTGAGTGCTGAAGAAGCTGCAGCTGTGCGGCGGTTCTGCGGCGACGGACAGCAAGTGCGGCCTGAGGACGTCAGACTCGTGGAAGCCGTGCTCGAAGAGATGCACGACGGACGACATGTGCGTCTGTGGCTCGAGTGCGACTGCGTCAGAGCACCCGGTGGCCGGCCGCGGTTGACCGCTCGGATGCGTGAAGACGGCCCGCGTCATTTCGTGCGCATGCATCAATACGGCGAGCACCACTGCGCCCTGGCGTCGTTCCGGCAGACACCGGAGCCGGAAGACGTTGAGCCGGACGATGATTGCGCGCGCCCTGGCCAGCACAATCCGCTCAGACCAGTGGGCGACGCGCTTGACTACCTGGATGATCTGAATGAAGGCGCGGCACGACCGGGCGGCTCGACGGGATCAGGGGGCGGCGTTGGCGAAAGGGGGCGCCGCCTGCCGCGGCTCGGACGCATCCTGCACACGCTTCTTGACGACGCCGGGTTCGCACGGCTGCACGTCGACGCGTTAAATGACAAGTCCAGAACGTGGGAGCGGCTCGAGGCATATGCAGCAGATCAGGCGCTGAGCCCGCAGCTATCACTCTCGCAGATACTCTATTTCAAGCCATGGACACATCTCAACGAGAAGATGACAGAGGTCGACGCCCTGGTATGGCCGAAAAAGAAGGCACGCAGTGCGCTACTGCTGTTCGTCGCCGACGAGCTTCGCGCAGGCGCTGCAATCAAGAAAACGAGCATGGGCGAGTGCATTCTTCGCCCGGAAAAGGGTATCCGCGCCGGAGGCCGCGATCAGCGACTGACGCAGCCCCCTTACTGGGTGCTCGGCGTGGTAGACCGCGATCGCGACGGCAACGCGCGCGTTCGGGAAGCGTTCGCGCAGCATGCGTATTCGTTTGCGCGCCCCGTACCTCTGGACAGCCGGTATGAGCGAGTCACGCTGAAATTGCTGTTCGACGTCATGGCGTGGGTCAAAAAGCACGGCGTTGACGTGACGCTCTGGAAACCGCTCTTTGACCGGGAGGTGAGGCGGACCGACGCGCCGAGCCAGTGGTGCCGCCCCGACTTTGAACTGACGTTCCGATCGGTGGCAGCGGTTGGCGTTGCGGCACGGCTGCACCGTATCGTCATCGAGACGATGGGCGCCGACGATCCTGACTACCTCGAGCGCAAGTTGCGTACTCAGGAAATCATGAAGCGCCGCGGCATTCTGATCGAGCATCGCGTCGCTGATGATGCTGCCCAGAAGGAACGGGACGACGCGTTTTTCCGCAGGGTCGCAGCAAAGATCCTGCATCTCGCCGGTGTTTCGCAGACCAGGCCAGTCTGAACGATTCACGGTGCCCCGTCAGCCGCTCATCTTTCTGATTGATGCTCCGCTTCTTGCCGGCGACTCACGCGCCATCACCAGCGCGACGCCGACCACGACGCCTGGGTAGCGGCCATGCTGGGGGGCGTCACAGCTTGCCGACCGTTGTGAATATCGTTGCGGCCGTGCGCAATGGTTGACGGCTGCGGGGCGCCCATTACCGAATGCGCCTTTTTCAACATTACCGGGCAACTGTCAAATCCCGTCTGCTGCCAACCGCGATGGCCGTCCATAAATGCGACTAACGGTCTTTCGGCGCCCAACCTCCCAGCATAGGCAGACGGTGCAAAACCCCCGTCTCCAGCAAGTGAGGTAACTGCGGGAGTGGTGTACCTCCTGACGTGTCGGGCTCGTATCGATCCGATGGCCTGACGCTTGGCAGCGGGACGGGCTTCCTGAGCGGCGAGGGCGGAACTGGTCGCGCACGTGCGGCGGCCCGGCGCGCCCGGGCGTCGCTGCCCCCGGCGCGGGACACGCGGCAGGGCGGCCTTTTCTGATCAGGATGGCGCGCTTGCGGAGTGACCGGTGGTGGTGGCCGTGGTGTTCCGCTTCATCCATGACACAGTTACGTCCCTGCTCCCTGTACGAGGACGTCAGATCGCAGATTGGCCGCTCATCAAGTCCGTGGCTTTGCGACCATCAGCGCTCGCCGCCCGGGTCAATTTAAACTTCCGAGGCTTGACGACACCCCGGGTACGGACTGACGGAGGCGGGAAGATGTGCGCTCACAGCGAGATCAGCGAGATTGCGATGGAATCCGCATCGACACGCGCAAGCCGCGTTGCGTATGCGTGTCGGTGGGTGCCAGACTCACTTCGGCACCCATCCGCTCGGCAATCGTCCGGACGATTGCCAGTCCGAGCCCTGAGCCGATCTGCTCGTTACCCGGGATGCGATAAAACGGATCGAACACACGAGCACGCTCGTGCGGCGAGATGCCCGGGCCGTTGTCGGTAACGGTCAACAGCGCCTGACTTCCTGTCTCCCGGACGGCCAGATTGACTCGTCCCCTGTCTGGCGTGTAGCGAATCGCGTTGTCGACGAGATTCTTGATCAGTGTCGTCAGCTCGATGCTGTCGACGCTCACTCGCACATCCGGCCCGTCTTCGACGCCGATATCAATATGCTTCGCTTCAGCAAGTGGCATCAGGTCTTCGAGCACACGCCGCCAGGTCGCGTGGACCGACACCGGTTCCATGGGCCGCGCTGTCTTCGCCTGTATCCGTGCGAGTGCGAGCAACTGCTCGATCAGATTGCGGCTGCGCTCAAGGCCGCCGCGCAGCGTGGTCAGGCGCGCGCGTGCGTCAACAGGTAGATCCGTCTCGCCGAGCCGCTCCGCCTGCAGCGACATCGCCGTGAGTGGTGAGCGAAGCTCGTGCGCTGCGTCGGCGACGAAGCGGCGCTGCGCATCGACCGACTGCGCCACACGTCCGAGCATCCGGTTGATCGCCACGACGAACGGCCGCACCTCGGCGGGCAGGTGATCGGTCTCGACTGGCTGCAGGTCGTGCTCGCTGCGCGCGTCGATTTCGGCCGACAGCGACGCGACCGGCCGCAGCATCTTGCGTACGAGATCGGCGACGACCAGCAGCAGAATCGGCAGCAGGATGATGAGCGGCATCGCTGTCCGCCATGCGCCTTCGCGCGCGGTGTCATCCCGCACGCCCGCATCCTGGGCGACTGCGATACGCTCGCCGTTCGCGAGCGTGTGAATCAGCACGCGCAGCGTCTGTCCGTCCGCATCGAGCGTATGGAAACCGTCCGGCAGCGTCGCTGCACCGGCGAGTCGCCGGTCGCTGGCAGCAAGCGGCGCCCCGTCGCGGTTCAGCGGTTCGACGATCACGCGCGGTACTTCGTCGCTTTCCGGCGTGCGTGTGGCGCTGCCGGTCGGCGAAGCAGGCATCGGCGCGCTCTGACGATCGAGCAGCGTCGCAATCTGACGCAGCACGTCGTCCTGGAATTCATGTGCCTCGACGTACGCCGACGAGAACGAGAAGGCCGCCGCCGCGGTCGCGACGACCAGGATCGCAACCGAGAGCGCGACTGACAGGCGGAACTGGATCGATTCTTTCAGCCGTTTCTTGACACCATCCATCCGACACCTCTGACGTTCTTGATCACAGTGCTGCCGAGCTTGCGGCGCAGCGAGTGGATCAGGACTTCGACTGCGTTGCTTTCGACTTCCTCGCCCCAGCCGTAGATGCGGTCCTCGAGCTCGCTGCGCGACAGGATCGCGCCGGGGCGTACGAGCAGCGCGCGTAGCAACGAAAACTCACGGTTCGACAACTGTACCGGCGTACACTCGCCGACCGCGACTTCGCGTGTCGCCGGGTCAAGCGACACGATGCCGTTGCTCATCACGGGCGCGGCCGAGCCGACCTGACGCCGGATCGCCACGCGAATCCGCGCGAGCAGTTCGGCCATTTCGAAGGGTTTGAGGATGTAATCGTCGGCGCCGCCGTCGAGCCCGCGCAGGCGGTCGTCGAGGCCGTCTCGCGCGGTGATGATGATGACCGGTACCGCGCTGCCCTTCGCGCGGATGCCGGCCAGCACACCGAGGCCGTCCCGGCCGGGCAGGCCGAGGTCGAGCAGGATCAGGTCATAGCGCTGCGCGGCGAACGCGGTCAGCGCGAGCGCGCCGTCCGTGACGCGATCCGCCGCGTACGACGCGTCCTTCAGCGCAGCCTGGACAGCTTCGCCAATCATCGGGTCGTCTTCGACAAGCAGTATTCGCATGCCTCCACTCCACGAGCGATAGCCGGAATCAGCGTCTGTGATTTTCGCATGCGCGTCACGAGGTCTTGCCGGCGAGCGTGTCGAACGTGTGCAGGAGGTCGTCCATCGCGGCAGTGCAGTCGCTCTGCTGCGGGTGGTCGGCGCGCAGCGCTTCGAGCGCGCGGTCGATCGCCTTGTCGAGTACGTGCCAGTCGCCGGCCGCGCGTGGCTTCAGGCCAGCTTCAGCCTCGTCCCATGCGATCTCGAGATCCTTGATGCGTGTCTTGCCGCCAGCCAGGTCGCCCCTGGCAACGAGAACGGACACATCGGTCGCGATCCTGCGGAACTGGGAGAGGTCGCCGAGCTTCGACGCGCTTGCGGGCGAACCGCCCTGTGCGGCGGCGGACGCCGTGGTCGATGCGGCGGCGCTGCCGGTCTGTCTGGAGCAACCGGCAGCGAGGCCGAGCGCAGCGCACACGGAAACGGCAACGAGCAGACGCGAAAGCGTGGTGGGATAACGCATGAAAAATCCTCGATTCGATGGTGAAAGAAACGTGACGGTCACTCGGCGGTCTCGACGCGCGCGCGGCTACTCGCGCCGATCTGCGCGACGGCGACGAGCACGACGATCACGGTGAGGAACAGCAGGCTCGTCGAAGCGGCCCCCATGCCGAACCCGCCGTAGCTGCGCGACTGCGTGAGCAGGTCGCCGAGCGAGGCCCCGAATGGTCGCGTCAGGATGTACGCGATCCAGAACGTGAGAACCGCGTTCGCGCCGATTCGCCATGCTGTGTAGGCCGCAGCCAACAGGATGCCGAACGACACCGCGCCGAGCGAGAAGCCGAGACCCAGCGCTTCGGTCGCGAGATCGCCGGCGGCCGTGCCGAGCGCGAACGTGCAGAGGATCGCGGCCCAGTAGAACCCTTCGCGACGCGCCGTGTCGATCGCGTCGATCGCCAGGGTGCCCTCGACGCGATACCAGATCGCGAAGAATGCCGCGAGCACAATGGCAAATACGCCCATGCTGATGTAGAGGCTGACACCGAGGCCGTCGGTGAGCAGATCGGTAATCTGCGTGCCGACGACGCTCACGAGCACGACCGTAAGCCAGTAGATCCATGGTGTGTACCTGCGCGTGCGCATCTGCAGGATGAGCGCGATCGCAAGCAGCGACGTCATCAGCGCGCGCGTTGCGCCTTGTCCCCATCCCGCGTTGACCGCGAGAAAGTCGGCACCCGTCTCGCCGACCGTGGTCGACATGATCTTGGTGATCCAGAACGCGAAAGTGATCGCGGGCACCTTGTTGAGCCAGCGTGTCGCCGGTCGATCGGACGTGTAGGTCATACGGCGGCTCCTCGGAAATCGGGTGACGGACCTGCAGTCTGAACACTCAGACTTAGCAGATCCTTAGCCGGGTTCTTCTGGAGCCGCCTCCTGGCTCATACACCGACTGCAGGTGGGCTGTTAGACAGGGGGATATATCGACACTTGGCCCGGTTCGTCACTTTGCGGTGGATCGCTGCCAACGGGCGCTCCATCGCCGGCGCCGGACTTCGGCGATGGCACGTCCGACATGGGGCTTTTCCTCGGGCAGGTCACGTCGCCGCCTGGCGGTCTGGCGAGCAATGACAACGGATGCGGTTTTCTGATCTGTTGCCCCCGACGTAAGCGTTGACGACGTGTGGGCACACTTCGCCAGGGTCGTTCGTCGGCGCCTTACGCCGAATTTGGGAAAAGGTATAGGAGTTCAGCGTTTGACGAAGTCCAGACGTTCGGCAGCAGCCGACCCCATCCGGTCATACGCAACGGATTGCCCGAAGGCAGCTGTCGGAAGGACAGCGGTCATTCCAGGCTTGCCGCCTGCCGCCGCTCCATGCGACGCGCTCACGTAAGGCGATAAACCTTGCGCGCGGTCCCGCGGAACAAAGCCTCGCGTTCGCCAGCGCTAGCGTGCGCAGTCAACTTCTTGAAGGCGTTCCAACCGTTGCTGAATGGATAGGAACCCTTGTCCACCGGGAAGTTGCTCTCGAACATGCAGCGCTCTGCACCGAACGCCTCGATACATGTGTACATCCATGGCTTCCATGTTTTGGCCAAATCGTCCGAGGACGACGGACGTTCGCCCTTTTCAAACTCGAAGCCATTAATGCGCATGCCGAGGCCGCCCACCTTCACAAAGACATTCGGCAACTGGGCGAGCGTACGCATCGAGCGGGACCAGGCATCAAACACTTCTGCGCGCTGATTTGCATAGCTGGCAATCCGGACCACGCCTCCGCAATGGTTGATGATGAAAGGCGTATCAGGATAGGCCTTCGCCAGGTCGAACAGCTCCGGCAACTGCGGGAAGAATAGCCATGCGTCGTACGACAGGCCCAGCGGAGCCAGTTGTGCGACGCCTGCCCGGTAGCCGGAGTCGAGCAGCAGCCCTCGAGGCGCCGCCGACAATGGATTGACGAGCGTCTGGTCAGCATCCCAGGTAACGAGATGTCGAACGCCACGGAACCGACCATCTCCGGCATGCAGTTCTGCTTCGAGAACATCGCGAACCGCCGCTCCCCTGCGAAGATCTGCATAGCCGACCATACCCTTCGCAACCTCCGGCTTGCTTTTTTGCAAAGGCGCCGTGACGCCAGCAACATACTCGATTTCTCCGACCGGGCGCAGCGACTCAGGACCAGACGGGCGATATCGTGTCAGCCCCTGCATGAACACCGACGCGGTGATGTTATGGCCCGTTTGCGCGTCCTGAAGATACTCATCGAGAAGATAGGTCCAGCCCGGACGATCATAAAAGTGATGATGCGCGTCGACGATCGGCAGGTCGGGCTCAAGCGCCGCTTCGGTGCCGGAAGCGAGCCAGTCAGCCCGAACGGAAAGATAGTTGCTGGTTGTACTCACGGAATGCGTTTCCTCTTTTGCGAATGCTTGACGCAGAGTGACAGCGGGGAAAATCAATGATGCTGCGGCAGCGCCAATCAGCTGCCGGCGCCGCGGCGAAGGGCATTTGTTCATTCCTGTTCCCCGCGGCCAAAGGCATAAAGCGACAAGGTCAGCAAAGTCGTGATGCCTAGCACGATCGAAAGACCAATCATGCCGGCCGAGAACGTACCGAAACTGTCCTTCAGATAACCCACCAGGTACGGTCCCGCAAATCCGCCGAGCGCACCAATGGAGTTAATGAAGGCGAGGCCACCCGCAGCCGCCTGTCCGGAAAGGAACCGGGCCGGCAGTGTATAGAAGATCGTGCGGCCCGCAATCGTGCCGATCAACGCCAGCGTAATACCGGTCATGGCCGGAACCAGTTGATGGAAATACGTCGAGACACCCAGCGCAATCGCACCAATCAAAAGCCCTGCGGCGAGATTGGCGATCGGGCCGCCGCGACGATCGACCCGCTTTGCCCACCAGAGCAATGCGATTGTGGCAAAGAAATAAGGCACGGCCGACATCCAGCCGGTCTGCGTCACGCTCATCCCGTGAGCCCTCAGCATCTGAGGCAGCCAGATACCGATGCCGTAAGAGCCCATCGTGAAGCCGAAGGAGATCATCGCAAGAATGTAGGTGCGTACGTCCTTCAACGCTGCGACGAAATTTTTCTTTTTCTGACCGGACGCGCCTTCCCGATCGAACGCGCCTTGAAGAGCTTGCCGTTCCTCCTGGGACAACCACTTCGCATCGGCGGGTTTGTCCGCCAACATTTTCAGTACCAGAAAACCGAGGACACACGCGGGCAGTCCTTGAACGATGAACATCCACCGCCAGCCCGCCAGTCCCAGGACACCGTCCATATGGAGCAGTCCCGCGGACAGCGGACCACCGACGAGCGACGACAGCGGCGTGGAGACGGTGAACCATGCGAGCACGCGAGTGCGATAGCTAGCCGGAAACCAGACCGCGAGAAAAAAGATCACACCCGGAAAGAAGCCGGCCTCACCGATACCGAGCAGCAGCCGGATCACGTAGAAGCTTTTTGGCCCCACGGCGAGCGCGGTTGCCGCTGCGAAAAAGCCCCACGTGATCATGATGCGGGCAAGCCAGCGTCGCGCGCCGAAGCGGTATAGCGCCAGGTTGCTCGGAACCTCGAACACACAGTACCCGGCGAACATGATGCCCGCACCCCAGCCGAATTGGGTGGCGCTCAAGCCAAGATCGTGATTCATCGTCAACGCCGCGAAACCGACGCTGGTGCGATCAAGATAATTGAAGAAATACGCAAGCGCGAGTAGCGGAATGAACCGCCACGCGGCTTTTCTAACCGCAGACTGCTCGACGGTGGAAGCCACCACGCTGCCTGTCGTGGTGTTCGATGAAATGGATGTCATGTCTCGTCTCCAGACGAATCAAGGCGCGCAGAAGGCTCAGTGGCCTCTGCGGCTCGGTGATTCTTTGTGGGTGTTGCAACGTCAGGCGCTGGCGAGTTCGTTCGCCGATGGGTTCGACGCATCGCCAGGCTGAGCGTCCTGACACTTGACGATCCCGGCCTCGGTCAACTGCCTGAGATCCTCCGGCGTGTAGCCGAGACCCGTCAGCAGCGCCTGGGTATCCTGACCCAGCGAAGGCGGCGCCGCACGCAGGTGCAGACGCTCACCGCCAAGCGTCAAAGGCAGCAGCGCAGTCCGCGTCGCAATAGCCTGCCCTGCGCCGCTTGCGTCGGGCGGCAAAGTCACCTCGGCGAGTCCGCCGGTAGCGAGCAGGTGCGGATCATCGAACAGATCCTGCGGTTTCGTGATCGGCGCATACGGCAGTCCGCAGCGCTCGAAGATTGCGCTGATCTCGGCAGCCGAGAACGCTTCCATATGTTTTCGAAGCTGCGGCAACAACCATTCACGGGCCTGCACACGCTGATTGTTGGAAGCGATCCGCTCGTCAGCCTTGAGTTCTGCAAGCCCGAAAGCGTCGCAAAACAGTTGCCATTGCGTATCCGAGACAACCGCGAGGAAGATCTGCTCGCCGTTTTTGACCGAGAACACGTCATAGACCGCCCATGCTGAAATGCGGCTCGGCATCGGTGCCGCGGCCTTACCGGTCACCGCGTACTGCATCATGTGCTGGGCGACGAGAAATACATTGTTCTCGAACAGTGCGCTCTGTACTTCCTGACCACGTCCCGTGCGTTCGCGTTGAGCCAGCGCTGCCATCGCACCGATCGCGCCGAACATTCCACCCATGATGTCGTTGACACTCGTCCCTGCTCGCAACGGTCTGCCGTCGGGTCCGGTCATATAAGCGAGGCCGCCCATCATCTGCACGACCTCGTCGAGCGCGGTGCGATGATCGTACGGGCCGGGCAGAAAGCCCTTATGCGACACGTAGACAAGACGCGGATTGAGCCTGGACAGCGCGGCGTAACCGAGGCCGAGCTTATCCATCGTGCCGCTCTTGAAGTTTTCGCTGAACACGTCCGCCCCGGCAAGAAGCTTGTGAACGATCTCCACGCCGCGGGGATCTTTTACGTCGACCGCGATACTCTTCTTGTTGCGGTTGAACGTGCTGAAGAAGCCCGCACCGGAACCGCGCAAAAGACGTGTGCTGTCGCCGGAAACAGGCTCGACCTTGATCACTTCCGCGCCCAGGTCCGCCAGCACCATGCCGCATGTCGGCCCCATCACCATGTGCGTCATCTCGACGACGCGTACGCTGCCATACGGGAGATTCTGGTTTGCTTGCACGTCGCTCATTGCGCTACTCCAGTCAGGCAGCCTTCCGGTTGCGGCGCGCTGGGCGCGCGGCCATCGGCATACGCGAATCCCTTTGGAAGACCCGCGTCCTGCACGTGCCCATATAACGCTTCGCCAGGCAGTGCCTCCGCGAGAATGGCGCGCGCGGCAATGAGCCTGTCGATGTCCACACCGGTGTCGTAGCCCATCGCTTCGAGCAGAAACGCCAGATCCTCGGTCACGATGTTGCCGGTGGCGCCTGGCGCATAAGGACAGCCGCCCAGGCCGGCCTGACTCGAATCAATTGTCGTCACACCGACCTCGAGCGCGGCGACGACGTTCGCTAAACCCTGTCCGCGCGTGTTATGGAAATGTGCGCCGCCAGCCTTCGCGCCGAATTCCGATTGCAACCGACGGAACAGCCGGCGAACCTGTGCCGGATTCGCATAGCCGCTGGTATCGGAGAGGCCAATTTCGTCGACGCCGCTCTTGGCCATTGCCTGGCACATGCGCATCGTTTGATCGTCGCTCACGGTGCCCGCAATCGTGCAGCCGAAGGCAACGGAAATGCCTGCCTCGATTTGCACGCCCGGAAACTGTTCGTTGCGAAGCGCGACGATATTGCGGACTTCTTCGATCATCTGCTCATTGGTTTTCCGGATATTGGCCAGCGAATGTTCGTTGGTCACCGAAACGGGAAGCGTCACCTTATGCACACCCGCTTCGAAGGCGCTCTGGCTTCCACGAAGATTTGGTGCGAGAACCGCGACGTGCAGATCCGGGATTGAGAGGGCATGCACCACGACTTCGCGGATGTCAGCCATCTGCGGCAGCAACTTCGCCGGCACGAACGATCCCACTTCGATTTCCTTGATTCCCGCAGCCGCGAGTGCGGAAATCCATCGCAGCTTCGCAGCAGTGGGCATGACGCTCTTGATGCTTTGCAGACCGTCGCGCGGCCCGACCTCGCTGATCAGCACCTTCGGACTTGAAGTGCTCATATTCGGCCCTTAGTTCTGGCAGACAGACCAATGTTTCGTTAGAGAGAACTATAGGCGCATCCAAACACCCGCGAAAGCGGGGTAAACCCACGGATAGAACTTGAGTTCTGTCAGATAGAACGATACGATGCCACTTATGATCAAGACGACCAAACACGCCGTGACCGCTGATGCCCTTTCAACGCCTGAGCCATCCGACACTGCCAATGACAGTTCCAGCGGCGTAGCTGTGCTCGACCGTGCGTTCGCCATCCTCAACGCGTTCGGGCCGACCGACGACCAGTTGACGCTTACCGAACTCTCGCGGCGCACGGGGTTGTACAAAAGCACGGCCTTGCGCCTGCTGGGCGCGCTGGAGCATGGAGGCTTCATCCGAAAAATGAGTGACGGGCAGTACGGCGTCGGCCACCAGCCACTACGGCTCGCCGCGCTCTATCAGCGATCCTTCCAGGTCGGTCCCGTTATCGAGCCGTTGCTTCAGCAATTGAGCCGCGACCTGGGGGAAACGGCGTCGTTCTATGTGCGGCAGGGCGATCATCGACTGGTGCTGTATCGTGTCGAGCCGACGAGGAGCGTGCGTGTGTCAATTCGCGTCGGCGAAGAGTTCCCGATCGACAAAGGTGCCTCCGGCAAGGTGCTGCTCGCTTTCACTGAGGCACAGGATCCTCGCTGGAGCGAAGTGCGCGACGCTCTTTGGGCGGCGTCTTTTGGTGAACGCGATCCCGAAACCGCTTCGACGTCCGTCCCCGTGTTCGACTCGACTGGCGAGTTGGTGGGTGCGCTCACGCTGTCGGGACCGAAAGAGAGATTTGGTACTCCTTCGACCCTCGACGCGGCCGTTGCGGCCTTACTTGTCAGTGCAAAACGCGCGACCGTTGCGCTCGGCGGCAAGGGTGGTCGATACGATGCCAGCATCGCGGAATTTGCTAATAGAAGCTGAAGTGGGGACGCTCACGGCGGTCGCTCGTGAATGGTCGACCGCTCGCATTGAATTGCCGAACTGCCATGTCAAGCCCGGCGCGATTTCGGGGACGATGGTACTGGTACTGCGACCCGCGCCCACAAGTGCTCGTCCAGATTCCCGGCCGACCGGTCAGGCCTAGTGGCACGAAACGGGACGCTACCTGCGCGCTCGTTCGCCGCCAGGCGGCGGAGTAACTGTTTGCGGCCTCGGGTCGAAAGGCCGCGAACGCTACCAAAGCTGACGGTCAGGCAGGCAGAGCTAAGGTCTGTTTCTGGCCGAGACCAGCAGTTCGCCGTACGACTGTCGGTAAGCAATGGGGCTACCCCGCGACCGCTGCGAACCGGGCGCGGGCCGACACTGCTGCGACGACGTCGCCCCAACAGCCCTGGTTGGCTGACCGGTGGCGTGATGACAATGCGCCGCCGCACCGCGGGCATCCGCGATGCCTGGCCGGCTTGGATGCGTTCCAGCCAGCACGTGCGGTTCGGACTGAGCCGCGCGCGCCTGCCATGGTGACGGGTACACCCTAGCAAACAAACCGCCGACAGGGCAGCCAAAGCATTCATCGCGTGTCGCCCGGCGTCCGGTCCATGCATCGCGCCTCGGATAAAATGCCGGGACTGCGACACTGGCCGAAATGCCTCACGAGCGCGGCGTAGCGCTGAACGTCGACGGCAACGGCGGCGCGGAAGAACTGCATCGCGGTTGCCGCATACCGCACGGACATACCATGAAATTCGATCATCCCGATCCCGAACTCAACAATCCGTTGACTGACGAAGAACTGGAATTCCTCGAACGCTTTCTTTCGGGCAATGCCGTCTGCGACGACGCGATGGGTGCGGTCATGTTGCATGGATTTCTGACTGCCGTCATCTCCGGACCGAACGCGATCATGCCGGGCGCGATCCTTCCGTGGATCTGGGATGCCAGGCACGCAACCCGTCAACCCAGATTCCTGTCGGCAGGCCGGGCTCGCAAGGTCACAGGACTGATTTTTCAATACTGGAACGACATCAACGACACCCTGAATCAATGCCCGGACCTGTTCGAACTCCCGCTGCACGCGAGCGTATACGAGGGCGAAGAGGTTCCTGTCCTCGACGAATGGTGCGAGGGGTATTGCAAGGGCATCGACATCGACCGGGAGGCCTGGGAGCCGCTGATCGAACGGCACCCCTGGTGGTTCAATATCATCCTGCTGTTCGGCACCGCCTCCGGATACGAGGAGGTGGCGCGACGGGACTACACGGTCGGGCAACGCCGGTCGTTTGTCCTCCAGCTCGCAGCATCGGTACTCAATATCCATCGCTACGTGTGTGAGGAATGTCGGAGATCGCTGGAGCAGGGCGAGCAGCCAGGTGCGATTCCGGCGGGTTCGTTGTCGAAAGCCAAGCCGGCGACGCAGATCACCGCGAGGAATCGGGCCGCGCGGGACGGGAGCGTGTCCAAAGATGTGTTCCTCGTGGATTCGATCGGTCGACTGACGGACGACGCGTTTCACCCGCTGGCATTGTCCCCGCTGGCTACGCGCATCACGCGTGGCGGCACGTCTGTCGATGCGCACATCTATCGCGCCGGCGATGAAGGTCGCGACGGCTGGATACTGGAAATCATCGACGCGTCCGGGACGTCCACCGTCTGGGACGAGCCGTTCCCGACAGATGCGGCCGCGCTGGCCGAAGCATTGAGCACGATCAACATGCACGACATCGCCCCCGGCAGCCGGTGACGGACCGTGCCCGCGTCGTAACGCTGAGCGCGCCCGCACCCGGACGGGCCTGGCGTTGCGCGCCGTGAACGGATGCGTTGCCCGGCGATGTCATGTGACGTGCTGCGAAACAATCCGTCCCAGGACCAGGACCGGTCATTTTTCCCACGGCGCAGCAGATACGTGATCGTTTCCGTCTACATTTGAAACCGGGCCTTCCCCATCAACTGTCATGTCCTTGACCGATACCGATCGCCTTTCGCCAAGAATCACACCTGCTGGCCACCTGCTTGCCGCGCCGGACGTCGAGGCGCCTGTGCTGCCCGATGACGTACCGCTGGGCGTGGTTTTCGCGCGCGGCGCCGGTCACGGGCTGCTCTATCTGGGAAGCTCTACCATCGGGCGGGCATTGCCGCCCGCCTGGGCGTGGTGGCGAGAACTAGGAGCCCGCTATGTCACGGCCCTGTGCACTACGACGGAAAGTGGGGAAATCGCGGTCGCAGAGCCAGACCCAACGGAGCTCGGCACACTGATCGACGACGCGCCACCCATGACGGGCGCTGAATATCTCACGCCGGATGTTCTGGCGGCACTGTGGAGCGAAATCGATGGCGCCCTGCGCGACGAGCTCGCTGAATCGGGAGAGTCACTTCAGGCATTCCTCAGGTCGCGTCATCCTGCATGGAATCTGGTGGGCCGGGTTCACTTCAACCTTGCCGAAAACCGCAAGGATCCCGAAGCACCTTTCGCGTTCCTGGCTACATACGCTGCGCGCCTGTCGGCCCATGGCAAGACGCAGCATCAACCCCTTTCGCGGGCGCTCGAAGAGTTCTCCGGTGCGCGCAACAAGGCACAGCTTCTCTCCCTCCTGATGCCGGTCCAGCGTGCCGCTGAACGCTGCGACTGGTTGCGCGCGATGGTTGAATCGCGCGAAATCTACCACCCGTTGCGCTGGATGCCGGCCGACGCGTTTCGCCTGCTCTCCGATTTGCCGGCCCTGGAATCGGCCGGCATCATGGTTCGACTACCGGCGAGCTGGGCCGCGGGACGCCCCGCGCGGCCCGCGGTCAGGGCGAGCGTCGGGACGCGGCCTCCGTCACGCCTGGGCAGGGAAGCACTGCTCGACTTCAGGATGGAGGTGTCGCTCGATGGCGAAGCGTTGAGTCCGGCCGAGATCCGGAGTCTGCTCAAGGGGGCCGACGGCCTTCAGTGGATTCGCGGGCGCTGGATCGAGGTGGACACGAAGAGGCTGGGCCGCCTGCTTCAGCGCTTTGAAGGTCTGGAAAACGCCGCGCAGGCGGGACTGCCGCTGAACGATGCGCTGCGTCTTCTGGCGGGCGTCTCCGGTGATGAAGATGACGCGTTCGGCGAGCGCGACTGGTCGCAGGTCGTGGCTGGCGACTGGCTCTCACAGATGCTGCAGCAGTTGCGCCAGCCGGAAGGGCTGGCGCAGGTCGATCCGGGTCCCGATCTGAAAGCGCAGCTTCGACCGTACCAGCAGGCCGGTGTGCGCTGGCTCTACCTGCTCAGCCAGCTCGGGCTCGGAGCGTGTCTTGCCGACGATATGGGTCTCGGAAAGACGATGCAGGTCCTCTCCCTGCTACTGATCCTCAGGCGCGACCCGGTCGACCCGCGCCCGAGCCTGCTGGTCGCCCCGGCGTCCCTGCTGGCAAACTGGGCCGCGGAAGCGGAGCGTTTCGCGCCGGGCCTGCGCGTGCTGGTGGTGCACCCGTCCATGACGCCTGCCGACGAACTGCGCGCCCTGGACAGCGCCCGGCTCGCGCAGACGGACCTCGTTATTACCAGCTTCGGCTCGCTGCTGCGCCAGCCCGTTCTGGAAACAATGCAATGGCGCGTCGCCATTGTCGACGAGGCCCAGGCGATCAAGAACCCCGGCGCGCGGCAGACGAAACAGGTGAAGAAGCTTCAGGCCCGCTCACGCATCGCCCTGACGGGCACCCCGGTGGAAAATCGCCTGTCGGATCTGTGGTCCATTTTCGATTTCACGCATCCCGGCCTGCTGGGCTCGGCGAAGGACTTTGCCGGTCTGACCCGGCGTCTGGCAAAAGCCGAACATTTCGGCCCGCTTCGCACTCTTGTGCGGCCCTACATCCTTCGTCGCCTGAAAACAGACCGGCGTGTCATTACCGATCTCCCGGAAAAAACCGAACTCAAGGCGTGGTGTCACCTGAGCCCCATCCAGGCCGCCCTGTACGAACGCGCGGTCAAGGACCTGGCTGCGGCGCTCGATGGTACCGAGGGCATTGAACGTAAAGGGATCGTATTAAGCTACCTGATGCGGTTCAAGCAGATCTGCAACCATCCGTCCCAGTGGCTTGGCGATGCGGCGTGGCAGCCGGAAGCCAGCGGCAAATTCGCGCGGTTGCGCGAACTGGTCGACGTGATCGCAGCGAAACAGGAAAAGGTGCTCGTGTTTACGCAGTTCCGCGAAACCACGGAGCCCCTGGCTGCCCACCTCGGCTCGCTTTTTGGCCGGGAAGGTCTGATTCTCCACGGTGGAACGCCCGTCGCCAAACGCCGCGAACTCGTCCGGCAATTCCAGGAAGATGAATCGGTTCCGTTCTTTGTGCTTTCGCTCAAGGCGGGCGGCGCGGGGTTGAATCTCACTGCCGCCTCCCACGTGATCCACTTCGATCGCTGGTGGAATCCGGCGGTCGAGAATCAGGCGACGGACCGGGCATTCCGCATTGGCCAGCGCAGGAATGTTCTGGTACACAAGTTCGTTTGCCGGGGTACGGTCGAGGACCGGATCGATCAGTTAATCGAAACAAAGCAGCAGCTGGTGAAGGATGTGCTTGAGGGCGGCGCGGAGCTGCTGCTGACCGAGATGAGTGACCGCGAACTGCTCGATCTGGTCAGGCTCGATATCCATTCCGCGCAGGCAAACTGATCAGGGAGAGGAACGCCGATGGCTGACTACGGTGGATGGAAACCCTACGTCCCGGTGGCCGAGCGCAGAAAGCAGGCGGAGCAACTGGTTGCGAAAGCGATCAAGTCCGGCAAGACGCTGTCGCCCATCGCACCCTATCGAGGGGCCATTGCGAAGACCTTCTGGGGCAAGGCATGGTGCGATAACCTTGAGCACTACAGTGACTACGCCAGTCGCCTGCCACGCGGTCGCACCTATGTGCGCAATGGTTCCGTGATCGATCTTCAGATTTCGACGGGCAGGATCCGCGCACAGGTCATGGGGTCCAGCGTGTACGAGATCGAAATCGATGTCACAGCCTGCCCGGAAAAACAGTGGCGGGCGTTGAGTGTCGAGTGCGCATCGTCGGTTGACTCCATGGTCGAACTGCTGCAGGGCAAGCTGTCGGCTGCGGTGATGGGCCGCATCTGCAAGCCGGGCAGCGGGCTCTTCCCCGCGCCGAAGGAGATCAAACTCGGCTGCAACTGCCTGGACTGGGCGGCGATGTGCAAGCACGTCGCCGCCGTACTCTATGGCGTCGGCGCGCGGCTCGACCAGCAGCCAGAATTGCTCTTTACGTTACGTGGTGTCGACCCTGGCGATCTCGTTAGCAGCACCGGTGCGAACCCCTCCGGTGCAGGAGCCGGCCCGGTGTCCGGCAAGGTACTCGACAACGTGGACCTGGGGGATGTGTTCGGAATCGATATCAATACGGAGCCCTTTGCCGATGCGCCCCCGGTCCGGAGCAAGCGCACGCGCAAGGAAGCCGCCTCGCAAACAGAACGCACACCGAGGTCGACGGCGTTGAAGTCGTCTACGATTGCGAAATCGACACAAAAAGGCAAGGTCGCGCTGCCAGACGTGAAAGCCAGTGCTTCCGCCGTGAAGAAGCCAAAGGGTAAAACCGACCCCGGTGTTTCGAAGGCGACTCGTTCGGCTGCATCACCAAAGCCCACTGTGCGTGCGCCCGCTGCATCGAAAACCGCTAAACGCCGCGGGTGATGTCTGCGGCGACGCGTCACCGCCTGGTCCGGCGACTGATCGCGCTCTCGAAGTTTGCAACTGTTACGGAAAGCACTGTGTCGAACAGCGCAACTTCAGTCATGCGAAGGGAAACTGTTCACCGAATTCGCCGATATGGCAAAGATGCGATGCACCACTACTCGCGCCATCCTGCCAGCAGTGCAACTGGATGGCCGGAGGTTCGAGCAACGACGCGGGATTCGCATTTGGCTGGAGTCGCAATGCAATCTGCGTTGTCGTAACTTGGGCAGGTCAACACGGGTACGGCGCCAGGACGCGCGTGCAACGCGCGATGAACGTGCCCGGTGACGATGCGCTCAACGTTGTGATGTCCGGATAGAAGAAGTCGCAAGGCGTCAGTCGTCTGCATGCCGAAAAGTTCGAGATGGGGGATGCCGGTGCGAAACGGCGGATGACGCATGGATGACAACCGGTCGGTTCAGGTATTCGACGAGCTCGCGTTCCAGCCACAACTGCGCCGCCGGACCGGTTTCACCGTGGCGGGAGCCTGGGACTCTTGTGTCTATCGCAAGGATGCGCACATAGCCGACATCGACGCCGAAAATTGAGTCCACCCGCGCATGTTAGCCGCGGTTGATTGTCGAGCGCGCCGCGCAGACATCTGCGGTCATCGTTGGTTGCCGGGTAAGACCATATTGGGGTGCGTCAACTGCGCCAGCAGTTGCAGCATTTCGTATTCTTCCGGGAGACCCTCGTCCGTGAGATCTCCGGTTATCAGGACGAGCCGAGGCTCTGGATTCAGGCGGTTCGATCCTGTGGCCGCTGTAGCGAACGCCGCGCCACCGCCGTGCTCGCAGTAGAGATGTTAGAGCGGACCTAAATGGCTGGCGCCGCGCCAGTAGCGCAACCGCGGGGCCGAGGCGCCCCGCGTTTTCTCCCTTTCGCGTGAGCTACCCGGACGCGATGGTCTGCTTCCGTCCTCAGACGCTAAATCCCGCAACTCGCCTCATCTGGCGCGACACTGCGCTGCCAGAGCCTTGCGCATCGAATTGTGCGCGAAGGCTCGCGTCTGCCTTGCGGGTCACGCCGCGGTGCATGGCCACAATTAAAGCGAAAAGGGCGACGAGAAACATCGGGGTGGCAAACATCGTATTGCTCCCGGATGTTGGAACCGGGTATGTGTTCGGCGATGGTCGTGTGCGATCGCGTTGCACTGTCGTCGGAGATCGCGGTCCCATCCCCTCGCGTGACCCCGCCAAGGCCTTCACGATGCCCGGATTGCGTCGGTCGGGACCAGGTGCAGTTCCCTCAAGGCCATGCGCCGCCCACGTGAATCGCGTCTGTCTCTGCGTAGACTGTCATCCACCGGAGTACCGGTCACCGTAAGGCTCCCATAAATAATATTTCGCAATATGACATATGCAGGTGCGCGGCTCAACGACGAGGATGCCGAAATCGACTCGCAACGGATGGCTGGGACTGTGTTTGTCTATGTGCTGACGCTCTGGGTCGATGAACTGATCTTCCTGCATGCCGCGTTTCCGCGTTGGGTGGAAGTGGACCTATCTTCCGACTGGCATCCGGCTTTTGAGTACGCTGTTGCTGGGCGCGGACGGCGCGATCGGGCTGCTGGTCTCCGCCTTGCTGGTCGATTTCTTTCATTACTTCCCGAACGACCCCGTGCGGGCAATCGCGGGCGCGATCTTCAGTTCGGCCGGCCCGTACGCGGTCCGTCGCCTCGCCCTGGAACGCTATGGCCTGAAGGCGTCGCTGACGAATCTCACGCCAAGGCGCCGTATAGTGCTCGCGTTTGCTGTCGCACTCACGAACTCGACGCTGCATCATCTCTGGTTCGCAATGACGGGCAGTACGCAGGACATCCTGCAGAGTTTCTTCACGATGTTTGTGGGCGATCTGCTGGGCGCGCTGATTCTCGTCTATATCGTGAAGGGCACGCTTGCCCTGCTGCCCAGGCATCCCAGCCAGTCCTCACGCATGACCGACGGCATGTTCAGGATCCGGCTAGCCCTTGATCTCGCCTACAACAACCGCCTGGCTTGACGGCAGATATGGGGCGCACGGCCCGTCCGGGCTCGAACAGGGCCGTTGAAGGCTCTCACACTTGCGGGATTGAGGGCGTGAGTCGGGGCAGGCCGCCCAGCATTGAGTGCGCCTAGCGGTCGTCGCGAATCGCGACACTGCAGCCTGGGTGCAACACAACGTCGAGACGCACGATGGCGACAATCGTACATAGCGCCACGAGACGGGCTGCGATTGCGCCTCATCGCAACCCCTTCGTCACGCTAGCGTGGAGCCTGATTGTTATGTGCATTCGTTAGTGCAACGTGAATGCTGAACATCCCGTTCGTGAGGCGGGAATCGCCTGGCCGTTTCGGGAGCAAAGCCAGCAATCCCTTCATCGCATACAGCATGATTAGCGTGCCGGCGAGGTCGCCCACAAACATGCTGAACAGGCTTTCGAAGAAATGCTCCGTCGCACCGGTCAACGCAAACCAGAGGTGATGTAACAGCGGATTCGCGACCGAATACGCGACGGCGAGCACAAGAAGCCGGGTCGGCGTGAGATTCGTCAACGATGCGCGCAAGCCGTAATACTCTCTCGCGAACCTGTAGACCAGATACGGAGCGGCTGACCCAAGTATCGCGCCAGCGATCGCTCTCACAGGGTCATGCGGGAACCAGTAAAGAAAATCCGTTAACAGACCAGCAAGCAGCAAGCCAAGGAAACCGTCGGCACCAACCAGTAGCGTGCTCAAAAGCCGTATGCCGGAAGGAAGGAATATCCAGTTGATGCCCCTTACAAACGACGTATGCGCAAACACCTCCTGATTGATCCAGAGTGACGCCACAAACGCTATCAGGGTTGCCGCGATCGACCAGAAATGTATACGTAAGCTCAACATTACGATGAACTCCCTTTCCCTTCGGACTATGACTGGCCAATCATAGCGCCCGCGTGTGGTTCTGCGAAATGCATCTCCAACAGTCTATGCGCAAACTGAAGGTTAGTGCCCGGGTCGCTATGCTGACCGCTGCGAATCTCGCGACGCGTGAAGTCATCGCAACCAGAGACAACATCGGGGAGTTGCGCGAGAGGAGGGGCATCATCGCGGATGGCATGGTTATCATCATGCCGGTGATTACGCAGTCCGCAGGGTTCTATCATGATGGTATTCGCGGCCACAGCATGCTGCGTGTCGTTGGAGGAAACAGGTACGCCGCGTGCTGTCATGCATGCGTAATGGCTTCGAATCTGGGGCGCAAATGGAAATCGATACCACAGGATGGTTCCCATTGGACGACTATGCGCCGGCCCGTGAGGGCTGGTACGAAGTCAGGCTCACGACCGGAGATACGGCATTCTCCCGCTTTATCGACGGACATTGGACGGAGCAACCCGTGGTTCTGTTCACGCACTGGCGTGGTCTGAGTGCGGATCCGGGGGACTCGGCCGACAGCGAGCACATGGACGCGCAGGCTGCCGCCGCACAGGGCGTACGAGCGGTGTGGAACGCGTTTTTCCCCGTAGTGGGGGATACGCATCCACTCAAGAAATAGCTGCTGTCACTTGCCCATGCAGCAGAGCCGTCATTTGGGCGAAATCGATGCATGGCGCACGAACAGCCTGAATTTCCAGAGAATGATCCGATCTGGGCAGAAGCAGGGTGCTCGAAGCAAGCATCCGCGCGAGGAGACGCGCGCAGGGAAAGAAGAATCCTCAAGATCTTCCTCTATGGTGCGACGAACTGATCTTACCCCCGGGGGGGGAAGGGGAACCTTGAGCGTCATTCGTTGTAGACGCACCTTCTACTCGCATTACGAATTGCGTCGTTCACGTTGCCGAAACTCAGAAGGTGTCAGGGAGAATCGCCGCCGGAAGATCTTTGCGAGACGATCCCCGTTTGTCCAGCCGCAACTTTTCGCGATTCTGTCGATTGAGAAATCGGTCTCTGCCAGCATGCGCGAGGTCAGATCAAGTCGTGCCTGCAGCAGGTACTCGGAAGGCGTGACGCCTATCTCCTGTTTGAAGCATCGAAGGAAATTGCGCTCGCTCATAGCCGAGATGTTGACCGCGTCGCTTACAGATATCGGCCGATTGCAGTTCTCCTTAAGCCAGCGAGCGGATGCACGGACCTTCTCAATTGCAGTGTCAGCTCGCGCGTCAGCTATTAGAGGGGTAAGCGTTGCAAAACCATTTCCAGAGAGCTTGCGTGAGATGTCTCTCACTGCTTCCGGACCGAGATCCCATCCGATAAGCGCAAGAGCCGTCTTGGTCGGTTCATAGCGATTTCCCCGGCTGGTCGGAATTTTTGTGGGAGACGCATCAGAATCGAGTTGAAGCAGACCGCTGTGGTACGAGTCGGGACGGAGCTGCATCATGTCGATCAGATCCGCCGCCTTTCCAATTCCGGAAACGATTTTCGTTGCCGGAATGGTGACCCGAAGCCATTGTCGGACACGCTCGTCGCGCGTCACTTCGGTCAAGTCGCTGCCGTCCGCGATAAATAGTGCATCAAAGCCCACACTTTTCGTCGTGTCGCATTCCTGTGTCCACACGTTGACAGAGGACGAGCACTCAACATCGCCACCCTGTGCGGAATATAGCTTGACGTCATAGAGTAATCCGCCATTGCATTGTTGCTTCGCGATTTCATTGGCGAGCTGAAAGATCTCAGGAACGACTCCGATCGAGAGTAGGGAAAAGCCTCTGTAGAGCAGCACGCCGATGCTTCTCGTGGCTCCGGATTTCGGCCCTCTCGCGCCAGAAACGACATTTCCCCTCTCAGCACCCCCGGCACCGATGTCGCCCATCTTCATCCCTCTACTGTTATCAGGTGCTTGAAATTGATATAACCTGTGACGATGACTTAATTTTCATCGCGATGCATCATACATGGGCTACTAAATTCGTCGGATGCTTGGCCGATCAGACCAATATATTGGCGGTTTAAACCACATGCATTGCAACGGGTGCTATCTCGCTGGAATATCTACTGTCTGCACAACAGTGTGCCATGCGATGTGCATGACGAAACTGCATAGTTTTGGCGGAAACGGATAACGTATTGGCTGGTATGAATCACGTGCCTCGGTGGATTTCATGGCATAGTCAGAGAAGAATCGGAAAGTTGGAATCGTAGAAGACCATCAGGAACACACAGAGAAAAAGGATGTCCTTTCGCCTTGGGAATACTGGCCTTCGTGACGTTAAAGTATTCGAGCCCCAGATTGAAGCCCGATCAACAGGCGCGTTCTTTAGAAGCTTTGATCAGGACTGGTTCAATGCGAACGTCTCCTACGGGTATCTTTTCACTCATGATGAGCAGGCTGTTTGCCCCCATAATGCGTTGATCGGACTGACCTACCAGGTTCAAAATCCGCGCGGCGTTGTTTTGAGAGTGCTCTCCGGCGAAATATACGCCGTGGCTCTCGATCTGCGTCGTACGTCAGTTGCTTTTGGGCGATGGGCGGGCGAGTCCCTGTCAGCATCAAACTGTCGCCAGCTCTGGATACCGCCAGGATTCGCGCATGGGTACATCGTTCGATCAGACGTCGCGGAGGTGCTTTCAAAGGCATCCTCGGCGCGTCTGCCTGATTCGGAGCGCACGATTTGCTGGGATGACGCAGATCTCAACATCGATTGGCGTATTGCGGGATTGCCTGTCACAGACAGGAGGCAGCGCAATTGTGTTGACTTTAATGTTGCGGAGTACTTTTAGCACAATGAGTCCGCAGCGCGTGACGACCGATCGGTACAAAGGCGTGTTTAAGCTGCCAATTCCTGGACGGTGCGTTCCCGTTGGAAAGCGATCGTTAAGCGATCACTCATCCATGACTACAAGCTCTACGATATGAGCCATTCAATCGATATCGCGAAAATAGCCAACCATGACTCGCGATCGGGTGCAGGCGCGTGTCCTGAAGTCGCACGCGACGCGCAGTTCGATAAATTCAGCGCTGTAGAGGTCTCTTGCGCGGCACTCTTTGAGCGTTGGTGTACGGAGCGTAATGTGATTCCACTTGCGTATCTGATGCACGTATGGCCGATCGCTAGACCAACAGACCTGGAGATTCGACAGGTCGGCGACTCGATGGCGGAACTCTTGCGCGGACACGCAAACGTTCTCGACGTCGAGGACAAGATGCTGATTAATATTACACTCTTGTCGGTTCAAGCTGTGTTAGATATTTAACGTCGGTCAGGTATTAGAGGCACGCATGGCAGGAGGCTTTGACTAGGCGCTATCACGCGTCTCTGGGCGGCATACCATACCAAATCTCGGACCCGATTGAAGCGTGTACGTAAGAAATGATGTTTGATCAACCCCTTTCCCCGAAAGTTGCTCGATACCGGGGAGACCGAACGCAATGGAAATTTCAGGAAAAAACTCTTCCTTCAGCTTCCGTATTCCCGAAAATGAATTCGACGATTCAGTCTATGTGGCTCACTATTCGAGAGATCTCTACGTCTTGCTCTCTCGCATGGACTCGGAAGCAATGGTAGTCGCCTTCGAGATACCGAGAGTCAAACTGGCGAGGAGTCGTCGGTTGTCAAGTGAAGCACTTGTGAGAACCGCGATCGGACAGGGAATTAGGGATGGGGTGTTTGAGTCGGCCGGTAGCTCATGGCGGGAGTTCGACCTGGACTCGCCAACATGGACTGGTGATCTCCTGGCAAGCGACCTTCCATAGCCGTCACGGCACTTCTAGGCGAACGCGCCGTGCTGTATGGAATCACATCATTTGACTGCTCGGAGCACGCATCGCGTAGCACGGACCGCTGCTCAGCGCATGCAAGGGAGCGAGAGACGCTCCTTCGGAGAGCGGCTTGTTCACGTGGACGTCCGCTCCGCATTCCAGACCTGAGTTAATTACACCGCACGCGGTCTGAGCCGAAGTGAGCAAGACGATAGGCCCGACGAATTCGCGTCGGGCGAGATATCGCAGTGTTTCATATCGTCTGCGGTCCGGTTCACTCCAATCAAGCAGGAAGAGGTCAATTGAAACGTCTTCAAGCAAGCGTCGCAGCCCTTCATCACTCCTCGTCCCGAAACATAGGTGCCCCACGGAAGAAAGTATTTGAAGGGTATGGTCAAGTTCGCCAATGTCTGGCTCGAGGATTGCAATTATCTTGGCAGACGTTGATAGCCGGTGCGACTTTGTGGATAGTCGAAAGAGGGCATCTGGGTGGGGCCCGCTGTACCGGCATAGTGCAGGATTGATCAGTCGCACCGGACCCATGGCGCCCAGGCAGCTTTCACCCGCAAGCACACGGAAACGCTCCGTCAGGCGCCCCCAATGGGACTCACAAAACGAGGGTCCCGATTTCAACCACAACGCATAAGATAAGCGAAAATCCTCGAAACCGGTACGTCAATCTCTACCTGATTTCCGCCACTCTCCTGGCATTCGCGAGTGTCTTCATTTCCGCAAACGACGGGGGAATCTCCCGTTTCGCGTTGCACGGCACAGACCGGCGCCGAACCGGCATTTATGTTGGCGGGCCCCATCTGCCGCAGGATTCCGGCAAAAGGGATGCTACCCAACCGTATGACCGCGTCTGGTCCGATACTCCGTCGGTGTCGTGGAGAGATGTTTGCGGAACAGTTTCGCGAGCCGTCCGCCAGTGCCAAGCCCGCATCGTCGCGCAATCTTGTCGACGGGTAGGTCGGTATCGACCAGCAAGCGACAACTCATATTGATCCGCATGTGGAGCAGGTAGTCCGAGGGAGTGATGCCCATTTCGATCTTGAAGCGACGCAAAAAGTTGCGTTCGCTCATTGCGGCGACCTGTGCCGCGTCTTCTATCGTCACCTGGCGATCACCATTGGCTTCCAACCAATGTACGGATGCCTGGATGCGCAGGCTCACCCGGCCTGAGACATTCGTGCGGATCGCCGCGGTAGGACCGGTCCGCGGGTGACGCGGCATGACCTGGCGTGCCACCTCACGTGCAAGATCGCTTCCGAGGTCCAGTTCGATCAGCAAGAGTGCCTCTCGCAGGGGGGCAGTGTTCGTGTCCGCGAACTCGTTTTCGATAAGGCGGTCCCGAGCGTTTGTTCGCATCGCGCAATCTAACGCGCTGCCGGCCCACTCGATTCCTGCCGCTTCTAGCAGCGCTTTGCCTTCCCCGATCGGAACGACAGCCTCGCAGCGCGAGCATTCGAGGCGCAGCCAGCGTAACACGCGCTCATCGCGCAGCACGTGTCGCAGTGCAACTCCGCCAGCAATGAACAGCGTGTGAAATTTTCCGGCATGATGCCGATCCTCAACCCTGTCCGTCCAGACAGACACGGAGGATGAACTTTCGACACGCCCGCCGGTAATGGATAGCAGGGAAACATCGTATTCGGCATGTCCATTGCCGGCATAGTTCGCGTGTGCCAGCGCATTGGCTGACTGAAACAACTCAAGCACGGACGCCAGTCCGGAAAGCGAAAAGCCGCTACAGAGGAATGCTCCAATCTTCCTGGCTGTGCCCGGTTCGGGCGAGGCACAAAACTCCACGACGCGACTTCGTTGACCGCCACCTCCGCACTCCATCAGTACCCCGCTTTTCAATGGTCGTATTGGCTTACGTTGAGTCGAATACCCAAGCCAATGGAAAAAGAAGAAGAATCACCACACGTTCGTGAAGTGTCTGGCGGCATTCGCCGCATGCTGAACGCACTGCGCAGATTCAGAAATTATTTATGTATCTATTTTGAACTGAGATCGGATCATAAGCAATAAATATGCTATTCGCCACTATTGCTCGATATCTTTCGGGAAATGTGGCCCACCCAACAGTCAAGGTGTTGAAATACCTTATTGCGAGTGAAGCGCGAAAAGTATCCAGAATCGCAAATATCGCGGCAACTCATTCCGGCCGCATGCGAGTGCGCTCGCTGTGGTCATCTGTTACCGGCACGACCACTTACACTTGCCGATGCGGTGGCAAGGCAGTTACAGGCTCTCTGGCATAGCGCTGAAAGCCACCTGTATGAGCTCATCAAGGGAAGTGTCCACCCGGGGGCGAAGCCACGCACACGCTCGGCACGTCCGTGAGCGCATGACGGGCTTCGGGCAAACTACGGAAGATCAGCAACGCTGGCTGGGCAAACGGGAACGGCCTTACATCATCGTTGAGGGGGCGGGTGTCTCTGCGGGAGCGCGTTCCTACCATCGGCGCTCACATGACGTGAGTGCCTGCGGCGAAAACCGATGGGAAGCTGTCGTTGCTCAAGGTGTGCAGGCACGTGAGTGAGTCCACGCCGCGTACCGGTTTTTCGAGCACTAGGCTTGCACCACACTGCATGCCGGAGTTGATCACGGAATCAGGAGTATGCGGTGCAACGCACAACACGACGGGTACACCGGGCGCGCACTGCGAGAGGTGGGTAAGCGTCTCGTAGCGCACACCGTCGGGATCCGTCCAGTCGATAAGAAACAGATCGACCGACACATCGTCAAGCACCCGCCGCACGCCGTCATCGCTCCCCACTCCGAAACACAAATGCCCGGAGGCAGAAAGCATTTCGAGGGTTCTGTCTAACTCTTCGACATCGGATTCAAGGATTGCGATTTTCATAGGTCATTGGCACCCACAGGTGAAACGTAAGGCGGTGTTTCATCAACCGCCACACGGACCCACTTGATGATGCCCTTCCGGAAGGACCGCGCGCAATTGAATACCAGGGAGTCTACGCGATCTCGACCGTAAAAAGTGTCAGAATTAATAATTCCTGGGAATTGTCCTGGGGCACTCCCGAAAACCCTAAATTTTTATCTCCGGATGCCGATAGCACACCGATGCCCGTTTGTCGTAACAAGCAGGGTTCGCTATTTCTCATAATCTGGGAATGTCCGGCACCGAGCATCGCGGACAATCTCGCACGCGGGAACCTATTGCCCCTGCACCGATATTCCATGGCGCGCTCCTCTCCGTATTGAAGAAGACTCATCTCAGGTTTGCCGCGTTGTTGGAGAGGGGCGGTTTATCTGATGTCGCATCGGCATCCTTACGAATGTGGGCTGCCGGCTGCTGCTTCGCCGATTGTTCAATCTCGCGCGGCGTCAGCCGCTCGCCTCGAGTTGGGCGCGTTGACAGAGGCCGTCATTCGGTGGCATTGCAAGGCAAAGTGCGGCCGGATTGGATCGGGTAGCACAGAAAGGACCGCATGCGCTGCGGCTTGCTCCGCAACTGCCGTTCGCGCCCGAGCATGGGTTGTGGACTGATTTCGTTCCGATTACACGCGCTCGAAGCATTAACGAGCACTTGCTCCACGCCGGAACACTCCGGACTTTTCGCCTTCGCTGCCCAGATAACTGCGAAAACCTTCCGTGGCGCTCCTGCGCAGCGTTGGATTCGAATGCTGACGTCCGCTGCAGGAAGCTTTGACACAGCCTTCTCGCGGCGCTCTTGCCGCAGCATGTCCAGCCTCACTGCCATTTCGTCCGCGGCGCCACCACACGTGCTGCTCGCCGTGCAGCGCCACGAACGCCTCTTCCAGGCGCTGCATGCTGCCTTGGCTCGCGCCGGGCAACCCCGGCGCACTGCGCGATGCCGGCACTGAGTTTCGTGTGCCAGCGGCGGGCCGTATCGCAGGCCATGGCTACCTCGCGCTCAAGCCGCAGTTGCTTGATGTCGCGCAAACCGACTTGAGCCAACGATACAAGTGCACCGCGTAGTCGATGATTCGTCTCTGGGGACACGTGGCCGTGATAGCGCGCCCTGTCTTTCTTATTCTCGCCAGCCCCGGACAATGTGATAAAGCCACGATCGCTGGCCGCACATTAATTTGGGGATATGCTAATAGCATATCGCGGACTGCCCGGCTAAAAGGATAGCAGCATTGCATAAAATGCAGAAAGCATGTGTGTGACGATCGAAATTAAATGGAAGGGCATCAGTTAGCATTCGACAGGTAAAAAATACTGAAAATCTCCTCAAGGCCTACGCGAAGTAATCGCTAACACACTGTATTTAAATGCTTTTACGTGATCTCGAAAACTTTGGCTTTCTTGTCGATTAGTTCTAGTCCGACAAGACGTGTAACTATTTCGCCACCGATGGCGGGAAATGACTGTAAGTTAGGTACGATAGTGCCTTCGAGGAATTCGGCTCAATGAAAGCCGAAAATAGGTCTAATATCGGGGTGTGCGATGGTGAATTTCGTTAGTCACAGTATTGCTCGCGGTGGCCACTCAGGCGAAGTTCCAGTTCCGGGGTTGAGAAAGAGGATAATTTTTCTTCTCTTCTCAGGATTCCGCCTCTCCGAGGTTGCGACGGTCCTTGAGGTATTCCATGCAGCCAATCGCAACTCCTTACCCCATGATGCGAGGAGCGTCCATCCGCTCTACGACGTTCAACTAACGTCCCTCCAGGGCGGACGACTCGAGAGTTCATCGGCGGTGTCTGTCTGGACCGAACCTCTCGAACAAATGGATGAGGTTGGGCCAATTGATGCCCTGTTCATTGCCGGACCCGGAAGCAGTGCGCTGTCCGGCAACGAGACGACGTTGGAACGCATCCGGTTTGTCAGCAGCCAGGCAGCCAACGTGATCCCCATGGCAGACTCGAAGGTGCTGCTGACAATCGCGGGGGTTTCGGATCAGTTGGGCCAGTGGGCCGCCGGCAGAAAGGCCGACGACGGTATCGCGCGCAGGCCCGCTCACGCCTATATCGAACCATTCAACGGGCCAGTCCAGCGTGCGCTACAACTCATCAGGCAAGACCTTGGCGCAACTATTCCAAGGGCGATTACCGATATCACGGTGCCCGGTCGTCAAGAGATCGGATTGATGTCAGCAGCGCGTGAGCGCGCGTCAAACAGTGCGAGCGAACGCATACTCGAGTCTGCCCGATGGATCGAAGAAAACGGCGAAAGATCAGTCTCGATTGCAGAGGTCGCGCAAATCGCAGCGATGAGCGAGCGCAACTTTCTGCGCCGGTTCAAGATCGAAATCGGCATAACCCCTTCCGAGTACCTCATGTACTCCAGATTGGAGCTCTGCTGCCAGCTGCTGGTCGAAACCGACTTGCCGGTTGAAAAGATTGCCCGCCGCTGCGGATTGAGTGGTGGTGGCTCTCTCTCAAAGCTTTTCCGAAAGCACTTTTCACTGACGCCAACTGAATACCGAGAGAAAAAGAAACTGGCGTGACGCAGCGACTCGCTTTGCGGGCGGTGTTGGTATGCGTCGCTTTTTTTGACGGTTCGCTGCAGCTTGTTGAATTTCCGGCTCGTCTCCGAGACCGATGCGCGCCGGGAGTCCGGTGAGGATTTTCGCACAGGAAAAGGTGCGGTCGATCGTCGTTCAACCTCCTGATCGCTTCCGGTCATGCTCCATATCCGAATGCTCCACACGGTACTCGGTTGGCGTGAGTTGAAGATGTTCGCGAAAGAGTTTCGATAGTCTGCCCCCGCCGTTTATCCCGCTGCGTCGCGCAATCTTTTCGACCGGAAGACGGGTCTGCGCAAGAAGCCGACATGCCATGTCGAGGCGGACTTTCAGTAGATACTCCGAAGGCTTCATTCCCACCTCCTGCTTAAACCGCCGCAGGAAATTACGACTGCTCATAGCGGCGATTTGCGCTACCTCGTCCAGCGAGATATCCCGATTGCCATTCGCACAGATCCAATGTGCTGCATCCTGAATCGGTTGACTGAGTGTCGCTGCGATACCGCGTCGGATGTCATCCGTCAAACCCGGGCTGAACTGTGGATCTATGGACTTCGCAATTTGCGTGGCAATAACATCGCCGTGTTCGCCTTTGATGACCGCGACCGCAGCCGAAATCGCACCGTCGGCGGAAATCACCTGAGTCTGGCGATTCTTGCAGGGATGACTGTTCAGGCTTGCAAGCGCGATATCGTGTGTCAATCTTCCCATCTGTGCGAGGGCAACGCTGCTCTCGCCAATCGCGACGAGCAGATCGCAGTTCTCCTGCACGCGATGCAACCACCTCGAAAATTGATTGTCTCGCAGTAAGTCGCGGATTCCACTACCACCGGAAAGCATAATCGCGCGGAACGAGTCCGCGGCAACGAGGCTCTCAACGCTATCCGTCCAGACACATACCGAAGACGAACTGGTTATCCTGCCGCCCGCCGAAGAGAGGAGTCGTACGTCGTACCGGACAGCGTGTGTCTCATGCCTCATCATGGCCGCGTTCAAGGCACGGAAAGCTTCGACAATGATAGCCATATCGGCCAGTGCAAATCGATCGCATAAGACAAGACCGATTTGCCTTTGCTCCCCACCTTGGTATTTGCCCGGCTGCAACGTCCCGGAATTCCCGATCAAAGGCCCCATCTTCATCCCATTTTATTGAAAATCTTTATGACCGATCCGACCTTCGGCCTCACGACCGGATCATCCTACTTAGCGAAAATTATCGAAACGCGACTGTGGCGAGATCAGTCGCAGTTTTATCTGTTTTCGACAATTCAATCGCTATCGTCCCGTGGTCTAACATACCGACCGATAGCTTCGACTATAACTGCGCAAGTCGAACGTGCAAGTGGCTGTAGCGATGCGGTCGCTGAGCGATATCCGACGTTTCAATCAGGAGAATGGCGGAATTGAAGAACGTTTTGGCGATGTGGGGGAAGTATTCCCGA
The DNA here is from genome assembly GCF_040948855.1 of Paraburkholderia sp. BR10882. Classification (NCBI taxonomy): domain Bacteria; kingdom Pseudomonadati; phylum Pseudomonadota; class Betaproteobacteria; order Burkholderiales; family Burkholderiaceae; genus Paraburkholderia; species Paraburkholderia sp. BR10882. The sequence goes on along the minus strand of NZ_JBFPKP010000015.1, from coordinate 88,370 downwards.
TGATATAGTCGCGCAGCATACAGAGACAATAAACTGGCCGGCTGTCCGGCCTTTTCCTCTTCATAGACTGGATCGAGCCGGGAACGTATCGGAAGAGACCTTCTGCCAAACCCAAAGTCAGTCCAGGTGGACGGATTTTTATAGAGTCGTACATTCATAGGGTTGCAAGATGAAATACAAGATCGCTGCCGCAGCAGTTCTATCTGCTACTTTGACGACGGCAGCCCAGGCGCAAAGTAGCGTCACCCTGTATGGCCTAATCGACGCCGGCTTCACATATGTACGGGGCGGCGCCAATACGTGGCAGGTGAAGAGTGGAACGGTCAATGGCAGTCGCTGGGGGTTGCGTGGTTCGGAGGACCTTGGCGGTGGCCTGAAGGCAATCTTCACTCTGGAGAACGGCTTTAGTATCGCGAATGGTACTGCCGGGCAATCCGGGCGCATGTTCGGAAGACAAGCGTTTGTCGGTCTCGCGAGTGATCAGTATGGGGCAGTGACGATTGGCCGGCAGTACGATAGCGTGGTTGACTACCTCGCGCCTCTCTCAATCACAGGTAGCCAATACGGCGGCACGATCGCCGCGCATCCATTCGATAACGACAATCTGAACAACTCAGTCAGATTCAATAATACGGTCAAATACACCAGCCTCAAGTACGCAGGATTCAAATTTGGCGCTACCTATTCATTCTCGAACAGCTCGCAGTTCGCGAACAATCGGGCCTATAGCTTTGGCGCGTCCTACGCGTGGAGTGGCCTTACCGTAGCCGCCGGCTACCTCCAGTTGAACAACGACATTACCTCGACCGTGTTCGGGAATAGCGGGCCGAGTTCCAGCGCAAGCGGCGCACAGACCGGTGAGTGGACCTTCCTTGCTGGTCGGCAACGTACCTTCGGTGGTGGGTTGAGCTACGCATTTGGTCCAGTTGTCGCCGGCTTGGTCTATACGCAAACCAACCTGTCAGATGCGCTCGGCGGCGGAATCTCCTCGCGCCAATCCGGTGCGTCCGGCGGCATAGCTTTCCGCGCTAATAGTGCGCGCTTCCAGAATTTTGAAGGTAACGTGCGTTACGCGTTGTCGCCGGCTATTAGCTTCGCCGGGGCGTACACCTATACGCGTACTGACCTTGGCGGTGGCGTGAATCCGATCTACAACACCGTATCAGCACAGGCAGACTATGCGCTGTCCAAACGCACCGATGTTTATCTGCAAGGAAACCTCCAGCACGTCAGCCGGAATTCCGGCCACGTGTCGGCATATCTGAACGGGCTGAGCGCGGACTCGAACACACAGAAGCAAGGCACGGTCACGATCGGCATGCGCCATCGGTTCTAGACCTCGCAGTTTCTTCGAAAGATCAAGGCGCCTCCCGGCGCCTTTTTTTGTGTCACTCTGCTTCTCACCTGTCCGTCCTCTTTTGTTCGCCCTGAGTGATTTGCTACCGGAAATGGGAAGTCGCGTCTTTGGATGAAAAGATAACGTAGTATCGCGAACCAAATTTCGATGAATAGAATATATGCTGATATCGCAGATCAAGATTTACAGATGCGCATCAGACGGCCAATTCATTGGCGGGTTCAGACAGGGTTATTGCGCCATTCGAGAAAGAAGTTATGATGCGACGCAACGACGATGATTCACCCACGGATAATTTTGATCCGAAAGATGAGCTGTCGGATCGATTAAGATTGACGATCGCAAAGTGCGCACTTGCCGGTCTCAGTGTTCAAGGAATTTCTCACCTCGTCTCGAAGGTGTGCGGATTTATTGTGATCGGACCAGCACCTTCGAGCCGCGTGGTGGCGCGTGTTGTCGATAGCTCGCTTCAAATTGCATTTGGCGGTGCGAATAAGTGCAAGGCACCCAGGAAAGGCTTAACCCGTCTGGGAAGCGCTCCGATGCGTCAGTGATCGACAGGGGATCCATATGAGTACTCGGGTGAGCAGCGTGGCGGCTATCAAAGACTCCGCACTGATGTCTGTATCAGGCGGCGATGGAAGCAATGCGATGCGAGCGACCACAACCGACATCTTTTTGAATTATCGAAATCGTCCAGCGAGAAAGGCACAGCGGGAGGCACGAATTGAAGGACTGATGCGGGTATCCGCTAGAAATCTCGAATTGGCCTGTGGAAATCGAGTGTCAACAGCGGAAGCGGCACAGCGCGCGGCCATGAGTGAGCGGACCTTCCTGAGGCGTTTCAAGCAACCATTAGGGGTGTCTCCACGGGAATTCTTGCGACGTGCTCGTCTTGAGAGGGCGCGCTCGCTGCTCGCACAAACGGACCTGTCAATAGAGAAAATTGCGCGTCAGGCGGGATTTGTCGGGCGAAATTGCATGGCGAACCTGTTTCGCCGTCACCTTGCGACCACTCCGACTGAATATCGCGCTGGGGTGCGCAGCACAACAGGCGGCTTGTTCAACTGCCCAACGCAAGCAGGTGCGGTAGAAACGACCCACGTACAACTTAAGTCTGAAGTGTGACCAGGTGGGGTGCCACACCTGACGCAGCAATCATGTGATGTACCTCCTTCCATGTCGTGTATGAATTGATCTGGTGATCTACGGATCGCTAGCGCTCGCTTGCGTTAGATTAGGATACCGAAATTATGAACTCGATATTCAGAAGAGCCGTAGATGTCGGATTGATCGTTCTCGGATCAGTTGTCCCGCTTTTCAACGGTACGCTGGAAGGACCTGAACACCACGTATTTGATGGCTCGCTTGTTGCGTTCGCCGCGGCGCTGGCGTTATCCGTATTTCCAGCTTGCGGCATCTACGACTCTGGCTCGAGATATTCGCCGCTCAACCTGTTCAGCCGAACGGTTCTCGCGTGGATCGTTGTTCAGGGAGCGACAACGTTGTTGCTGTATGTCTTGCACAAGGCGCAAATCCTGTCGAGTCTGTGGTTTGCATACTGGACGGTTACGAGCGGCATCGGGCTTCTCATTTTCCGCGCGCTTACGCTCGCGATCTATGGAAAGATCGAGCGCGTCGCACGCCGCCGCCCCGCTGTGGCAGATGGTAGGGATCCTGCTCATAAGAGACAGGGCACGGTTGGGGCGGTCGTAAACCGGGTGATAAAGCGTGGTGTGGACATCCTTGGTGCCGCGGCACTGCTGATTCTGCTTTCCCCCGCGCTGCTCGGACTCGCGTGGTTGGTCAGGCGTGACGGGGGAAGTGCAATATTCGGTCATGTGCGGGTTGGCAGAAACGGACGACGCTTTAAGTGCCTGAAGTTCCGCTCGATGATTCCGAACGCGGACCTGGTCCTTAAAGAACTTCTCGCGCGGGACGCCGATGCCCGTGCCGAATGGGACAGAGAATTCAAGCTCAAAAATGACATTCGAATCACGTCAATCGGCCACTTTCTCCGCAAGACCAGTCTCGACGAGTTGCCACAGCTGGTGAATGTCCTGAAGGGCGAGATGAGCCTGGTGGGTCCGCGACCAATCGTCGAAGCCGAACTCACCCGCTATGGGGCCGATGTTGGCTACTACCTGATGTCCAGCCCCGGAATGACCGGACTTTGGCAGGTCAGCGGGCGCAATGACACCGATTATGCGACGCGCGTGGCACTAGACGTTGCCTACGTCAAGAACTGGTCGATATGGCGCGATGTATCGATTCTCGCCAGAACATTCAGCGTCGTACTGCGTGGTTCGGGGGCGTACTGATGTCAACAGCTGACCACCGTTGGTCCGATCCTGGTTCCGTGCCAACCGGCGGAAGCTAGCGGGAGTGGTGCGTTTCTTCGCTCAGAGGCGTCGCGCTTTCGTCGGGGGGCGGGGCAGGTGCATTACAAGTCTGATCTCTGGTCCGCTCGCCGTATTCGCATTATCGGATCGCGAGCATGCCAGAACTTCAACACAACAGATACGAGTGGACGAGTGTACGAAAGACGAATGCGAAGTGTGTCGCAAGGGGCGTGCTATTCCCCTGATAAGCTCCGCCGGGGGCGGAGCGGTTTGACACTAATGGTTTTGTCGGTGGCGGCCGCGCTGTCCGCGTGCTCACTTTCGCCGGGTATGCGCATGGAGCAGCCGGCGACGCTTGCAGCTGCCAGTCAGATCGGACCTGACGGAAAGAATGAGCAGACGGCGGCCCTGGGTGTACCCGTTACGAATATCGACATTGCGTTGATCCAGAAGTTGAGGGACGCGCAGGCGACTTCCCCGGACGGCACCTCGGCCGTCTCGGTGGTCCCGCGCCCGTACACAATCGGTCGAGGCGATGTACTACAGATAACGGTTTGGGATCACCCTGAACTCGCGGTCGCGGCCGGCGCGCAACCGCAGGCGACAACGCGCGCGGCCGACGCGCCGCCGGGCTTCGTCGTTGACCAGGACGGGACGTTGCAGTTCCCTTATGCGGGCAGAGTACGCGTTGCCGGTTTGCAGCCGGAGCAGATACAGGTGCTGTTGACGCAGCGGCTCAGCAAGAGCTTCCAGGACCCACAGGTCAGTGTGCGGGTCGCGTCCTACCGTGCGAAGCAAATCTATATCGAAGGCGAAGTACATACGCCCGGCTCACAGCCGCTGAACGATATTCCCATGACGTTCTACGATGCTGTCAGCCGCGCAGGTGGGTTCGAGTCAACCGCTGATCAGAGTCGCGTCGTCCTGGTGCGCAACGGCGTATCGGAGCGCATAAACCTGACGGAAATGGCGGTTCGGGGGCAGAACCCCTCGCGCATCCTTCTTCAGGATGGGGACCTGCTCCGTGTGCTACCGCGCGAAGACAGCGGCGTATATGTCATGGGGGAGGTGAACAAGCCTGTTACGGCTTTGCCTATGCGCGACGGGCGGTTGACGCTCAGCGAGGCAATCCTTCAGGCCGGCAGTATCAATTCAAACACTGCGGATGCGGCACAGGTTTATGTGATTCGTGGTGGAGTAAAAAAGCAACCGGAAATTTTCCATCTGGACGCCGCGTCTCCGGTCGCCATGATTCTCGCCAATCAGTTTGAGCTGCATCCGAAGGACGTTGTGTATGTCGATGGCAATGGCCTGGTGCGCTTTAGCCGCGTGTTGAGCCTCCTGTTGCCAGCCATCAACGCTGGTCTGACCGCCGCGATCGTCACGAAATAATGAACTCAATCCTGGTTGTTTGTGAAGGGAATCTCTGTCGTAGCCCGATGGCTGCCGCAATGCTTGGTTCGCTTCTCAAGGGGCAACAGGTAGCCTCAGCAGGGCTGAACGCACTCGTCGGGATGCCCGCTGCGCAATACGCGTGTGATGTGATGCGCGAACGTGGCCACGATATCACTGGTCATCGTGCGACGCAGATTGCGCGCTCCCTGTGTTCCTCGGCCGACGTAATTCTTGCAATGGATGGAGCGCAAAAACGTCAGATCGAAAGCCAGTTCTCCTTTACACGGGGCAGGGTGTTTCGCCTCGGTGAGTTTTTGGACATTGATGTCGAAGATCCATACCGCCGACCGAAATCGGAATTCGAGCGTTGCGCCGAACTGATTTCAGTCTGCCTGACTGAGTGGACGGCTCGCTTTAGTGCGCTGTGATCCGAGATATCCGGGGGCAACCCCGTCGTACGTTAAAAAGACATGACTAATACTCCTGTGCCAACGCCACAGACCGCAGACGATGGTGATCGAGACCTTGTTGTGGTGCTCGATACCCTGCTTGAGAACCGATGGCTCATCGCGACAATAACCGCGTGCTTCCTGCTGGCCGGTGTCGCGTATGCGCTTCTCGCAAAGCCAGTGTTTGAAGCGAGCATCATGGTCCAGGTCGAGGACAGTCCCGATACTTCCGCGGCGAAGAGTTTGCTCGGTGACATCTCATCGCTCTTCGACGTGAAATCCTCAGCTGCGGCAGAAACCCAGATCGTCGCTTCGCGCCTTGTAGTTTCGCGAACGGTCGATGCCTTGAAGCTCTATATCGATGCCCAACCGAAGCGCTTCCCTGTGATCGGAAGCTTTATCTCACGACACTATGACGGTCTTTCGCAGCCTGGCATCGCTGGCATTGGAGGCTTTGCCTGGGGAGGAGAGCGCATCGCAGTATCGCAGTTCGACGTCCCCCGGAAATACGAGCAGGACAGGTTCAAGTTGATCGTCCTCGACGCAAACCGGTACTCCCTGAGCGGAAGTGACCTCGACCAGGACTTCATCGGCCAGATCGGCCGCAAGGAAGTCATCACGACGCCGCGCGGCCCCATCGTGCTTCACGTCAATTTCATTGATGCGAACGCCGGCGCGGTATTCGTGCTGGTCCGAAATTCGAGGGAACGGACCATTGACGATATCCAGGACCGGCTGGATGTGCAGGAGAAGGTCAAGCAGTCGGATGTCGTCGTCGCGACGATCCAGGATACCGATCCGTTGTGGGTGAGTTCCACGATGAACGAGATCGGCCACCAGTACATCCGCCAGAATATCGAGCGGAAGTCTGCCGAGGCCGCGCAGTCACTTGACTTCCTGACGGGTCAACTTCCTGCCTTGAAGCAGCAGCTTGCTGATTCTGAGGCGAGGCTGACCAAATTCCGGAATGAGCGCGGTACGGTTGACCTTACCGAGGAAGCCAAAGTCGCGCTCGCGCAGTCTTCGGATGCGAAGACTCGTTTGCTGGAGCTCGAGCAAAAGCGCGCTGAACTTTTGACGCACTATACCGCGACCCATCCGAGCGTGATTGCCATCAACAGGGAGATCGCAGCGCTCGACGGATATGCGAGCTCGACTGAGCAGGAGATGCGTCGACTTCCCGATCTTCAGCAGGATTTTGTCCGGCTCATGCTCGACGTAAAGGTCAATACGGACCTTTACACGGCATTGCTGAACAATGTCCAGCAACTGCAACTTGTGCAGGCAGGCAAGGTCGGCAATGTCCGCCTCGTTGACGTCGCTGCAATTCCGGAGCTCCCTGTCAAGCCGAAGACGCCCCTCGTCGTAATCGCATCGCTCCTGTTGGGACTGCTCGTGGGGTGCGGAACGGCGATCGCACGTTCGATGTTGTTTCACGGAATCACCGACCATAACGAGATAGAGCGCCGTCTCGGCCTCAGTGTGTACGCGACGTTGCCGTATAGCGAGCACCAGAACGATCCTGGCGACGGAAAGAGAATGCAGAGGCGGGGCAAGGCGACACTGTTGTCAGTTGACTTTCCTGGTGAACCCGCTGTCGAGTGCGTGCGCAGCCTGAGAACCGCAGTGCAGTTTGCAATGCTCGAGGCGAAGAACAATATCGTGCTGATTGCAGGCCCAACGCCAGGTGTAGGGAAGACCTTTATTTCGACAAATCTCGCGGCGGTCATTGCGAGCGGTGGCAAGCGCGTCCTGCTTATTGACGGCGACATTCGACGCGGTCGCGTGCACGATTACTTCGGCGTTGCGCGTGCCGGTGGGTTGACCGATCTGATCGCCGGTCAAGCGGGGCTCGACGATGTTGTCCACCGTAATGTCGTAGACGGGCTTGATTTCATTACAACCGGGACGATTCCGAAGAACCCGGCGGAACTGCTACTTAAGCGCCGGTTGTCGACTGTGCTCGACGATCTGTCGAAGCAGTATGACATCGTGATCATGGATACTGCACCGATTCTGGCGGCGCCTGAAGCGGGTATTCTCGGCGGTTTCGCTGGTATCACCTTTGTTGTGGCACGCGCGGGGCTGACGCGTCTCGGGGAGATCGCGGAGTCGACCAAGCGCTTCTCGCAGAACGGCGTCAAGGTCAGTGGCGTGATATTCAACGGCGTCAACCCCCGTCTCGGCCAGTATGGCTACAAGTATGGCGGCTATCGTTATGTGGCGTACCAGTACGGTACGGCTGCGGAAGAGTGACGCGTGCACGCCTCAACGCGCATCGAGTCCGGCCTGTCGGGTCGACTTTGCCGGTTCTCACCCCGGAGGTAATTTAATGGTCAACCCGAGGGACTCGCTCATATCGCTCCTAGGTGTCGTGTCCGGGCAAGCGGCATTGTTCGCATGCATCTTCCTGATTGGCCGCTGGGACGGCCCTGGCGCTCTGGGGGAGTTCAACTACCAGCTTGCACTTGCGACGTTCGGCGGGGCGCTGCTAGGGCTAAGGTACGAGCTCGCGTGCGTCAGCGACAGTCCGCGCGAGTCCTTTGGCGCACTTGTCAACGTAATGGGTCTTGCGCTTGTATTGGCAACGCTGCTCGCAGGGGTCGTCGCTGTCGCTGGGCGCGCAGAATACTATGCGCTCGTGGGCTACGCATTCGCCGCGTTCGCGCAGATCGCCGCTGGCGCATTCCTGAACAGCATGCGGTGGTACGGCTGGATCACAGTCTCGAGGGTGGTCACAAATTGCGGCTTTCTCGCGTACCTGCTACTCGGTCAAGTCTGTACGGCTTGTGCAAAGGTTGGTCTCTTTGACGCGTACATGGTTTCGACGGCCAGCGTCGCGATTGTGATGGTAGCGGGGATCGCAGTGATCGGCAGCCGAAGCGGATACGCTTTCAAGCTGTCGCCCGGATTCTTTGCGGACAACAGGCGATTTGCTGCGTACATCCTGCCGTCGACGATCTGTGCGTCCGTGTTGACTTACGCGTTGGCAATTGTGATACCGCATTGGTATGGCGCGCACGTTGCTGGGTATTTCGCCCTCGCGTACCGGCTGGGATTCTTCCCCGTCTCGCTGATTGGCCAGAGTATCGGAGGGGTCTTTAGGCGTGATGCTATCGGTGCGATCGCTCGCGAAGATGCACGAAGTGCGTTGCTTAACGTCTACCGCATCTACGCGCGCTCGCTGGTTGGAATAGCAGCCCTCTACGCAATTGGCGGCCTTGTGCTATTCGACCCGGTCGTGACATGGGTCTTTGGATCGAAGTGGTACGGTGCCGTTCGATTTTTCAATAGCCTCGTACCGCTATTCGCGCTGCAACTCGTCTACGTCCCGCTTTCCCAGATCTTCCTCGCGACCCGTGCGCAGCGGACCGACTTCATGTTTCAGCTCCTGTCTGGCATCTCCCTGTTGACTGCTCTATGTATTGCGAGATGGTTCGACCTGTCAGCAGAAGCAAGCGTATTCACATTTTCGCTTGCAGGTGCAGCACTAATGGCAGGCGGAATAGGAATTACGTATCGCGTGCTCAACGCGAATCTGGTGCGGTTGAGCCCCGCTGCCTAATCGAGAAAGGGAAACGGAGATTTACCGATGATTCTGATAGTCGTTGACTCTCTCGAGAGATACTACTTCGCCGCGAGGCTCGTGCATGCCGTTAGAGGTGAGTATGACTTCCTGTTCCTGACGAGTGAGCCAGTTGCGCATCTTCGCCTGAAGTGTGCGGGGTACCGTTCATACTACCTACGCAAGGTCAGAAACCCCACACTGGAAGTGGACGAATCCTGCACAGAATATCCTTACGATCGCTCGATTGAGGTGCTAAACGGGCAGGTGAGCCGGGAACGCGCACGCGTAGAATCCTGCGCGGTGGTGCGTCGTGTGTCGTCGCTCCTGACACGGTTTAGCGTGACCCAGTGTTTTATGTGGAACGGTCAGCAACTGGTCTGCAGGGCTGTTTCTCACGCGTGCCTGGTACATGGGGTTCCACAGAGGTTCCTTGAGATATCCAATCTCCCCGGCAAGCTCTTCGTGGATTCGTCGGGTGTCAATGCACTTTCCATCATCTGTCGGGATCCGGCTGTGATTGATCGGCTCTCGTTGCCGGACGAGGAGACGCACCGGCGTTGGCTGATGCATTACGAAAGCGCCAAGTCTAGGCCGTTGCCCCAGGCTCGAACTTCGCTGAAGCGAAAGGTCGTCTCGGGAGTGAATTACGTTCTGAAGTTCGCGAGCTCGGGTGTTGGGCGTAAGCGTCTTGCAACCGTACGTGCACGAAATGGCGGTCGGAGACCAGTTGACATCAAGAACTACGTCGCCTCCGAGCTGTCGACGCAGCGCTACGTGTTTCTGCCTCTTCAGGTATCGGGCGATACACAGATCAAGCTGCACTCAGAGATCGATAACCTGGGGGCGATCCGGCATGCGTTGGAGTTCGCCGTTACGCAGGATGCTGCATTGCTGGTAAAACTTCATCCGGCCGAAAATGACGAGTCTGCGATCAGTGCAATAGAGGCTATGCGGGATAGGTGTCAGTTTACTCTGGTGTCGTCGCCGACGACTGATCTTATCAAGCATGCGCAGGCAGTCGTCACGATCAACTCGACGGTAGGACTCGAGGGATTGCTGTACGGAAAGCGCGTGATTTCACTGGGGCAATGCTTCTACAAGAACTTCGACCGGACGCGGCTGCTGAAATACATACATTCGTTCCTGATCGACGGAGTTGACTACTTCTCTTCGGGCGGGATTTCTCCGGAGGCCGCCCGCAAGGTATTTTCTATTGAGCATTGAAATGACAGTTACGCTCAGAAAAACACTTGATGCAGTCGTATTGGACTACAAAAGGAATCCGTATTTCAAGACGCGATTTGTGATGATCTTCTTCCGGATTGTCAATTATCTCGCCTGCAGAAGTATCGTGACGCTCATATGCGGGGCTCCCCTCATCGTTCTGTACATCTTCATTTGCGATTGGCTAATGGGAATCGAGATACCAGTTAAAACGAGGATTGGAAAAGGGCTCGCCTTGTTTCACGGAACTGGAATGGTGATCAACGGATACGTCGTCATCGGTGAATACTGCACGCTGCGCCACGGCGTCACACTCGGAAACACTATCCAGCGCGATGGCTCGATTAGCGGCGTGCCGAAGATTGGCGACCACGTGGAGTTCGGCGCCCACTGTGTCGTGGTTGGAGATGTGTTGGTTGGGGATCATGCGCGCATAGGTGCAGGGGCAGTGGTGCTTACTGACGTGCCGGCGCGCGCTGTCGCCGTTGGCGTGCCGGCGCGGATACTCAATACGGGGGATTGCATCCAGTGAGCGTATTTATCCTTCATCCAGGTAAAGCGAACTATCCCGAGATCGAGGCATATAGCGATTGCCTGACGCAACGAGGCATCCCAGTCGAGCACGGGGATCTGGGCGCGCTCAATCGCGTAGCGGAGGATCGTCGAGCAGTCCTTTGGTGCATCATGGGGCTCTATCGTGCGCTGCCGCCCGCTAAATTTGTGGTTCACGACTATCGGTCTCTTTCTGTCGGCCGGATGGCGTTCGTCAAAGACTGGATCAAACGCGCACTGAACGCCAGGCCGAATCTCCGCATTTTTCAGAATGTGCGGATGCGGGATGCTATGGGCTTCAGCGACGGTGTTCCATCCTTGCTGCTCCCTATGGGTGTTCCGGACTGGATCTTTGATGTCACCGACGACGATGCGACATCAATGCCGGCTGGAAAGTTTTGCTACATAGGCGAAATGAGCCGCGAACGCGGATTTCATAAGGTGCTGGGGGCATTCCGCGACGCTCGTCGCGATCCATCTGAAGCATTGATTCTGGTCGGGCGACCGGAGCCATCGATTCTTGATGAGTTTCGGGCCGTCCCGGGGATCGTGTTCACGGGTCGCGTGCCGCAGCAGGATGCACTGCGTATCGTCCGACGCTCCGACCACGCGATCTGCTATTTCCCCTATCACCGGCCGCATTGTTTCCAGACGCCGACGAAGCTTCTCGAGTACGCCGCGCTCGGAAAATCAATCATCTGCAACGACGCTCCGTCGAATGTGCTCGCTGCGCGCGAACTCGATATTCGGTGCCATGTAACCGGACCGCGGATATTCGATGAACTGTTTTCACGCGCTCCGATAGCTCTGCAGCGGAACGACCCGAGAAAAATCGTATCGCTCGAATGGAGTCGGGTTATTGAGCGCTCTGGGGTGCTTGAACGCATCGGCGCGGCTACAGGACAAGCGCCCCTGATGACGCATCAACGGGAGAGGGTCAACGAGGGAGGGCAAACGCGATGAGGATCGTACATATTCTGGAGTCGACTGCAACCGGCACATTGTCGATGGTTTGTTTGATCGCGAACGGGCTTGCGCGCGAGGGCCACAAGGTCGATGTGATTTATTCAATCCGTCCCGATACCCCCGCAGCGTTACCTGGCTTGTTCGCCAGGAATGTCAGATTGCACCATGTGCAGATGAAGGATGTCTCGCTTATGCGCTCTGTCCCGGCGCTGCGCTCGAAGTTGATCGGCCTGAATCCGGACATCGTGCATCTGCATTCGTCCTTTGCCGGATTTCTTGGGCGTATCTCCACACTCCTCGCACTGCGTCGGACGGCGTTCTTCTATAGTCCTCACTGCATCTCGTTCATGCGGCGCGACATCTCAACTCCGAAGCGGTTGCTATTTGTGGGTCTCGAGCGCGTCGCCGCACTGCGACGTTGCGTATACGTCGCTTGTTCGGAGAGCGAGCAGCAAGTTGTGCGTCGTTGGTTGCGGCAGCCCGTGAGGCTTGTCGAGAATGCGGTAAAGGCGCATGCGGCGAAACCAGGTGAGAACGAAGAGCAGAAAGATAGCGTTGGTTTTTGTGTCGTGACGGTCGGCGGCGTGCGGCCCCAGAAGAATCCGGGCCTGTTCGCGGAGATTGCCCGGCGGCTTGACCGTCCTCACGCCCGCTTCGTGTGGATTGGAGACGGGGACGACGCCCTGAAGCAGGAGCTACGTGCTGCCGGGGTGATCATAACGGGGTGGCTCTCCCGCCGTGACGTACGGTCGTGGCTTGAACGTGCCGATGCGTATCTGTCGACCTCGTCATGGGAAGGCATGCCGGTTTCAGTCGTCGAGGCAATGATGGCGGGAAGCGCCGCGATTGTGTCTGATTGCGCAGGGAATGTCGATGTCGTTAGGCATCTCGAAACGGGCGCCATTTTCTCGAGCGCCGCGGAAGGAGCGGAATTGCTTGGACGGGTTATTGATGATCCGGAGTTCCGTGCGGGCCTCGCGTCGCGCGCGCGCATCGAGGCAAAAGACCGGTTCACGGAGAAGCGATTCTTTCAACAGCTCGCGCCCGTATATGAGGACGAGTTGAAGCGCCGGCAGCGATCAAGGCACCACAACGTCGACCGCACAATTTTGCGGCAGCACACATCGTAATTCCTCGGGGGAAATGTAAATGAGCGTATCGATCAGCGCCAACGTTGAAGTCGGAAATCAGTTGCCGTTTGTGTTATTTGGCGGCCTGAATGTTCTGGAGAGTCTTGAGTTCACACTTGAAGCTTGCGAAGTTTTCGTCGATGTCACCAGGAAGCTTGGAGTTCCCCTCGTCTTCAAGGCTTCTTTCGACAAGGCAAACCGTTCGTCAATCCACTCATACCGCGGCGTCGGAATGGAAGAAGGACTTTCCATTCTGGCGATCGTCAAAGACCGCTTCGGGGTGCCCGTCATAACCGACGTACACGAAGTGGCGCAGGCTGAAGCGGTTGCTGACGTCGTTGATGTGCTTCAGGTACCGGCGTTTCTCGCTCGTCAGACCGATCTCGTGGTCTCGATCGCAAAAACTGGGCGCGTCATCAACGTCAAGAAGCCGCAGTTCATGAGCCCCGCTCAGGTCAAGCACGTGGTGGCGAAGTGCCGCGAGGCTGGTAACGACAAAGTCATCCTGTGTGAACGTGGCGTGGCGTTTGGCTACGACAATCTGGTCGTGGACATGCTGGGCTTTCGCCAGATGCGGGAGGCGTCGGGAGACTGCCCGGTAATATTTGACGTTACCCATAGCCTCCAATGCCGCGATCCGCACGGCGAGGCGTCTGGCGGGCGGCGCAGCCAGGTGCTCGACCTGGCGCGCGCCGGCATCGCACTTGGCATTGCCGGCCTGTTCCTCGAAGCCCATCCTGATCCCGATCGTGCGCGCTGTGACGGGCCGAGCGCGTTGCCATTGAACCTGCTCGAGCCGTTTCTTGCACAGGTGAAGGCCATCGATGATCTTGTAAAGCGGTTTGAGCCGCTCGACATCCGATGAGTGCCGTTGTCTACTCCGGTGGAATATCAGTCGTCGTGTTCGACGTCGATGGTGTCCTGACTGACGGTCGTCTCCATGTAAGCGCTGACGGCGAACGCGTAAAGAGCTTTCACGCACACGACGGGGTCGCGATCGCGTTGTTGCGTGCGCATGGGATCCGTTCCGCGATCCTGTCTGGTAAGCACAGCGAGGCGCTCACCTGGCGCGTGACGCAACTGCGTGTGGACGCTGTGGTCACCGGGTGTCACGACAAGCGTACAGGATTCGAATCGATCAAGCAGCAACTCCGCGTCGACGACATGCAGACTGCGTATGTCGGAGACGATGTGAACGATCTCTGCGTGATCGAGCGCGTGGGTGTGTCGTATGCGCCTGCAGACGCGCATGCACTGGTTCGCTCGCGTGTCAGCCACGTGACGTCACGTGCGGGCGGTGAAGGAGTCGCTCGCGAGGTGGCCGATCATATTCTTACGTGTGGAGGGCTGTCGCTGGAGGACGCGTATCGGCCGCTCTTTCAACTCTGGAGTCGTCATGATGTCACCCAGTGAACGCCGAGCCCTGCGGATCGTGATCCCCTCGCGCTTCGGGTCTACGCGTTTGCCGGGAAAACCTCTCATCGATCTGGCCGGTGAGCCGATGATCGTGCGTGTGTACTCGCGGGTTCGCCGTGCTCTTCCGGAAACGGAGGTTGTGGTAGCGATCGATGATGAGCGTATCGCTGACGTGTTGAGGAGACGACAGATAGCGTTTGCGATGACTGACTCCGGACATCAGTCTGGTACCGACCGCGTAGCGGAAGTCGCCAGGGCCTCCGGATGGCGACCGGACGACATCGTCATCAATGTGCAGGGTGATGAGCCGCTGGTGCCAGTCGCTCTGCTGCAGGAGTTTGCTGTGTTCTGTGAAAGCGTTCCCCGCTTTGAGATGGCGACGGTCGCTTGCCCTGTCAAGGACGCTATCCAGATTGATGACCCAAATATCGTGAAGCTGGTCGTCGACAGGGAGGGGCGCGCTCTGTACTTTTCCCGGGCACCGATTCCGCTTTGCCGGGACGGTCGGCCCGCGGCGGTGGAGGGCGTCTTCCGCCGTCACGTCGGAATATACGGATATCAGAACGCTGCGCTGCAACGGCTGGCGACTAATGAGCCGTGTGAACTCGAATCGCTCGAAAAGCTTGAGCAGCTACGTGCATTGTGGCTTGGACTGCAGATTCACGTCATGCATTGGCCTGAGACGCCGCCTCACGGCGTAGATACGCCCGAAGACGTTGAGCGCATTCTTACTATGTTGAAACGGCAAGGTCATGAATCAATTGAACTATATTGAGTCCGCCCGTGAAGTGCTGGGCATCGAGGCGCGTGCGCTTTCAGCACTGGCAGGTCGACTTGACGAAGGCTTCTCGCGCGCGGTCGAGACCATCCTGGCATCCAGTGGGCGCGTCGTGGTTTGTGGGATGGGCAAATCGGGGATCATTGGTCGGAAGATAGCGGCGACATTCGCCAGCACCGGCACGCCGAGCTTCTACATGCACCCAGGAGAGGCCTATCACGGCGATCTGGGAATGGTCGTGCCGGCAGATACGTTTTTTGCGATCTCGAACTCGGGCGAAACTGACGAGGTGATCAAGCTGATTCCATTCTTGCGAAACAATGGAAACCGGCTGATTGCACTGACCGGTAATCGAGCGTCAACGCTTGCGAGCGCGGCACACATTCACCTTGACATCGGCGTAGATGCAGAGGCCTGTCCCTTCCAGCTCGCCCCCACGGCATCGACAACTGCAACGCTCGCCATGGGCGACGCGTTGGCGATCACGCTGATGAGAGTCCGGGGGTTTCAACCGGAAAACTTTGCGCGCTTTCATCCGGGTGGATCGCTCGGTCGGCGGTTGCTCCGCACAGTAAGTGACGAGATGGCCCATAGGGATCTGCCTTTCGTCAGCCACGACACGCCTGCGATCGACGTACTGCAAGCTATGACACGTGGACGTCTTGGGCTCGCGATTGTGCGGCTCGATATCGGCTGGGGCGTCGTGACCGACGGAGACGTGCGTCGTGCCATCGAGCGGCACGGCAACGAGGTTTTACGAACCACTGCGGCGAACATGATGTCTGTTGAGCCAGCAATGGTCTCTCCAGAGACGCGGATTGAGGATGCGCTGCTGGTGATGGAGCAGAAGAAGATCAACGCGCTGCTTGTGTTCGATGGAGCCGATGTCGTCGGGGTGTTCAAGAAGTGAGAGAGAGGCGCGAGCGCGCGGCGTTGCCCTTTTCAGACGGGAACGCCACGCGAGACATGATTCGTTTGTCGGAGGATGTATGAGCGGTTTGTCATTGAGTGGCTTCTCCCGGCTATCGGAAGAGAATTCCGGATTTATCCACTCGTGCCGTGGTCTGGCAGCACTCATGGTGGTGGCAACGCATATCGAGCAGGTGTTTGTCGCACCGTACTGGTCCGGGATTCACGCGTATTCGCTCATCCTCGGCCAGGGCTCTGTCATGTTGTTCTTTGTATTGAGCGGATTCCTGATCTGCAAATCAATAACATCCAGGATATCTGAGGGCGATTATCGCGTTCTCGACTATGCCGCTGCCCGTGCCTGGCGCATCGTTCCGCCTCTGGTGCTTTCGCTTCTCCTGATACTGGCCCTTAGCCTTCTGAGTCCGGCGGTATTCAGTTCCGGGTCAAGCCATTTCTCGCCGGAAAGATACCTCGTTGCCGATGGCTTTCAGCTCGTCCCAGAAGAACTATTGGGAGCAGCCTTGTTTCTGAACGGTTTTGTCACCCATACGCCACGTGTGAACGGGCCGCTATGGAGCTTGTCGTTTGAGGTGTGGCTGTATGCGATCGCAGGTGCAGCGGTGGCCTTCAGACAGGCGCCCAGATATTGGCCGGTAGTGCTTGCGTTCATTGCCCTGCTTGGCTTTCGGGACATGAAGTTCGTTGCGTATGGTGCGGTTTGGGCTGCCGGATTCCTGCTTTGCGTGCACCACAATTCCGGCACCAGATCGCGAAAACTACGATGGCTCGTTTGTGCCGGCGTAGTCCTGTTCGGTGGGGCATCGATCGAGTTCGCAGGCTGCTTTGTTCACAGCTTTAACGCAGCTGGAGGGCAGGCGGGAGCAAACTGGCACTACATCGTAGCTTTCAACTTCTTCATAGGCTTACTATTTACTTGCGTGATAGCGTTGGTCCTGGATCGGCGATCGCCATCCAACGCGCTCCTTTCGAAGAGTGCAGAATATTCTTACACGCTTTATATCATTCATTTTCCAATCCTGCTTTTTGTGTTTGGCGTGACCCAAGCGGTGCTTAGAGGGTCACCGACAAGCCGGATTCTGATTGGGATCGGGACGTTCGCGTTGGGGGTCTGCATCGCACGCGTTGCGTCGACTCTGGTTGAGAACAAGGCGAGATTGAAGCAGCTTCTGTCTCGTGGATTCGCGCTGAGGTGAAGGCTGCAGGACGGCAGCCAGTTTGCACTGCACTGGATGAGAGATCTGACGAGGCAATCTGCGATCAGGCAAATCGGTCGGATCATCAGCAGGGAAGTAAGCAACCGATTGTCAGGAGGCGACTGAGGTGGGCGCGAACCTCAGCCCCCTGTCCCGTAGCGGTTTCCGAAGTTCGGGTCATCGTTTTCGACGGTCAGCGACCTCGAGGCAGATCCATCGATTGGCAGCGACCCACTAAGGGTGCCTCAGCAGGCGACTGGCGGCTTTCCGTTCCGATGGGGCGGGTGCGGTGCGTCATATCGACGATGTTCCAGAGACGCAGCAGTTCACATTCTTCGTGAGCGGGGCACGTGGTGGCGGTCCCTAAGTAATGGGGCAGGCGACCAGGCTTGAGGGAAGGCGTTCTTTGATGTGAATTCCGGAGCGCCCTTCGGTAGGGATACCGTGCAGGTTAGATGGCATGCGCGGCAGCGGCGGTACGGCGTTAGCCAGGCTCGCGCCGAAATGTGAGTCATCGGCACGCACGAGGTCTATGTGGTTCATGTCGCACATGCCTCTGCGACGCAGTCAGTGGTATCACCTGATGAAGACTGGTGCTTTCCCCCCCGCATGGAAGAAGACGGTGCGCCCTGCGATCGCCGGCAGGACGTCCGCAGCAGGCCGCCTTCTGTGAGACTCCGGAGCGAACCGCGGCGCAAGACCATCTGATATCGAGGTGTGGTCCAGTCAGCGACGACCGGAAGCGCCGGCCGTGGGCTTCAAAATCATAGGTGATAGTGTTGATATGGGACCGCAAGGTACGGCGATCAAGTGCGACGACTGGCGTCGTCCGCGTTTATAGCGACAAAGATTTGCCGTTAATGTGCGTCCCGGCGAAAATCGGGGAACCTCGCAAACGTGATGTAGTTGGAATTATGTTGACTTTGCGCACCGCCTTCGGGATCGTCGAAGGACGTGCGTATCACCGCAATGATATCGTCACCGCTAAATTCCCAATCCACGTATTGAAAGCCGTGTCGCTTCACGTCAGGATGCCGCATGACGACAGAGGAAACAGACCAGTTGTGCAGGTCGGGGGACGAAATCAATGCAAGGGTATTGCGAACGCGTTCGAGGCTTTCATGTCCGTCGTTCGCAAGTACAGCGTTTGTCAAAGACCAGTACCGTTGTGAGGTTGGGTCAAACCGAACGGTGAACTTCTTGCCTCCACCAGGCATGTCGACGAAGTCGCGCGTCGGATCGAAACTCAGCGTCGTCTCATCGGACCCGCCGTGGACGATCGCTGCTTTCTCAACCCCGTTCCGGGTATTGACGCGAAGCAGGATTCCTGGCGGTCCGTTCTTGAAAAGAACTACGCTGCCTTCCTCCCAGGAAATGAACTTTCCACGCAGCCATGCAGGGTTCGAGGCTTGATGTTTTGATACGGTCCAGTTCTGCGTATCCAGGAGGTTCGAGTGTTGCGGGGCGGACATGACGAGTGAGCGCAAATCTCCGCCTTCGACCACGTCGTAGGCGCGCCAGACGCGACCCTGGCTCACCACGACAGGAACTGCACCCGTGATGTAACGCCCCGGCAGATTGAATCGTCCCGTAGACGCGTCGGTTGCATCAGTCCACGTAGCGCCGCCGTCAACGGATCTGCGAATGGTGGGTGTGCCCATTGCCCGATCAGTTCCCATCAAATATAACGCGTTGTCCAGGACGAACAGCGATGACCAGTACTGGCCGGAGACCGTGCTCTGTCTAGTCCAGCTCTGACCTTTGTCACGCGACGCCATGACGGTCACGTAGTCTTCCGACGAACCGGGCCCAAACGTGTCGTAGGAAGCGACATAGGTGCCATCGGGTAGCACCGCCAATGCCGGGGATCCAAGGAATACGTGCGTGGATGCAGCACTATGGGCGATTACGCGACCTGGGGGACCGACATTCGTTCGCCCTTTTGCGGAGGCGGCCACCCCGCAGGCGCAAAGGACGCTGACAAGCATGAGCGAAAGCCTGCAACTGAGGCGGGCAAGGTGCCTGCCGGCCTGGCGACTCCGATCTGGCAGGCTCGATTTACGCGTGCACATAGCTCGAGTGGGCGTCATTGGCATGATTGACATTTAGATACGGGAATTCGCCGCGATGGCACGAGTGCCAGGACGCTGGGTCGAGAGGCGGCGGTTGGGGGGCGAAGGTGCGGTGTTTTGCTCGGCGAGGACGACGAAGAGCAGCAGCGTCATCCAAAGCATCCCATAGAGCACGTGATACTTGAAGAGCATGATTGGCAACAGGTAAGCGAGATATCGCCACTTGTTGCGATTGCGGAACATCACCCCAATCGTACCAAAGAACACAGCGGACCCGACAACGCCTACACTGAATAGAACGTAGACGTAGAAGGAACTGTCTCGTGCCTGATATCCACGCATGTGTGTTTTGCCGACGTTATTCCGGTCGTCCCAGAATAGACCGCTTCCGAAGGCACCCGCAGTGAGATCACGATCCTGGAGTTCGGTCAGAATTAGTGTCCGGCTGCCCACGGCGTCATAGTCGACCGACTGGTTTACACGTTGGTCGTAGACGTTGTACATCGCGGGCGCGCACAATAACGCGGCCAGAATGACGAACAGCTTGAGACGCAGGTTCCCGCGTTCGAACATCACATGGACGAATCCAAGCACTGCACAAACTACCATCGACGCTACCGAGAAACTGATCAGCGCGGTGCCGAATGCAATGACCGAGGCGAGCGTAATCCGACGTTTCACCAGAAGTAAGAGAACGCCGCACGGAATCACCGTCATTGCGTAGAAGGACGGTTCAGAGTAGAGGCCAAGCGCGCGGATGGAGATCAGGCTGTCACTCAGTGCTTTCGTTGCATAGAGGGCGTCGGCGTCGGACTCGCGAATATAGCTATCAAAGTCAACGAATACACCAGTGGCCAGATAGTACAGGAGCTGGAAAAGAAAAAATGCACCATGAATATAGATCAACGCCGTGCATGCTGACTCGATCGACTTGAGCGAAAGGACGCCGCTGCTGAACATCCAGTAGAGCAGCACGATGTAAGTCTGGATCAGTACAAATTTGATGAAAAAGTTGAGATAAAAATCACCGAATGCAGAAAAAATAAACGAGATGGTGATACACCCAAGCCAGTATGTCAGCATCCCGTGGGCATTGGCTCCTTTCTCAAGAAGGGAGGGGGTCCGCAGGAATAACAGGGCGCACGCGAAGAAATACGCTGCAAAGGTTGCTCGAACGCTGAATGCGTTCAGGGAGAAAAAGAATACACTTGCGGTGAACAGAAAGGTCGACATAAGGGAATTTCGGATCGGAAGCTGTACCTTGCATAGCAGTTGACGTTCAGGCACGCCACGCAGGTCGCCAATCCGTCCGGCGCCGACGTTTTAATCGCAGTCCATGGATCGGTGTCCTGGTGGTTTCAGGAGATTTATTCCGTGGGCGCCCGCAGAGGATAAATGGACGCTGGCGCGTCGCGCTGCCCTCGTCCGATCCAGTCAAGCTTATGTCGGCTAACGACTGGCAGTCGGCAAGCTGCCGAGGGGATTTGTAGCTTTTTTGAAGTGATGGGAGACGCCACGCATCCGGTCCAGTATTCACCCTTCCCCATCGAAGGAAGGTTCATCGCGCGGGTACGAGTTACACTCGACCGACTAGGCCCAGTGTTCGCAAAGCCACGGTGAATACATATCGATCGCCCCCTGAATTGGTGCATGATGTCCGTACGCGACTGCCGAGACGGCAAACAGCGAGGCAGCAGCAATCGGACGCAGGCGTCGCGGAACGACAGGAGCGCCGCTCCATCGAATCAGAAGTATCGTCACGAGCATGCCAAGCGTCCATCCGGAGACCACTTCTGAAACTGTATGAGCCTCGTCGAAAACGCGCGAGATACCGATAGCCGTCGCGAACCCGATGCCTGGCCAGATGGCAGCGCCAGGTTTGATGCGCGAGCCGTCGTTCAGGACGATCAGCCATGACATCGGCCAAATTGCAGAAGCGAGCATTGTGTGTCCGCTGATCATGCGAAAATCCAGCGAGCGAATCTGTATTCCGCATCCTGCGTACAAGATCTTTGTCACGCCAACGAGCAGCATTGCTGCCGAAAGAAGCGCGGCCCATGATATGGCAACGCGCGCGCCGGTCGGCGAACGCGTTAGCCACACGAAGCAGACAATGGCAAGCGGGATCGTCAACGCTGCGTCGCCCAGATTACTGATAGCGGACCACATGCTGTATTCCGAAAGAAGAAAGGTGCCCACTATATCAGGCGATGTTGGCTTGCTCCCAGTTCGCAACGTATCGAGCCATCGAATCGATGGGAGAGGCGATTGGCCGTCGACTCTCACATAAAAGAGTTCGGAAGCCGGGTCGGTCGGAGCTGAGGTGGAACGTGTGATCCCTTTCGATGTCGCACGGCGTTTGGGTGTTTGCGAAAGAGAGCCGAAGTGTTGGAAGCGCGCGGAATTCCCACCTATTTTGTGTCTCCGACGTTCGTTTTGAGCGAGTTGTGGCGAATTAAACACTCAGGCCTCCAGATTATGTCATCCCTATCCGTCAAAATCGGAACGTATTCGGCCACTTGCACCACCTGGCTGAAGGACGACGTTATGCTTTCGCCCGATATCAGCGCATTCATCATGGAGTTCGTATGCTTAAGGTCACGAAGGCCGTTTTTCCGGTAGCTGGTCTCGGTACACGCTTCCTCCCCGCCACGAAGGCAAGTCCGAAGGAAATGCTGCCTGTTGTGGACAAGCCGTTGATCCAGTACGCAGTGGAAGAAGCTATTGCAGCGGGCATCACTGAAATGATTTTCGTGACCGGGCGTAGCAAACGGGCGATTGAAGACCATTTCGACAAATCGTACGAGATTGAGGCGGAACTGGAAGCGCGTGGAAAGAAGCAACTGCTGGAACTGGTCCGTGGTATCAAGCCCAGCCATGTCGATTGCTTTTACGTTCGCCAACCGGAAGCGCTCGGGCTCGGCCATGCTGTATTGTGCGCTGAGAAACTCGTGGGCGATAACCCGTTTGCGGTTATTCTCGCAGATGACCTGCTTCATGGTGAGCCGCCCGTGACATCGCAGATGGTGGATCTGTTCAACCACTACCACAGTTCAGTACTCGGAGTGGAGGAGATCCCGCGAGCAGACACGCGTTCATACGGAGTTGTCGACGGAAAGACGTGGGAGGAGAACATCGTCAAGCTCTCAGCGATTGTCGAAAAACCCGCCCCCGACGTGGCGCCATCGAACCTCGGGGTTGTCGGTCGCTACATACTCAAGCCGCGGATCTTCAAGCATTTGCGCGCACTGAAGCCAGGTGCGGGCGGCGAACTGCAACTCACAGATGCAATTGAGTCCTTGCTCAGCGACGAACAGGTCCTCGCCTACAAGTACCGGGGGACGCGGTACGATTGTGGTAGCAAGCTCGGCTATCTGAAGGCCACGGTTGAGTTTGCGCTCCAGCACAGCGAGGTAGGCGCTGAGTTTGCTGAGTACCTGAACCTGCAATTGCGACGCGTTGATCAGCGCGAAAATGAAGCGGAGGATGCGCGCGAGAGCGTGGACGCTGTCTGAGGACGTCAGCGGCCGATGCTATCGGCTAACTGCTTGTTCGAGTGCATTCAGCTTTGCGCCAATCGGTACCCTGGGATAGTCCCCCGCTGTCCTGGTTTCGCCTGCCATGTTCTGGACATGGCAGGCTTTTTTCCCAACCTGGATCAGTCTTCGATATATGTCCACCTATAAAGAATTGCGTGAACAGCTCGCAATGCTTGATCTCAAGATCGCCGAGGTATTCAAGCATGAGCGAGAGATTGTGATTCAGGAAATTCGGAGAAAGTTGGAGTTACATCAGCTTACGGTCGATGATGTCCGAGGTAGATCCCGCCAGTTGATTGCGAAAATTCGTGACCCAAAGACGGGTCGCGTGTGGTCCGGACGCGGTCGAAAGCCTTCATGGGTTGACGCTGCGCGCATTGAGGAAAACTTACCCCCTACGCGGCAAGAGTCCACGTTCTGACATTCGGGCCGCTCCTGGGCAGACAGAGCTCTCGTGAGACGACGTGAGTAGGGGGCTCACATCTGGCGCGGATACGCGAGAGGTTCTTGTGGCAACGGGCAGGGTGGTAACTTTCGACTGTTCGAAGGCTCAATTGGCTGTGCTTGAAGGGAGCAGCCAGCGGAAGCGTGGCGCGCTGAATCTCAAGTCGTTCTCGCGGACATCGGCGCAAAGGTCAATGAATGTGGGTATTCCTGGCGCGACATCTTTGGATCTCATAGTGTGTCCACGAGCAGGATGTCGAAAGGTAAGCCACCAGCGAAGTCCCTTTATCCAAAGACAGGAGCGACATGGTCGGGGAGAGACGGGGATCCGGCCTGGATCACGGAGGCGAAGAATCGCGCGCGCTTCCTGGCAAAGCGATGGTATTCACGATAGCTCGGGATGAGGTGAGCGCTCCGACTGGACTTGAACGTTAACGCAATTCATGGAGGTCAATATCCGGAGACGCCAATTTGGCGATCCGAACCGGTAGCATTGACGGGATTGCTCTGCAATTGAGGTGCGTCTCGATCATGCTATCAGTATCGAGCGGTAGAAATACTCAGTGTAGCAGCGTCGGTTTATCGATGACGGAGTGTTCGTTCAGGAGGTTTTTTGCCCATTTGATCGAAGATGCAGACAGATTGGGTGCGTGTCTAACAACCGTTTCCAATGCAGCAATATGTGCGGTCCAAAAGTCGTTGAGCTCTCCAGGCTCTGGATGTTGCGCGAAGAGGCATTTGAAGGCTGCAATTATTGTACACAGCAGAATTCCACGGGATTCTTCGTCGATCGAGTGTGTGCCATGCTTTGAAGATAGATTTTCATCTTCTCCGAGTGCTTCTGTGCAGTTGATCTGATCGAATTCAGACACAAGTGCTTCCATCTCGGACTGGGCGGCTATCCAGTACGCCCCGGACGAATCGCTACCCTTTGAGGACGCGAATATCGCCTCCGTGGAGCGCCGAAACGTTTTGGCAGAGGCGCTCCGATTTGTGCGGTTGGTAACTATCTGCACGATCTCGTAAAGTGCGAGTATGTGTATGTGGAGTCTAAGCTCAAGCGCCGCATTCTGATCTAACAGCTGATGGACTTCTTTCTCCAGATTACGGATGCTATCGACAAGTGAATCATGTTGATCGTTATTCATATAGCGTGATAGTGTTAGAATTTTGCTGTTTTATAAATGACTGATCTGGCTGTTGATCGATTGCGACATTTCGCCCGGATCTCGGTCACGTTGCCGACGGGCTGGCTGATCGATACCATCAACGTATTGCTGTGAAGATTGGTGTGCCTCAAAGTCGAGCGAACATTTCGGTGTTTTGTTCGTGAGCTGTTAGTTGGAACGCGACTGCAACTTCGCGGTTCTGGTCTCTAATACCGGCGGTTGACCAAGTGCGTAAGTGGATTCGACGGCGCCTGTTAAAGTGGATTCCGTGCGGTTCGATTGAAGGAGATCGCGAGTATTTATTGAACGTCCGGATGACAGAATAGGACACTGACTGAGCAAGCGGGAGGATCTTAACGTGCGCCCAATTCTGGCCAGTTTGCTTGTTGGCACGGTTGTGCTGTTCATCGCTACATTCAGGGTTGCAGCCCGCCGGCGCCGCCAACGGCGACGCGACGAACTGATGCGCAACCTTGATCATCACGAGTGGTATCACGGTTCGCGGCCCCGGCCCGGGCCCCGGCCCCGGCCCCGGCGCCGGCGCCGGGGCGGGGCAACGCGCTAGCGCTGGGTCGTCCATGTGGGGCGAGTTTCCCGGTCAGTTTCGCGTACCTGGCATAGGGGAGGTCGGCGCGAAGGCGAGAGAGGGCGGCGCACGGAGCACACATGCAACTCTCGCCGGCATTGCCTTTCGCAAGCCGATTGATTCGTGTGGTGCCAGTGACGCAACAGTGAACGCATGCATTGAAATGCTATACATACCCGTACGGATTTTTTTCCTGCCAGCGCCAGTGATCGATGCACATGCGCTCGATGCCGTATTCTGCCTTCCAACCGATGAGTGATTGTGCCCTCGCGGGATTGGCATAACATTCGGCGATGTCGCCGGGACGGCGGTCTACGATTTCATATGGCACAGTACGTTCGCACGCCTGCTCGAAGGCCTTCACGACTTCGAGGACGGTGTAGCCGCGTCCGGTGCCCAGGTTCACGATGAAACCCTGGTCACGCGCAGCCAGCGCATCGAGCGCTTTTAGATGTCCGTTTGCCAGATCCACAACGTGAATGTAGTCCCGCACGCCTGTACCGTCTGGCGTCGGATAGTCGCCGCCGAACACGCGCAGTTTTGGCAGCTTGCCGACAGCCACCTGCGCGACAAACGGCATAAGGTTGTTCGGGATACCGGCTGGGTCTTCGCCAATCAGGCCGCTCTCGTGCGCGCCCACCGGATTGAAATAGCGCAACACCGCGATACGCCATGACGGATCTGAGATCGCGACGTCACGCAGGATCTGCTCGGCGATGAGCTTTGATTGTCCGTATGGGTTGGTTGCGGTGAGCAGGTAGGTTTCGTCGATGGGCGAGCGCTCCGGCGCGCCATACACCGTCGCCGAAGAACTGAACACAAACTGCTTGCAGCCGTATCTGCGCATCACGTCCAGGACCGTGAGCAGACATTCCAGGTTGTTGCGATAGTATTCGATCGGTTTGGCCGCAGATTCGCCGACGGCTTTGAGTGCCGCAAAGTGGATCACGCCAGTGATTTTATGTGTCTCGAAGATGCGCGTAAGCGCCCGTGCGTCGCGCACATCTTCTTCGTAGAAGGTGAGTTGTTTTCCTGTGATCTTCTGGACGCGCGCGAGCGATGCCCGGTGGCTATTGACGAGATTATCTACGACGACAACGTCGATGCCTGCCTCCAGTAGCGTCACGCAGGTGTGTGAGCCGATGTAGCCGGCGCCGCCTGTGATGAGGATTGTGCTTTTGGTGTTCGTCGTCGAGAAGGAGTTTGCTGGAGTCATCAGATATTTTCAGAGCTTCATACCGGGGGATCGCGGATCTGTTCTGGCAGATTCACGGATCTGTGTCGCAGCGCCTGTACGGTGGCAAGGAGCCGCTGAAAAGCAACCAACTGGCCGCTCACTTGCAGATTGACAGGCTTCTAACCTACCACGTGCTGCAAGGTAAGTCGGGGTGATTGCCGCAAAGTGGAATGTTTTGGCGAGTTTGGTCTACGTGACCATATTGGAAGAGGTTTGTTCGGTTAAGCGTGAAGGTAAGCCGCCGGATTGGCGTTTTCGTCGGCCTGAGAAGCGGGGGCACGAGTGAGTTCTCAAATACACGATAAACGGCAAGAGATTCCCTCTGCTACCGACGTACAAACGTCGATCCTCGATTGGTCTCGGCTAGCTGGTTACCGTCCATCAAACGTTCAAGCGGAAAGTTCTTCGGACCGAGCACGCGGTGTCGAGTTTCGGCGCAAAGAGAGCTACATCTCGGCATTGAAGCAACGCCGTCAGAACGATTGGTGAGCGAAAAAAAACGCCAGGCATTTCCAGCCTGGCGGTGCGAATCCGGGTTCGATCTAGTTCGGGGGGAACCGGACCCGGTGGACCACATTAGGCTCTGGGCAGCACGAGCCAAACGTGACGGGAATTTAACAGACAGGTTTGTCGTATCGATTTCAATGGCGTTCACATACCAGATTTTGGCCGACTGGTCCGGGTCCTGAGAATTTGACGGCATCTTTACTTTGCGATCGATGAATATCCGTGATCTGTGAATGGCTGGAGAATCGTGTTTTATTTGGTGTCCTTCGTCGGAAGATTTGTAGGTGAGGCTAATGAGCCGGAAAACGGAAGATATCCAGCTCTGCACGATGAGCCCGCGGTCAGTTGTGTCGCACGAGACAGCAAACTTCGCTCCATTGATTATGTCTCGCCGAGGAAGTCGCCTTCACGCTGATCGTTGTTCCGAGGGCGTGTGACACAGAATCTGAAGTGTGTTCGCAGTGCCAATCCCGCCCCCCGAAACCGCCGGCGAAATAGGAACAATAGTTAGCGAATATCACGCACAGGTAGCATCGCAGCAAGCGGGTTTCGACTCGCTCACGAAGTGGTTTCGGCAACAATCGGTGACGCGCTTCTACTAGTACTGATCGGACAATACCGTCGACCTTTTCGCAAGAGATCGAATAGCGACTGAGCATAGTCTTCCGCTGTCCCGACAACTAATAGCAGCACGGTGTCCTTGGTGTTCTTCACTGGATCCGGAAGCCGCCCAGTTCTGCATGGAACCAAGCCTGCCTCGTTAACCACTCAGAATCAGCAATATCCGCGTCGCGCTCGCCCAAGGCAAATCTATGTTGATCGCTATGGCGAGTCGGGATTTGTAGTCCCGGTAGTGTCAAAAGGTAGTGAGGCTATTGCGCCGATCTGTCAAGATTGGCGGCGCACGATCGGAGCGCTTGTGGCGAAAATGCACAGCACAATTTCTCTCCTGAATACGCTGGCTTGCGATTGCTTATACTCTGTGCACCTCTTTTTCCGAGGCGCTTCGTATGCTGCAGGAATGGCTTTTTTTCCCGCGACTTGGCTGGAATACTCCTATTACTTTGGCGCTAACGTCGGCGACGGTCGGCAGTGTCGTAACGCTAGTTTGGATCGCGGCGCGAGATGGCCGAGAACGCAGGCGCCACCGACGTGACACTTCTTTGGAGCTGGCGTTAGCGCTGGAAAGCTACGCTCGGACCTGTCGTACGGTGATGCATAAGGCAGCCTGGGCGGCGTCGGAGCCAGTCGGTCCCGCGATCCGTGAGCCCAGCAAGGGCGTGTCCGTTCCCGCCTTTGCCTATCCGGACAAGTTGCGATGGGACGTTCTGAGCCGTGGACTCGTCTCGGAGTTGCGCGAGTACCCGGCAACGGCGCACGCCGCTCGGGAGTATGTCGAGGCATTCCGCGAATTCGGTGAGCCGCTCGACTTTTGCGGTCAGGTTGAAATCGAATGTGCAAAAGCTGCGAGAGGAGCGTTAGCGTTGGCTCGTACCACGCGCCGGCGGCACGGAGCCGCGACGTGGAAGCCGGGCGCCAGAGATTCGGCCATGGAGCGTGAACTGTCCGACTTCATCGCAATCGCCGAAGAAAAGCGCAAGCAATTGCTCGAATGTCGGACGGGGCCAACAGTCGGAGTTGGCTGGGAAGCTGACGTACAACCACTCAAACGCCAGTTAAGCGTGTGAGGGCTCGACGACGCAAAGCGGCATCAGTCCGCGAGCCGCTTTGCGCCCTGACTGGTTATTCAGCGTAAAGCAGTCGTTCGGCTCTGTAGCCTACGTAGAGCTGAGATCTTGTAAGGTGGCGTGTTCCCTCCTAATCTGTAGCAGGAGCGCCCGGTTGCCGGTCGTCGTAACCTGCGCGCTTTTCCTGGTAGCCTATCGCTGCTGATTGCCTGGCGCAAAGCAGCAGACCCAACATGGGAAGCGCGATATAGCTCACGCCCAGCAGCGTAATCACGTCGCTCGACACGGACGACACGAGGCTATTCACACCGAACGCCAGTCCCATCTGCGAGCAGCAATAAATGGCGCCTGCGCCGCCGCGATGGGCCGTAAAGCGGCTCATGCAAATGGCCGACGCGCAAAGCACGATAAACGAGTAGCTGAACGACACGCCCGCGACGCTCAGCAGAAAGCCGCGCGCGGACAAGCCACCCAGCGTCGAAAGCGTCAGCAACGCAACGCCGCAGAAGATGGCGATGAAAAGCCCGGCGATCATTGTCGGGAGCATCCCGAATCGGCCGATCAACCTGGGCAACAGCAAACGGCTGACGACCAGGCCGCTACCGACCAGCGCGCTGACCCATCCGTACTGCGTGGCGGAATAGCTGAACTGCTGCTGCAGCACGAATGGGCTCGAGCTCGTGTACATGACAAAGCAGGTCATGCCGACACCGGCCACAATGGTCGACGAAACGAACGTCGCATCCGACAACACCACGCGGTAGGCCGCGAAGACATCGCGTGCCGTGATCGAGCGATTCTTGTGCGCGTTCGTTTCACGGCAGCGCAGATAAACCGCGAACATCGCGCAGAGCAGCAACGCCATGACGACAAAGTTGGCGCGCCACCCGAACCACGTTTGCACGAAGCTGCCTACCAGCGGGCCGAGCACGAACGAAAGCCCCGTGAACAAGGTGATGTACGAACTGGCAATCGCGTAACGATCGCCTTGCACGATATCGGCCAGCACGATGCGCGACAGGGCGAGGCACACGCCGCTGCCCAGCCCCTGAACGAAGCGCGCGAGCAAAAAGCCCGTGATCTTCGCAGCGAACACGGTCCAGAGATTACCCATGATCGCAACCGCGAGGCCGATCAGAATGACGGGCTTGCGGCCATGCTTGTCGCTCATCGGTCCATACACGAGCGCTCCCACGCCCGTCCCGAAGAGAAAGACGGAGATCGACGCCTGCACATATTGCTGCGAGGCGTGCATGACGTTCATGATTTCCGGCAGCGACGAAAGATGAATGTCCGTGCCGAGCAGACCAATGAGCAGCAACGCCGTGACCACCACGACGACCTTCATTTCATCGCGGCTAAAGCGCACTTTTTTCGATGGGGACACAGACCGTCCTTGCAATGTTTCGGGCTCGAGCGAGGTGGGCTGGGGCATCAGGCGAGGCACTCCTGCTCGTGCCTTTGCAGATGACGCGCGATGATCTGCGCGCTTTCGCGACTCATGATGCTGTGGTGATCGCCCGGCACGTGCACGACGTCCAGCGCTTCGGCGAGCGCGCCCCAGCCGAGGTCGGGTTCGCCGAACTGCCGCGCGAAACCTTCCTCGCCACAGCACAGCAGCACGCGTCCGCTAAAGGGCGCCGGACGATACGTGCGAAGCGCTTCGTCATTCGCGGCGATCACCGACAGCACCTGCCTGATCTGCCGCTCGCCTGTGCCGGCCGGCAGCAAGCCTTGTTGCGTTGCGGCTTCGAGCACATGGCGCCAGTGCACGTCAGCGGGCACATCGCGCAAGTTCTCCCAATCGAATGACAGCTTCGGCATGAGAATACCGAGCATCACGGCGTCGTCGCTGAGCCATTGCCGGGCCGCCATCTTGCCGTAGGTACCGTTGCGGTACAGCGGTTGCACGCTGGTGTTTTGCGCGCGCGAGTCCAGCAGGGCCAGCAGCGCCACGCTTTCGCCGCGTCGCTCAAGCTGCTGCGCCATCTCGTACGCAATGCATCCGCCCATCGAATGCCCGATCAGCCGGTATGGGCCCTCGGGCTGCACCGATTTCATCAGGTCGATGTAATCCGAAGCCATCGCTTCGATGCTGCGCAGCGGGGTCGATTCGCCTAGCAGGCCGCCCGCCTGGATGCCGTACACGGGCTGGTCGCCGCCCAGGCTGCGCGTGAGTTCGACGTAGTTGGTCGTATGGCCGCCATACGGGTGAATGCAGATGAGTGGCGGCAACGCGCCCGTGGTGCGCATGCCTACCAGTTGCTGGCGGCGCGGGTCGCGCATCGTTTGCAACGAAGCGGCGAGCGCTTGCACCGTGGGGCTTTCGAGCAACGCCGCCGCCGGCAGTTGATGGCCGATCAACTGCTCAATCTGCAGAATGACGCTTAGCGCCGAAAGCGAGGTGCCGCCGAGTTCGAAGAAGTTGTCGGTCACGGCAACCGACGGCATGCCGAGCACCTCCGCGAAGATGCGGGTCAGCTGCGACTCCACGGTGTCGTGCGAAGAAGCCGCGGTCGACGCATCGTGGGATGCGGCTGCGTCCGGTTCGGTCGCGGATTGGCGAGGCTGCAAAGCCACAGCACGCGCCGGGCTCGTGCTTCGTGCCTGCGGCCAGAAACGTTGACGCTCGAACGGATAGCCCGGCAACGCGGCACGCCGCCGCTTGGCGCCTTCGTGCAGCTTATCCCAGCACGGCGCGACGCCAGCCACCCACAAGCGCCCCACGCTCAGCGCCAGCGCGCCGCAATCGGACCATCCCGGCGCGCCGGAGAGCGTGGCCGTTGCGACTCGCGCATTCGCACTGTCCGCATGCCGCCGGACGATCGAGGTGAACGCGTGCCCCGGGCCCACTTCGACAAAGAGCCCGTCCGGTGACTGAAGCAACGTGTCGAGCCCCTCGGCGAACCGCACCGTCTGGCGCATATGGCGCACCCAATGTGCAGGATCGGTGGCCTGCTCGTTCGTGACCCACGTTCCGGTCACGTTGGTGATGTACGGAATCTGCGGAGCACGCAACTCGACCTGGCTGACGAGCGCCATGAATGACTCGAGCGCCGGATCGAGCAGCGCGGAATGAAACGCGTGCGACGTTGCCACGCGCTTGCAGCGCAAGCCGGCGTCGTCGAGGCGCACCTGCACGGCGTCGATCTGTTCGGCCGGACCCGCGAGCACGCTAGAGCGCGCCGCGTTGACCACAGCGAGATCCACGCCGTTCGCGACGTAGGGCGCCAGTTCCTGCGCCGACGCTTCGACTGCGAGCATCGAACCGGCGGGCAAGGCCTGGATTAGCTGGCCGCGCAGGACGACGAGCTTCAGCGCACCGGCCAACGACATGACGCCGGCCACGCACGCGGCCACGTATTCGCCGAGGCTGTGCCCCATCATCGCGTGCGGGCGCACGCCCCAATGTTCCAGTTGTCGCACGAGCGCATATTCGACCACGA
Source organism: Paraburkholderia sp. BR10882 (assembly GCF_040948855.1). Classification (NCBI taxonomy): domain Bacteria; kingdom Pseudomonadati; phylum Pseudomonadota; class Betaproteobacteria; order Burkholderiales; family Burkholderiaceae; genus Paraburkholderia; species Paraburkholderia sp. BR10882. The sequence goes on along the minus strand of NZ_JBFPKP010000015.1, from coordinate 56,379 downwards.
AGAGCGCGGGCTGCGTGATGGACGTCTGCATGAGCCGCTCGCGTGCGGCATCGGTTGCGCCGGGTACATCGACTGGCGGATACAGGACCGTGCGGATGTCGAGGTCCATGAGCGGCTGAAGCAACTGCGCACAGTGGTCGACACAATCGCGGAACACGACTTCGGACGCGTAGAGATCGCGGCCCATGTTGACCTGCTGCAGACCTTGTCCGGGGAACAGGTAGGTGACGCGCGCGGACGGCGCGGTCACGCCCGTGCCGCTGCGCGTTGCGGGCAGTGCAGTGAGCGCTTCGAGCGCGGCGGACGCACTGTCGCACACGACGACGCGCCGGTGCGGGAAGTGCGTGCGTCCCAGTTGAAGCGTGTAGGCGATATCGCCCAGATCGGCGGCAGGATCGTCCCGCAGGTGGCTGGCCAGGTTGTCGGTCATCGCCTGCAGCGCACGCTCCGATTTCGCCGACAACGCCAGCACGTGAAACGCCGCATCGCCTTCGCGCTCGCGCGCGGCCTGCGACGGCGCTTCCTGCAGAATCACGTGCGCATTCGTGCCGCCAATGCCGAACGAACTCACGGCGGCGCGCCGCGGCGTGGCGGTGCGCGGCCAGTCGGTCAGCGTGTTGTTCACCCAGAACGGGCTCTTTTCGAGTTCGAGCTTCGGATTGGCCGACTCGAAATGCAGCGTCGCCGGAATCTTGCCGTGATGCACGGATAGCGCAGCCTTGATGAGGCCGGTGACGCCCGCCGCTGCGTCGAGGTGGCCGACATTCGACTTCAGCGAGCCGAGCGCGCAGAACTGCCGCGCATCCGTATGGCGGCGCCACGCGCGCGTGAGCGCATGAACTTCGATCGGGTCGCCCAGCGGCGTTGCGGTGCCATGTGCCTCGACGAAGCCGATGCTTGCCGGATCGACGTCCGCACGCGCGAGCGCATGCTCGATCACGTCGGCCTGGCCGTCGGTGGCCGGGGCGGTGAAGCCCACCTTCGCGTTGCCGTCGTTGTTGATCGCGGAGCCCTTGATGACCGCCCACACATGGTCGCCGTCTGCGAGCGCTGCGGACAAACGCTTGAGCACGACGATCGCGCCGCCGCTGCCGCGCACCGTGCCTTGCGCGCGGCTGTCGAACGGACGGCAGCGCCCATCGGCCGAAAGAATGTGCCCTTCCTGATGCAGGTAACCGGTGCCGTGCGGCATTTCGAGCGACACGCCGCCTGCCAGCGCGATATCGCATTCGCCGAGCAGCAATTGCTGGCAGGCCACATGAACGGCGACGAGCGAGGTCGAGCACGCCGTTTGCACGGTCAGCGCCGGGCCGCGCAAATTGAGCTTGTACGCGAGCCGCGTGGAGAGAAAGTCCTTCTCGTTGAGGATGGTGGTCTGGAACAGTTCGGCAGCGCTTTCCGGATGCGCGTCGAGATAATGGAGCAGATACCCCGAGCGGCCCGTGCCGCCGACCACGCCGATCCTGCCGGTGTAGCCCGCGTTCGCATAGCCCGCGTGTTCCAGTGCCTGCCAGCCCGTTTCGAGGAAGAGGCGCTGCTGCGGGTCCATCAAGAGCGCTTCGCGCGGCGGGTAGCCGAAAAACGCGGCGTCGAATCGATCCACGTCGTCCAGCACGCCCTTGCGCTTCACGTAGCGAGGGTCGGCAAGCAGGGCGGGATCGACGCCGGCCGCGAGCAGCTCGCTATCGCTCAGTGGCCTGACCGATTCGACACCGGCCACGAGATTGCGCCACAACTCCGCAACGCTCTGCGCACCGGGGAAGCGACCCGCCATGCCGATGATGGCGATGTCGGTGTCTGCATGATCGACGCCATGCGGCACGCGCGCCGCTTTTCGCGCGATGTATTGCGCAGGGTTGGACGGCGCGGCAACGGCTGCCGGTCCGGACGCGCCGCGCAGGTGATCTGCCAGCGACCGGATGTTCGGAAAGCGGAACAGGTCCATCGTCGGCACGTGTTGCCTGAGTGTCTGTTCGAGTTCGATCTCCACGCGAACGAGATCGAGCGAATGACCGCCGACTTCGAAGAAATTGTCGTCAATCCCCACGGCGTCCAGCTTCAACACCGCTTTCCACACGTCGGCAATCTGCTGCTCGAGCGCGTCGCGCGGGGCGAGCACGCTGTGCGGGGTCACGCGCTCGGCGTCGGGCAATGCCGCGCGATCGATTTTGCCGTTTGGGGTGAGCGGCCATGCGTCGAGCAGCATGATCGCCGAGGGCAGCATGAAGTCGGGCAGCTTGCCTTGCGCATGGGCGCGAATGTCAGCAGCGGTGATGGCGCCCGCTTCGTGAGCAATGGCGTAAGCCAGCAGCGATGGCGCGCCGCCGTTCGTCGCCCGCGCGATCACCAGCGCTTCGCGCACGCCGGCGCATCCGGCGATCACCGACTCCACTTCGCCCAGCTCGATGCGAAAGCCGCGAATCTTCACCTGATGGTCGAGGCGCCCGAGGTATTCGAGGCTCCCGTCGGGCAGAAAGCGGGCGAGGTCGCCCGTTTTATACATGCGCGCGTGCGGGCCTCCGAACGGATTGGCGATGAATCGCTCGGCCGTGAGGTCGGGGCGGTTCAGGTAACCGCGTGCAAGACCGGAGCCAGTAATATGGATCTCGCCCGCAATTCCCACCGGCACCTGCTGCAATTGCGCGTCGAGCACGTACACGCGCGTGTTCGCGATCGGCCGCCCGAGCGACACGCGTTCGGCGTCCGGCTGCAGGGGCGCAATGGTCGCGCACACCGTCGCTTCGGTCGGCCCATACGCGTTGAGAAAGCGGCGTCCAGGCGCCCAGCGCTTGACGATGTCGAGGCTGCATGCCTCGCCGGCAGCGGCAACAGTGCGCAGTGTCGGCAGATCTTCGGGCTGCAGCAAAGCAAGAACGGAAGGCGGCAGCGTGATCACCGTCACGGCGTGGCGCGCGATGGTGTCAATCAGCGCCGAGCCCGGCATCATGTCCGCTTTCGACGCGAGGCACAGCGCGGCGCCGGCGCACAAGGTGCTGAAAATTTCCGCGACCGACGAGTCGAAACTCGCCGACGCGAACTGCAGGAGGCGGCTGTCTGGGCCGATTTCGAACAACGCGGCCATGGTATGGACCATGTTGGACAGGCCGTAGTGCTCCAGCATCACACCCTTCGGGCGTCCGGTGGAACCGGAGGTGTAGATGACGTACGCGAGATCGTTCGGCTTCGAGGCGATCTCGAGGTTGTGCACGGATTCGCCGGCAATGGCAGCGGCTTGCGTATCGACGCACACGCGCCGTACCTTTGCGGACGACACCTCCGCGCCGGCGCCCTGGCCCGTGAGCAGCAAGCTCAGCCCCGAATCGTCCTGCATGTAGGCAAGACGCTCCTGCGGGTAGCTCGGGTCCAGCGGCAAATACGCGCCGCCTGCCTTCAGCACCGCGAGAATCGCGACCACCAGCGCGGGGCCGCGCTCCATGCTTACGCCGACCAGCTCGCCCGGTTTCAAGCCGCCGCGGCGCAGATGATGTGCAAGCTGATTGGCGCGTGCGTTGAGTTCGGCATACGACACCGTCTGCGTTTCGTGAAGCAGCGCCGCGGCCTGCGGCCGGCGTTGCGCCCAGTCTTCGACGAGCCGGTGCGCGGGCGTCTGCGGGAAACGGCTTTCGGTTGCATTCCAGACGGCGTAAGCGGCGCGCTCGCGCGCGCTCAGCATCGACAAATGCCTAAGCTCCGTGTGCGGCGCTTCGACGGCGCTCGCGATCAACGTCTGGAATTGATCGACCAGATAGCGAATGCTCGGCGCGTCCCATAGGGCCGTGTTGTACCAGCACACCGCGCGCAGGCAGCCGTCCACCTCTTCGACCACGAAGTCGAGATCGAACTTGACGCCATGCTGCTCGAGCGGATAAGACGCGAGCGGCAGGCCGGCCAGATCGAGTTCCGAGCCACCCAACCCCATTCGTGCAGCCGCCACTCCGCGCATATGGTCGAGATGGGCTTTCTGGTACGTAAAGGACACCTGAAAAATGGGGCTGCGGCTCGCATCGCGCACCACGCCCAGTTGCTCCACGAGCAACGGGAACGGATAGTCTTGGTGTTCCTTCGCGCCGACCAGCACCTCCCGCACGTGCTGCAGAAACGCATTGAACGTGTTTTCGCCGTCCACACGCGCGCGCAGCGCGCAGGGGCTCGCGAAGTAGCCGACCGTGCGCGCGTAGCCTTGCGGCGGCCGCCCGAAGCGCGGCGAGCCGACCACGATATCGTCTTGCCCCGTATAGCGGTAGAGCAGCACGTAAAAGGTGGCGAGCAGCACCGTGTAAAACGTGACGTCCTGCGCGCGCGCGAGGGCGCGGATCTGCTGCGTGAGCGTTTTACCCAGCTCGAATGAATGACCCGCGCCAACGTGAGTCTGAACGCGCGGACGCGGCCGGTCGGTGGGCAGGTCGAGCACGGGAAGCTGGCTCAGCTGCTTTTTCCAGTAGGCGGCATGCGATTCACCCGCGGGGGACGCGAGCAGGTTTTGCTGCCACTCGACGTAGTCGACGTAAGACAGCCCGGTGGACGGCAATTCCGCCGTCTTTCCGTCAACGCGCGCCCGGTACAGCAGCCCCAGTTCTTCCATCATCACGATGAGCGACCACGTGTCGGCGGCAATGTGGTGGCAGTTCAGAAACAGCACGTGCGTGTCGGCAGCGCGTGAAAAAAGGCGTGCGCGGAAAACCGGGCCGTTTTTCAGGTCGAATCCTGTGTCAGCCTCTTGGGTCAGGCGCGCATGCAAGGCGGCAGCGTCCCATTGCGACGCATCGTCGTGCTGGAAATCCGGTTGACCGGGCGCATGGATCAACTGGACAGGTTCGCCTTCGGGTGCCGCGTACGTCGTACGCAAGACCGGATGCCGCTCAACCAGATCCTGCAATGCACCGCGAAATGCCTCCACGTTGAGCGCAGCGTGAATGGACCACGCCATGGGCAGGCCGTACTCCGCACCATTCGGATTCAGGCACCACAGAAACCACATGGCGCGTTGTCCGCGCGAGAGTTTCGCCATTGCGGGGGAGGGCGAAGACGGGGCAGCGTGGTCGGAGGAAGTGACGGCTTGGATTGTGTAGCGGTTCTGCGGTTGCATGCGGTAGTTATTACTTGTCTGGTCTTATTGAGTCGTTTCACGTCCACGACGAGGATCGGAGCGGCTGGCCGAAGAAATGTTGCCGGACGTGGCTGCGGAATCCGCGTCAGCGATCGACAGGACAAAACCGGCGGACGATTTATACCGAACGGAAACGCATATTTGATGACGGCCGACGTTGCACGATCGAACCATCGGTTCACGCAAAAGGGTCGACGCGATGAATGTCGTGCCCATCCCAACGGGTCGTCGTTCGGCCCGAATGAAAAACTTCTGATGGCGAACTCTAACGATGGCTTTCGCCCGGCTTTCTACGTGATTCGCTCAATCGGACGAAATGATGCTCGGTGTGCAGAAGGGAAAATGGCTCGGTTCGATTGCGCCTGCCGCTGGCTAACGACAGCTATCGCCAAACCTGAATGTCTATTGCGGGCGGTTGCTGCCAGCGGTCCGCGGATTCGATCAAGCGATCTCGGTTAAGGCATTTATGAAGGTATTTGGTAAGCTAAAGGGTGAGGTAATCAGCGAACGCTTAAATTCGCCAAGCAAATCGAAGCATCGCGCTCGAATGCTAGGCGCTCCATTTTCAAGCATCACTGGTCGACCACCGGACACGCGTCAGGTACTGCAACGTCCGCATCGGCGCGATCAATTAACCTGTCAGTTGACCAGGTTCGCGACGGACATGCGATAGATCTGACCGGCGCCGCGGCAATCGCGCATTCGAATCGTGTGCTGGAGGGGTAGCACTTGCCGGACTTCCTGAGAGTTCGCGCGAGGGCGGAGCATTGCCAGCCAGAACGCCATTCCTTCGCCGAGGATCAGGCCGCTGGCTTTTTGCAGGCGATGACCATCGATCGCTCGTTCGTCTTCGTGCCGAATAGGCCACTTCGGCTCGCGCCCACCGCATCCGCGTCTTCGTCGCTTCGGTCGATCACGTCGAAACCAGCCGTCTTGCAGATCTCCCCAGCTGCCTCGAAGCACTTGTCCCAGCCGCGGACGAAGCCGCTGCAGTTCAGCGTGTAGGCAGGTCGCCGATTTGGGGCAAAACTTTCGTGAACCGTGGCGCATGCACCAAGCGTTAGCATCGCGACGACACCCGTCAGTCCACGTTTCATTGTTCGCTCCCGGCTTTTCGTTATTCCCACTCGGCGACACCGTGATGACGCGAACACGTGCCCGAGTGGTGCTGGCTGAAACTGTATGTCCCGTCGCCACATCTTGCCGTGGCACCGACCGGCACGGCGCCGTTTCGGGAGTGCGCAGGCGAATGCACGATATGCCCTTCGTGGTTCACGTAGTGGCCGTGCTCCTGTAGTTGGGACTCGTCAGGCGACGATGGCTGGTAGGCATGGGCGATGCCTGCGAGCGCCAGCAGTGCAACGAGACTGCCGCATCGAGCTGTGATCAGCACGCGCACGGCGGCACGATTGCGACTCATGCGGATCCCTGTCGTCCTCGTTCTAATTTTGGGTGCCCGTCGCAAGCGGACCCTCGTCGGCATACGAGGCACGGGGGGCAGTGGCCATTTCAATGTCCATCATTGGAGTTGCGGGGTGGTATTAAAAACCCGTCATGCAGACGGGTGTAAGTGGGCAAAGCGTTGGTTGCCGCTACTTCTTCTTGGGCGGGGGTGCCGGTTGCTTCCTTGCCTGGCTCAAATCCGAACCCGCGACCGACTTCTGGTTGGGTGTGCTCTTCTTGTTCGAAAGCTGCTTGCTAGCGAGCTTGGCGTCTTTCTTTCCCGTAGCCATAAACACCTCTCAACTGGTTGTGATTGTACTGCTGAGCTAATGTAGGAATAATTTAACCGAATGTGCGAATAGCGTTTACCCGTGCCTGCCGGGTAAGTTGCACCAGGAACGTCGGGCGGTTGCAGTTTGAAGCGCTCAATCGCGCCTCCGTAGGCTCAATCGATGGGCGAAACAATACTGAGATCGCCCACAAGATCAAGAACATATTCGAACTGCTTCCGTGGGCAGAGGGCGGAATCGTTGCGGCCGGACGGCGGCAGACATCCACGGCAGCTAACGGGGCCATCCGCTCACCCACTTCGATTTCTCGTGGATCGCAGTTCGGCCTTTGCGGACGTTGGAGCGACACGAGCTGTTAGGCAGTTGAGAGGCGCTTTGCCGCCGTTCGCGCCGTCGTAGCCTCGCATGCCAGGTGCTGGGAATGAGTACTCGCGATCTACAGCCCGTCATCTGGGCCACTGCAGCGGCTAAGACGGCGATTGAGTTCCGGGAGACATCCGGCGCTACAGTCGTTGGCTGCTTGTCAACTTGAGCGGCCGGTCGCAGACGGTGCCCTGAATTGCTCCGGCGGCAACATCACAGGACGGTGACCATTTGTCGACTGTTGCGAATTCGAAAAATCAATCGAGCCGATTCGATGCATTTCGCATAAACCGCGGGAAAAAGCTGAATTTTACTTTGCGCGCTGGCAGATCGCTGTCATTCTTACCGCCAACATAGTCGGCCACGTCGAGAATATCCGGAAAGCCGTCCTTTATGTCGGATTAGAAAGTGTGGGCGGGCAGTAGTGGCACATCGACTATGCTGCGCCGAAACGCACGGTTCACGAATTATTTGGAGCATGCTTTAAATTCATGTTCGGGGAGGGCGTATGCCGCGAAGCGCGCCAGTTGAGAAAACCGAGGAAAGTTCGACAAGTGGCGCTAGCGCGACGATGACAACGTTTAGCGAATACCAAGCGATGGTCGAGCGCACCAATGAACGTCCCTCCCGCGCAGTCTCACTAATGGGTCTCGTCGGTGAAGTTGGTGATCTTCACAGCATGATGAAGAAGCTCCTCCTGCAAAAGGACAATCCCCTGTTTCGAACAGAGCTGCGAGAAGAGTTCGGCGATTTGCTCTGGTATCTGACCAGTCTGGCTTCTCTGTATGAAATCCCGTTGGCGGAGATCGCCAAAGCAAATGCCGAGAAGGCTGAATCGCTGTATTCGGAAGGAAGTGTCAACGTTTTCGATAGCGGCTTTGCGCCAGATGAGAGGCTGCCTCGGCGCTTCGTTGTCAACTTCTACGAGAAACCACTGGAGCGAAGCCTATACGTCAAGGTCTCCGTCAATGATGTCGTCATCGGTGATGCACTAACCGACAATTCACACGAGGACGATGGCTATCGCTATCACGATGTATTTCATCTCGCGTATGCGGCCGTACTCGGGTGGTCTCCCGTCTGCCGATCGTTGCTCAAGTGCAAACGCAAGTCGAACGCCAAGATTGACGAAGTGGAAGATGGTGCGCGCGCCGCTGTAATTGAGGAAGCTGTCTCAATTCTTGTTTTCAATCAGGCAGAAGAGCGAGGATGGTATGTAGACCGCAGTTCTATCGACATCGGACTGCTCAAGACCATTCGCAGGATGGTAACTGGCTTGGAAGTGCGCACTTGTACAGCAAAGCAGTGGCAGCTAGCGATTTGCCAAGGCTACGCCGTGTTCCGTGAACTAAAGAGAAATGGCGGTGGCGATGTGACTGTTGATTTGGACAAGCAACGCATTACATATCGTGTGTCACCCCCTACAAAATGGGTATCTTCGATCGCAAAGGGACGACGAGTATGACGATTCCCGTCGTTGAAGGTCCTACGGCACTGGAAGCTTGGCGCGCGGGCTGTTCTCTCCTACTTGACGCACGGGGCGAAGTCAGCAATCTGATTACTATGGTGGATCAACCGTGCGAAGCAGAGGGCGATTGGTTGAAGCAACATTCGCCGACTCGCATAAAGGCCGGGGCAGATGACGCCTGCGACGTCGCCAATACGTTGTTTCCGCAGCGGACCTGCGACCGAGCAGCAACGCGATCGGAGTTCTATACCCGCTACCTGCAAGTTCATGACCGCGCTCGTAGATGGCAACGTGGGCGCCACGCATGGGGCACGTACTTTGAGCGGCTCGTTCGGTTTCCGCCGGATGGCGTCAATCAGCTAGAGCGTGCAATCGACAAGCTGAGCACATGGCCACAGCGGAACACCACCGGTCTAGTATTTCATCTCTCATCTCCAGCGGTAGATGCACCCCGTACAAGAGGGGGGCCTTGCTGGCAGTTTGGAGAAATTCTTTGGAACGCCGACGATTCCCTGGACCTTGTCGTGGTATACCGGAACCATGACTTCTTCAACAAAGTGCTGGGAAATTTCATCGGATTAGGCCGGCTGCTTCGGTTCATATGCGTGGCCTCGAACAAGCGGCCCGGAAAGCTTGTCTGCCATTCGGTTCATGCTTACTTTGACTGCTCTCAGCAGCAGCTTCGTTCACTGATTCAATGACGTCCGCCGATGAAAAGGAGACCAAGTTCCTCGACTTGGTTAAACGTGTAACCGCGTGCGAGAAATGCCCGCGGATGACGGGGAGCGCGCGCGTTCTCGGACCCGGTTGCGGTTCTCTTGACGCGCCGCTTATGTTTGTTGGAGAGGCGCCCGGGCGGCTCGGGGCCGATGGGTCGCACTTGCCCTTTCACGGGGATAAATCCGGTCACAACTTTGAGAGCCTCATCGAACAGGTAGGAATCAGTCGATATGAAACGTTTGTGACTAATGCAGTGTTGTGCAACCCTAAAGATGAACGTGGCAACAATGCGACGCCTACGCCTGTCGAGATCGCAAACTGCGCGCCTTTCCTGAGGGAAACGATCGAAATAGTCGATCCTTCACTTGTAGTTACACTTGGCGCTGTGGCGCTCAAGGCGTGCGGCCTGCTTCAAGCGCACGCACTTTCGCTCCGCGAGCACGTTAGAACGAACAACGCGTGGTTGCGCCGGACGCTGATACCTGTGTATCACCCGGGGCAAAGAGCCATGGTTCACCGCAGTTTCGCAAATCAGCTAAGTGACTACCAGTTCGTCGCTGAGACTCTGAAGAGGCGAAAGCGGCAGCGTAAGAGATCGGTCAGTGGCAAGCCTAGGGCTGATGCAGCAAAGCTCGGTCACGTTGCTCGCAGGATATTGCAGGGTAAGCCGGAAGGGCTTAGTTACTTCGCGCTTCATAAGTTGTGTTTCCTAGCTGAGCTCGCATCACTTGAAGCAACCGGGGAACGTCTTACGAATGCGTATGTCGTCCGGCAAAAGGACGGTCCATATTTTGTAGACTTGCACTTGGCAAAGCTGCCGCAGTTGGTCCCCGGAGTCATGATTCGGCCCGTCGGCAGCAAGGTCATGCTTGGGCTTGCCAGGCAGGTTGATTTTCTTACGAACGAGCCCATTCAGGCTCTGTCTGCCCATGATGAAGCAGCGGTAAAGGCCGTCGTAGTGAAGTATGGTGAGATGCGTGACGAAGAACTTAAGAGGGTCGTCTACCTGAGCAAATACATGCGCGCGCTACTCCGAAAGGAGAAATCGAATGGCGCAAATCTTTATAACGCCGCCGTGCTGCCATTCGTGACGAAAGACTCACGTTAGTCCACAACAGCTGCCTCGGTTCGGAATTGTGTAACTCTTTGAATTTTGTCAAAGGTGCCAATTTCGAGGGTCTATAGTTCGCGCCCTCGAATGACCACCTTTGAGCAGTATTATCGACTATGCGCGCCCGAGAAGCGGGCAAGTGGCCGAAAAGGGTGGTCGTTAAGACCCATTCGACGGTGATGAGAGTTGCCATTCGTCGACGCCGGTTTGCGAGCGTCCGCAAAGGTATGTGCAGCAGTCGCACGAACCGGTTCCCAGACCATCCGCAAAGGCCGATATGCGCGCATTTAATGGTGAGCGGCTTTCCGAGTGATCCGGCCGTTCGAGCGACCGCCGGACGACACAGGTGATCGCCAGCAATTGGGCCGGTTCGCGCCTTACCGGACGAAACGGCGACGCACGCGATCTTATCCGCGTTTATTCTCCCGATCGAGTGCAGAAAATGCTTCACACAACAGCGCTTCCTGGTCGGTAAGGCGCTGTTTGTCGCGTGTGTGGAGTTTGCGCATGTTTTCCATCTTCCGCGAATCGCGGGCGTGTCCTGCAAATGGTCTTGGGCATCAGCGCCCAGTCCGGATCAAGGCACACAAGGGAGAGCAGAAATTCGCGGTGAGCCTGGCTCAGTGCGCGTGGCAGAACATGATGAATTTGCGCCTGGACTGCCTCGAGCTGGGCGAGACCGACCTCGTCCACCGTCATCCCCACAAAACCCGCCTCGTATTACACGTGCAAGCCAGGCGCTGATGGCGTCGAGATCGTCATCGGCGCCGATCTGGCGGCGTCCGGTGGCGCGGTTCGCGCCGTTGGCGGCCGTCCAGGTCGTCGGGTATCGCGAGCGTGTCGAGAGGGCGAGGCGTGATGAGGGCGATTTCCATGGGAAGTTGGTTGGCTTACGGCTACCCCTCAGACCCAGCAATTTCCGCACCCCGCTCTTTCTGACCCGCACCCGGCACCGCGAAACGGCCAACGATTCTGGTTGCGCAAAGGCGCAGCCGTGCGCGACCGGGCGTCTGTGTCCAGGTGGACGCGAGGACGAGGGATCGTAGATTTCGCAACTAACCGCCTCCGCCATCCTCACGCTCATTGCGGACCTGCCCGGGCATTACCTCAACTGGTTTGCCCGCGAAGGGTTTCCCAAAGGGGAAATCGGCCGCCTGCTCGCACTGATGCAGGAGATGGACCACAACGACCTGAAGGGTTTGCTCGATCCGCTGCGCAAACGCGGTTAGCGTCAGACAGAGCGAGGAATCGAACCTCTCGCCGCGCATGACCTATGCTGGCAGCACGACACACGCCGCACTCTGCGCGGAGACCCTTGCCATGCACCGTCCGCCTCTTGTTCTCGAGGTTAGCGGCTACACCGACGCTGATCACTGGAGCTGGCATCTCAAGGATGCCGGGGGCGCCACGCTGGCTGCGCACGCCGTGACCCTCGCGCACAGCGACTGGCGCCGCGAGGGGCTGTTCAACCTGCCCGCGTGGCTTCGCTACCATTGCGCGCCGGACACTGCTGACGAAGACGAGCAGCGTCATCTCCAGGCGTTCGGCGCATGGCTGGGCGAGATCGTTCTCGGGCCGGCAATCGCAGGCCATATCGTTGCGCATGGCAATCCGGACGCGCTGGTCCGGGTCGTCTTGCCGCTCGTAGCCGCGCCCTTGCTTGCGTTGCCGCTGGAGTTGGCGCATGCGAGCGGGCGGCCCCTCGGCCAGCGTGGCGTGAGCTTCGTTTTCGAGGTCGCGCGAGAGGGGCTCGCGCGCACGCCGGCGCCTGGCGGGTCGCTGCGCATTCTCGCGCTGTTCAGCGTGCCGCCCGCGGGCAGCCCGCTCAACCTGCGCGGTGAGCGGCAACACCTGCAGTCGCTCGTGAGCCGGCTTGCTGCACAAGGCCGGCGCGTCGAACTGCGGGCGCTACAGTACGGCGTCACGCGCAAACGGCTGGAGCAACTGCTGGGCGAGGATGGCGGCTGGGACATCGTCCATTTCGCTGGCCACGGAACGAGCGGCGCGCTGCTCCTCGAGCGGTCCGATGGGGCGCCGGACCCCGTGACGCCCGACGCGATCGTGCGCATGCTCAGCGTGACCACCGGGCGTTTGAAGCTGGTCGTGCTCGTTGCGTGCCATTCCGCTTCGGCGAGCGTGGGCGCGACGCTGAGCTGGCTTGGCGCGCCCGACACACCTGGCGAATCCGACGCCGATGCAGAGGCCGCCGGCCGCGTCGAGCAGGGTCTCGCGCAAATGCCCGCGTGGGTGCTGGAGCGCGGCCTCGACTGCGCCGTGCTCGCCACGCGTTACGCGGTCGACGATCAATACGCCGCGTTGTTGACCAACGCGCTCTATCAGCGCCTCCTCGAACGCGGCGAGGCGCTGCCGCGCGCCGCGAGTATCGCTTCGGAACACGCGCTGCGTGCGCTCGGCCGGAGCGGCTCTGCGCCGGACCCTCCGTTATCCATGACCATGCCGATGTTGCTCGGCAGGCACGCTGCCGACTTGAGGTTTGCCGTGCACCCGCACGCGAGTCTGGAGGCTCGCGATGCGGTGCCTGCGGTGCCGCCGTTTGCGGCGGAGCCCCGGCACTTCGTTGGCCGCGTGCGGGCGATGACGCAAGCGAGCGAAGCGCTCGCGGAGCATGCCACCAGCCGGGGCGTGCTGTTTCACGGCATGGCGGGAGCGGGAAAGACCGCCTGCGTGGTGGAACTTGCCTGGCATCATCTCCGGGCGGCTCGCTTCGAACGGGTCGTCTGGTACAGGGCGCCCGAATTGAACGCCGACGCTTCGATGACCTTGAGCGCGCTCGCGCTCGCGATGGAAACGCAGTTGCCCGGCATCGCCATGCTTCATGCCGTGGCGAGCGAGGCCGCGCTGGCCCAATGGCTGCCGGTGTTTCGGCAAACGCTGGAGACGAGCACCGTTCTGATCGTGATCGACAACGTGGAAACGCTTTTGACGGCCAGTGGTCACTGGTGTGACCAGCGTTGGTCGATGCTGATGCGCGCCTTCCACGATCACGGAGGTGCGTCGCGCGTGGCGATGTCGAGCCGCATCGTCCCCACCGGCATGCCCGCTTCCTTCGTTCTACTGACCGTGCATGCCTTGCCGCTCGACGAAACCTTGCTGCTGATCCGCGAGCTACCCAATCTGGGGGCGCTGCTCGAAGGCCGTTCCCACTGTCCGTGCCGCGCGCGGCCGCGAATTGTTGCGCGACACCTTGCGGGCGGTGCAGGGCCACCCGAAGCTGATCGCGTTCGCGGAGCGGCTCGCCGCCGAGCCGGAACGCCTCGCACGGCGGTTGCGAGACATCGGAGGTCCCGGGCAGGCCGATGCGGACGCAGCCGACGCTTACCTGGTTCGCGGCGAAACCCACCGCGACGTTCAGGCGTTCCTCGATCAGCTCGATAGCTGGACGCGCGCGCTGTCTCGCGCGCTCTCGAAGTCCGTGAGAACGGTGTTCCATCTGCTTTGCGCAATGGAGCCGGACGACCGGCGCAGGGCGGTCGTCGAAGCCAATTGGCCGACGCTATGGCGCGAAACATCTCACGGCGCACAGCATGTGGACATGCGCGCGGCGATCGCACGGCTCGAAAGCTGCGGGCTCGTCGAGCTGCGCGCCGCCGCGGGGCAACGTGCCCGCGCCGCCTTCGCGATTCACCCGGAGGTGGCGCGCGCCGGGCGGGCCGAGGCGGGCGTGCAATTCCAGACGCGCGTTGACGAGGTGATGGTGAATTACTGGTATCACCTCATGCGCGTGACCATGGACAATGCGGCGCGGGTGGCGAGTGCCGGCGCCACGGTCGCGCTGGCAGGCTGGTCCGCGTTTCCCTATCTGCTGCGCAACGGCGAATGGGATCTTGCCTCGCAGATGATCGAGCGGGTGATGCGCGTGGACGACTCGCCGCGCGCGACCGCGATGTTGCTTCCCGTCGTCACGCGCATGGCGGCCGCCACCGCGAAAACACCGAAGGCGTTGATCACCCAGACTCTACTGGCAAGCGTGCTGGATCGGGCCGGCTTTTGGCGCGAAGCCGTGGAGCGCTGGGAGGCCGTGCTCGATGCGGCCGAGCGCGCGGACAACTTCGCGGTGGCGGCGCCGGTGTGCAAAGATCTTGCGAATGCCTGGCAGTCCGTAGACATCGAGAAAGCGCAGGCTTATGCGAAGCTGCATCACCGCTATGCGAGCCTGGCCGGGGCCGGCACGTGGAGCGAGTTGTCCGCGCTCGGGCAGCAGCTTCAGTTGCTCGCGCAAAAGGCACAGTACGGCGAGGTGTTGACGCACCTGCCCGAATTGCGCCGGCGAATGATCGCGGCGGGCAAGCCGGGGCCGCTGGAAGCCATGCTGGACTGGAACGTGCGCAACGTGATTTTCGATACGGCGAGCGACGCCGCGTCTCAATACGGCAGAGCTTGCCTCGCTGCGGCAATGAGCCACGAGGGCACGGAAGCGCTCGACTGGGAGACCCGCGCGCGCGCCGCGTGGCGCGCTTCCCTGAAGTACAACGGCAAGGCGCGCGCCGCCCATCGCCGGCGTGGCGCCCTGCCGCTCGAACTGGCGCGCAACCGATTCAACGATAATGGCCCGCTGATCGATCTGGGGCGCTACGCCGAGGCGTACGCGATGCTTCTCGAATGCAAGAACGTGTTCGAGTCGGAAAATGCAGTTGCCGAACTCGGCAATCTTTATTCGGCGCTCGGCACCCTCGAACAGAAGCGTAAGCACATGAAGCAGGCGCGCGAATTCGAGGCCAGGGCGCTGCGCTACAAATACCAGGGCGGCGACGCGCGGCTTGTCGCCATCAGCCATTTCAATCTCGCCAACCGCTATCTCCCCGCGGACGCGGAGTCCGAGATCGGCGTGGCGCATCGCCTGGCCGCGGCACTCATCCGGGCCGCCAACGATCCCGATCGTGCCGGGTACTACGCGGCGACGCTGAAAGCGCACCTCGCCCAAGGCGGTGGACAGGCGAGCGCCGTACTGGCCAGCGATTTCGACGCACTGTGCGCGATCGTCGAGACAATAGACGGCGTGACTTTTCGTGCGTTGATGGCGCGCCTCGCGCCGGGGCGCGAGGGCGCACTCATGAAAGCCATCATCGCGACCGCGCTCGACGCGTGATCGCACGCGCCTATGCCGTCTCGGCCACCGTGCACCGCAGATCTTTGCCGGTGACGCTGCCTTGCGCAATCACGTTATCGCTCGACGCCTGGAGTGCGAGCGGAGGCGAAGCGGCTTCGATTTCCCAGCCAAAAAAGGCGCCGATGGGCACGGCGCGCCGGCTTCGGGTGCTCCAGAGGCGCCGTTCATCGCGCCATGCTTTGGCGTCGGTTTCCCGTGTGGCGTTCATTGCCATCGACGAGAGCATCTGAAGCGCCAGCGTGTTGCTAGCAGCAAGGCAGGGTGGTCCGATTCTGCGCGCATGCGCGAGCAGCGAGAGGCAGTGCGCCGCGATGCCGGCATCGTCGCTGCCGCTATCGGCGTCGTTGTCGGCGACCGCTGCGAAGGCCCAGGCCGCGGCAACGGAGGCATCCGCGACCCAGTCGTACGCCGCACCGAGCGTTTGCGCGATCTGCGCCGCGTCGGCGATCTGGCCGGTGCGCGCCATGAGCAATGCTGCCGCGACGCTTGCCCACGGTGCGGCGCCGTGCGTCATCAACGCTTCGAGAGCGGCTGCCGTGTCTTTATCGCCGCTGTGCCAATCGTTATCGGCAATCGCCTTCGCGGACGCGACGAGCAGCGAATCGACCTCGCTCGGCAGGGCGCGCTGCACCGCGCCGATCAGCGTGGCCGTCAGTTCGTTCACGGGGCGCATCGTCACGACGAGATCGGGGCGCGACGCAGCGACAGCGGGCCGCAACGTCAGCCAGACGCCTTCGTCCATCACCGGCACGCCAACACGCCAGGGAGCGCGGCCTTCCACGGCAATCGTCAGCCGCAGCGCCGCGCGGCACGGCCATTGGCCGTGCACCAGCTTGAACATGACTTCGCTGTCGCAGGACTGCGCGACTTCGATCTGCGCTTGCGCCGCATGCCATTCGACCACGTCGGGCTGCTCCGTATCGGCGAGATCCGCGCTCGACAGACTGACTGTGAAGGTGCGCTGTTCCAGGTTCGCTTGGGTCAGGAACGGGAAGTTGAGCGGGAACGGCGCGGGCTCCTGAAAACGCGTGGCGTGTTCCGGCAACGAGAGCGGCAAGTTGCCGGCCGGCAAGCCCCGGCTGGGCGCATTCTCGGGCGAGGGGCTGGAGAGGCCGGACCAATCCTGCGGCGACACCACCCGTTGCGATGCGCTTTCGCTCAGGTCGCTCAGGACGCTCAGCAGCCCGCTCCGGCGCGGTCTTGGCAGCGAGGTCAACGCGCTGCTCGGCGCAAAATCCGGGTCTGAGCCAAGCTGGACCGAGGCGGACGCATCGCCTTCGCCGGCCGGTGCCACTGTGAATGCCTGAGAGGTGATGCCGCCGCTGCTCGCGCTTTCGATGGTCGCGTTGTAACTGTCCGGTCCGAGCGCGATCTCGACGGGCTCGCCCGCCGCGGAAAAAACGCGGTTTACCGTCTGCGACTGCGTGCCGACGACGGTGATGCGATAGGCCCCCTGGCCCGGCGGCTGGATCACGACGGTGCGCGCCGTTTCATCGTTCATGGCAGTAACCTGACTATCTGTGCACAGGGATTGGCGTGAAACTTCGCTGGACGATAGGCTTGCGCACCGCTGAAGGTGGGTCTTGCCTCGAACTCGGTGCCGGTTGGCGCGACTTCGAGAAAGCAGTTCGTTTGCAGTGGCGCGGACTGGATGAACGTGAGGCCATCCGAGGCTTCGATCAGCGTGAGGTACGCCATGTCGGCGAGATTGTCGGTACGCACGACCACAGGAATGCGGGCATGCGGCACGGTGACCAGCGTCGCCTGGTTCGCGAATTTAGTGAGCGCCTCCACGTCCAGCGTCGAATAGCCGAAGGCCGCGTCCGCGACTTTCGGCACGTTGCAGAGCAACCGTTCGCCGGTGACGACCCATGCGCCGTTGCTGTCACGGTCAACGCACGCTTCGAAGCTGCGCAGCAAGGCCTGCGTGAAGTATGGCGGGTCGTGGCTGTCCGGGCCCCACGCGAGCTGGCCGAAACGCGAACCCGCAAGCGCGAGCGACCTAACCCGGGTTGACGCTATCTTCCCGAATTTCGCCTTGACCAGTACGACGCCGTCAAGGCCGTCGTACTCGGACAGCACGCTATCGACCAGTTCCTGGCACGCGTCGAGAAAGACCCAGCACGCGCTCGCGCCGATCACCGGCAGATTGGTCGCGAGGTTGCCAATGTTGAGCGAGGCGCCCCACTGGTTGAACGGATTGGTGAGCACGTCTTCCAGCAGCCCGGACACGCTGAGATCCGCCTCGGCAACGCCGTGCGACGACATGTAGAAAAACATGCTGTCATTGGGGCGGCAACGGGCGAGCCATGCGTTGCCAGCGGTTTCGACGTTGACGCGCGTCGCGGCACTCACGCCGTCATCGGCGCGTGGATCGTTGGCGAACTTGCCGATGTCCAGTTGATCGGCACCGGCGTCGGCGTCCGGATCGGACAGCAAACATTCGATCGATGCGAGCGGCGCCGTCAATTCGTCCTGGTGATCGAGCAGATAGCGGACAATCGCACGCGCGCCGGCCACGGTCGATTGCCGCGTAGCGGCCTCGCCAAGCTCGGGGAACCGGCCGCAGCCGATCACGAAGGCATGCGTCGCGGGCGCGGCCCCGGGCGCGCGCTGAAAGATCTGAGTCATGGCAAAAACCCCGCTTGTTTCATGCGTGCGTTGAGCCGCCTATAGAAAACGAGGTTCGTGAAGTAGGCGCTATGGGCGTCGGTGATGCCGGCGGTGGTGCTCGCTTCGAGATCCTCGACGTCTTCGAAAACCGGCTTTGCGAGGAACGACAACACGTCGAGCCGGTTATAGACATTCCACCAACGTTCCGCGCAGCCGGGCTTCGGCACCTTGTTGCCTTGGTTTGCACCACAGCCGGCGCTCGACGCCGTGAAGACCTTCAGTTCTTCGAACAATGCCACCTGGGAACCGACGGTGAGGAAGAGATCGGCCTTGAAGGGTGCGCCCAGCTCGTCGGTGAGCCCTTGCACGAAGGGCACGTCTGTTAAAAGGTCGTACAAAATGACGCCCCCCATGCTGTGCCCGCACACGATGAGCCGGCTGTGCGCGGCGTTCGCCGCGCTTGCGGCCGGAATCAAATACTTGCGGATCTCCGCGCGGATGGCATCGCGCGCGGCGCCCGCCTTGAGATACGTAAAAACGTCGCCAATGAAGATGGCCAACTGCGGAGTGAGCTTGCCGCGTACCGCGAGCACGGCCGGACTGTTCACGAGGTCGGTGGTCGCGCCCTTTAGCTGCGTCGCGGCGCTGCGCACGCTGTCGAAGAGCGAGAGCGACTGGTCCTGCAGGAAGGGGCGCGCGGCAACCTGCAAGCGGTCGAGAAAATCCTTGTCGTCGGTCGCGCCGGTCAGGCTTTTGCGCGCTTCCGGATTTTCGAGCGCCCTTGCCGCCGCGCTCCAGAAACGCACGGCGTTTTCCACGGCGGCGGGGTCGGAGCTTTGCGCTTGCTCGATTGCGATAGAAGAGAGCGAGCCGACGACGGCGTCCAGATCGCTCTTCGCTGCCCTGGCGAGCGTATCGCCGGGGGGCTGAAGCGGCGACGCGCCCGTCGTCCCGCCCAGGATGCCGCCGATGGCGAGCGGTGCGCTGCCTGCTTCGGCTTTCAGCACGTGTCCCGGAACGCACGCGAGATTCCACGCGGGGTGGGCGGCATGGACACTCCAGAGCGGATTTCGGATCGTCACCGATTTTTCGAACGTCTCGTTCTGGAACATCTGGTTGCGGGCTGCGAGCGCCGTTTGATACTCGACGTATTGCGCGTCGCCCGCGGCGTCCGAGCGCGGACCATCGACGCCATGCACATAGACCAGTTGATTCATCTTCGCTATTCCCCTGCTGATCGGTTGAACAGTGGAAGCAGTGCACGTTTTCGAGCGGTTGGAGCGGGACTGAACTCCTGAGCCCAGTCTAGTCAATCATGGCTCGAAATAGAAAGGCTCCCGAACGCAGCGGGTGCCGGTGTCGTGAACGACGATGGCGATGCTCATCGATACGAGTGCGCGGATGTGGCCTCGAGAACGCGGTGGCATGGGATATGCCGGTACGTGGTGAGCGGATTCTTGTGATCTTTGCTGGTGATTTAACCGATAAGGACTGTGTTCGTCTGTGGCCTTCCGCACGAACCGTGCTCATATTCCATCGCGCTTGCCCGGCAAAGAGGACGGGCGCGTTTTGATCTTACAGAGTTTCAATCGCAAACAGGCGCCTTATGATAAGAATACTTATCTAAATGGATAAGGCGTCGTGCCACAAGCGCGTGGATGAAGTCCGCTCACGCAAGTAAATCTATGGTCCGCCCCAGTTTTGCAACCCCTGACGCTTGATGCAGTGTTGGCTTGCTCAAATCTATCCGGCGTCGTTGTGGGGACTGCTCCCCGCGCCACGATGAAGTTCGCGCCTGCGGTCCCCATAAAGTTGTGCGGCTTCAGGAGCCTCTTTGCTTGCCGGGGTGTTCCACAGGCCGGTATGCCGTTCACGTCATCACGTTTCAGTCGTCGCAAAAGCAGAGAAGAGGATGGTGAGTCCGCGTTCGTTCAAGCCGACACTGTCGCACGCTCTGAATCAAAGGTGGTATGACGGGCAACGATCGCCCAGGCGGTGCGAGCCAGCTTGTTAGCCAGCGCGCATGCCACCACGTTCGAGTGGCGCCGCGTCAGAAGCGCACGCGTCCAGCCCGCTAGATGACCGGTTCGCTTTTCCAGACATCGCATGTAGGCCCGGGCGCATTGGACGAGGAGACTTCGGATGTTCTTGTCGCCACGTCGACTGATTCCTAGAAGGTTGGATCTACCGCCCGTACTGTACTGGCGGGGAACAAGACCAAGTGAGGCCGCGAAATCGCGACTGCATCTGTACTGCTTCCCTCGGGAGCGGTCAGGAATTGCCTGAAGGTGTCTGTTCATGCTTTGTGGATGTCTTGTGTTAGCGACTCTTAACAGATGATGTTTTTTCGAGTCTCTCTCACATGTCCTGGAGTGATATCACTGCTACTCCTACCACGATCACGATGATTGAGAAAAATTTTCTAACTACGCCTCCGGGAGAAATATCCTCGGCGATAAATTTTGGAAACAGCTTCGTTGCCAGGAACCCAAAAGCCAAAACGAACAGCGGGTGGATACTGACGACTACCGAAACCAAAGCTGCACCGCCTCCCGCAGCCAGAGCGGCCATGAAGAATACATAGCCCCCAACATCAAAGATGTTTGTCGCCCCGAAAATTCCGAATTGCTTATAGTTCAAAACTTTTAGATCATCAATGATGAGCTTTCTCCATTTCGGAACCAATAAAAGCAACATCCCACCAAGGGCATAGCCAGCAAAGTTGAAAATCAGCACCGAGTGCAAGCTCGTGACTTTCAATATCTCATCTGAAATTACAGTCGAGACAGCTCCCAAAAAAGCAGAAATTAGCAACACGACTACGTGCCGTGGATGCCCCAATCCTCCAATCGTCTGCCTAGACATGCATAGTATTAGAATACCAACGACGATCAAAGCGAAGCCAGTCTGTTGCCTAGATGTCGGAATGGCATGAAAAATCAGCACTGATGCGGCCAATACAAATATTGGTTCAGATTGGTGAATCGGAATCACAACCGATACATCCATATCCCCCAAGGAGTAGCTATATGCAAAATATTGTAGAAATATTGCGAGACCAGAGCATATATTTATCGCCACCATATATAAGTCCAGATCGGCGGGCCGGAAATAGGCATAAATTGCCATCGCAAAAAAAATATTCCCGATACTCAGCAAGAAAATGAACGAAATCCAATTGGATGCAATATTAGTGATTGCAAACTTGTCAACAATATATGAGAGACTCCAAAGCAGCGGTGCCAGAAGGGCAAAATATAACCAGGTCATTTCTCGCTCCCGAGAACCTCGAGAATCGTATTTTTGCTATCGTTCAATAGCTCATTCGAGAAGTCATCGGTAACATGATCAAAAATAAATGTATTGTTATATCCGAAACCATCAGAAGTTTCGAAGCCGACTATTTTGTCAAGGATTGCTGGAAGCTCGCCAAACCGAGATGAGTGGTTTTTCTTCAAAAGCTTCATAGCGTTGCCGTAGTGCGCCGCTTCATCTTTAGTAGCATTACGAATCCATGCGGACAGACAATCAGGCCCAAGACTATCAAAAAGCTTGAAGTCCTGCTTATAAGCCCGAGTGCTAGTAACTTCATCGAATGCAATTGACGCCAATATGGTGAATTCATCAACCATGAAGGATGAAATGGATTCAAATTCCGGCTGTCTGGATTCGATTTCTTTGTCGATATCTTCTTCTCGGAAACCATACAACACACTATTGATCTTTCGAAGACCTCTATAGTGGTTTTGTTCATCCAAATGCCAGAGGCATGCGAACTCTAAGAAATCATCGCTCAGCTGTAAATCACTTCGATTCATGAGATATATCAAGAAGTGCTTGGAATCAAACTCAGCGCTCATGTCATGCCAAAAGTGTTCTTGCCGTGATTTTATGGCATCCCTAGATCCGGTGATGCGTTCGGGAGTCAGATATTTAAGTAACTCAACTGAAGACCAGTCATAACTTTTCAAGCCGATTGACGATTTTAAATAGCTCATGATTGCGCTCCGTGCAATTATTCCATGAAGTTTTGAAACTGCCACTTATCAGACGAAGCAGTGGAAAATAGCCCTTTATCCTCTCCCACAGGACTCCAATCAGTGTATTCCCCCAGCATTTCGCCTAAGTAGGGCTTTGCATTATCTAGCACGAAGATAAAGTCCATCTCTTCCGCCTCAATGATCCCGCAACGTGGATTAGCAATTGCCCATTTCATACCTGCTATAACACCGGCCACGACTTGCAAAGAGGTAGCAGAGCTTTCAGGGTTGAGCTTTTGAGCAACCGAGTTCTCCATGTAGAACCCAAACCAATATGCATTTTTCTTATGCCCCATCAGAAGCACGCCAAGATAATCCCCTCCCGAGGCGATATCCGGTCCTTGCAAAATTCTCCCTTGTGCCTGTGGATTCCAAGAACAACCACTAAGCTCGTGAATGGAAAGTATAGCGTCATTGCAAGGATGGTAAGCATAAGTGACCGTAGGCCGATAAGCGGCTCGCTCACCTTCAAAGTACGTTAGATAATCCGACAGAGAAACAACTTCATTATGAGTGATCAAAAAGCCTAAGCATGGGCCAAAAGCAGGAGTCCAGGTTTTCAATCTGACCGAGGCGCCCGGGCGGTTCAAATAGATCGCGCTATTGCAGCCTGTAGTATGCAGCTGCCCCTCTGGCGGTAAGCGAAGTTCATGAGTCCCCCAGCCTAACTCAGCAGGCTGGCAACCTTCGCCAATAAACCCATCAATTGACCAGGTATTTACAAACTCGCCAGGCCGCTTAGGCAGTTTTGCAATCTGGGTATCATGCTCCGCAATATGGATTATTTTCACATCTAGATCAGCAGACAGCTTCGCCCACTGCTGACGAGTTTGCGGGATTGGCTGGCTTATTCCGTAAATATCATCCCGAATATTCAGAAGTGCCCGCTTTACGAAATGAGACACCAAACCCGGATTTGCGCCGTGCGCTACGATAGCTGTAGGGCCATCTTGACATTTAGCCTTCAACGTAAGCATGGCTTCCCTGAGGGCGTAGTTGGTACGCTCTGCAGGCTCTGCATCTGCATTTACATAATGTCCGGCCCATGGTTCAATGCATGTATCAATATATTTTGTTTCTTTCTGCTGGCAAAATGAAACCAGGTCGACACTTGAGACATTGACGGACAGGTTGATTACAAAGGAGTCGGAATCTAGGTCGCTCAGCAAGTCTTCAAGATTTTCCTTAGCGACGCTCGCCGCCACCCAAGTTACAGGGAAATCGAAATCAGCGCTGAGCCTCTGGGCGCCATATGGATCTATTACCTTAAGGCTTTCAATTTCGCCCCCGAACTCACTGAGCAAGTTTGGCATAAGTGCAGATGCAATGGTTCCGTAGCCAATCAACACAATCTTCATGAGCATTCTTCCTTGACAGGAATTTGCGAGCGGACAGGGAGATATACCTCGGCAGGGAGGCTGATCTGCCGTCGAAATCCTGGACAGAAATGAGTGTTAGTGTTTCGGAGCAATTTTCCCCATGACACGGGAGGTTGGCGATGAAACGCAATCAGTATTCGGTGGAGCAGAACGTGGCCGCAGCAGGGGAGATCCGAGCAGACGTATTACCGCTGGAAGAAGCTAGATCTGGGCCAGGAGTCGAACTAGGGTGCGTGAGCTGAAGCAGCTCCAGGACGAGAATGCGCGGCTCAAGAAGCTGGCTGCGGAGCTCAGTCTGGACAAGGCGATCCTGCAGGATATCGCCACAAAAAAGTGGCCCTGCACGCGCTGAAGAGAGAGGCCGTGACCTACGTCATGCATCACTTCGGTCTTCCGACGCAGCGGGCGTGCCGTCTGGTGCGGCAGGCGCGCAGCACGCACTACTATCGCAGCGTCAAGGATCCGCAGAGGGCGCTTCGGCAGCACATGCGTGAGATTGACCCAGACCCGCGTGCGGTATGGCTACCGACGCGTTCACGACTGCTCAAACCCGAAGGCTGGCGCGTGAGCCGCAACCGGATCTACCGGCTCTACGCTGAAGAACAGCGGCAGTTACGCTCGAAGTTGCCCAAACGACGCAAGATGGTGGTGTCGCGCCGTCAGCGTTGCGCGCCGACGCGCCCCAACGAGGTCTGGAGTCTGGATTTCGTGGCCGATCAACTCGCCAATGGCATCTGCCTGCGAGCCTTGACGATCGTGGATGTCTTCAGCCGTGAGGCACTTGCCATTGAAGTCGGACAGCGCCTGCGTGCAGAGGACGTTGTGTCCGTGCTGAACCGGTTGGTGGCCCAACGTCGGGCGCCGCGATGCCTGCTCGCCGATAACGGCAGCGAGTTCTCCGGCCGTTCTGCTGGATATGTGGGCGTACCACTACAAGGTACAGATCGACTTCAGCCGTCCGGGCAAGCCCACCGATAACAGCTTCATCGGACGGGTCATGTCGGTAGCATGGCCATCATTCCGCATTTCTTCGAGAACGCGTTCCTGGGCGGCTATCCGAAATCGTGCGCGAACCAGACCCCGGTGAACTCTTCTCGAGAGATCCATGGCCCCTTCCGAACGGCCAACATTTTATGACGAACGTTTGCCAGAACCCGGTTGTTGCGTCATCCGCTAGGTGGGGCCACTGCAGTAACTCACTTTCTTGCTGCGGAAAGCCTCTCCTTTATCGCCGTCCCCAATGATTGAGCAGAAGACAGCACTAAACGCGTCGACCGGAACGCACTCATGTTCCAGCGCGGCGGCGGCATTTTCCGCCACCCCGATTAGCATAGCAATCAGCACACCGTTACACAGCACCTTCTTCATTTTGGACAAGACCTGATCCTTTCCGAAAAGTTACCAGGGTTTCAGTCCTGCGACTCGCGCCACTGTCGGCAGGCAACCATGAACCGCACTTTCACTGCGCGCGATTCGTCTCCAAGCACCTTCCAGGTCATGTGGGGCGCAAACGCCCGGAACCGCCAGTACAGACGCTAATGACGCATTGGCGTCAGTCAAATTGCGTCGCGCACCTGCGTCGGCTATCGAACAATGATGTTGGATTCCCTACAAATAGCGCATGATTAGACCGGCCGCACGGAACCGGCGACTGTGAGAGAGCGAATTCGTCCTCGCCGACAAATTTCGGTCATCGAAAATCGCCGGCGGCCACAAGCGTGAAGGCGATCCTGGAACATCCTGGACGCTTTCATCATCGTGACCTGCCCGCAGGATGAGCGCCTCCGCGTCATCAATAGATTCGTTGTTTTTCGTCGCCGTTGACATCACTTCCGGGTGCGTCAGCCGGCTGTCGCCAGCATTCTAGTTTAGCGGCAATGCGCTCGTGACTATCGCCCCAGAGTAGTTGACGCACGTCGTCGGGCCATGCATCGACGTCGCACCCGTGATGATACAACAGCGCAAGTGCGAGCCGCTCCATTCCGAATGCGATGCAGGCCGAGTGCGCGATGGCGCCATTCGCGCAACGCAGTTTCCATATCCGACCGAAGTGGTCCATGTGATAGTTGAACGACAGGCAGGCGGTTTTGTGCTGCGGGTCCGTTACCGGGATCAGCAGTTCGAATTTCAACTGCTGCGCGCGCTGACTGTCCGCGACGATCTTGCCGCCGCGGCCGAAGAATGGGTCGTTCGCGACGTCGAATTCGGCGGGCAGGCGTAACATACCTGTAAGTGCATGGCCGCGTTCGATCCACGTCGTGCGAAAAACCTGAACATCTTCTGGCGAGCCAATCCGCACATACTCGCGCATTCTGAACATTTGCATGCGCGTCGGGTCCAGAGAAGATTCGTGACGGAAGCAATACGACAGCACATCTATAGTGAGCGCATTTTCTGGTAGCGGGCCGCGTCGCGCGATGACCGGATAGACCGGATAGCGCGCAGCGGGTGTGAGCACAGCGCGCGTTGGCTTTTGCTGGGCTAGCCAGGCGTCGCTTCGCTCGTCGCCGGGATCGGATGGCACGTCGTTGAGCGCCCGCAACAGACGCCGGTGGTCACTCGCTCATCACCGCAGAACGCGTGAATCGTGCCGGCGAGGTGCGGAAAGTTCTTCAAGTATTCGCTGTCTTCGAAGTCCTTGCGTGGCACCGCTAGCGGGAAGCGCAGAACTTCCGGATGCTGGTCCGCAGCCATGCTGGATATCAGCCAAGTCAGGCGTTCGACGATGCCTTCGTAGATATGGTTGTGTCCATAGAGGCCGTTTTCGCCGGTGTCGACGAGCAGGCCGGCTGCGATCAACCGGTCGCGCAATGGCTGTTGCGCATCGGATACGGGGGGCACCACCGCGTGCATAGTCAGGGAAGGAAGATGCGACAGGTACGCTCATGTCATGCCTCTATTGATAGTGACGGGCGCTGCGCAAGTAGCAGGCTGGCCGTGTTCTGGTCAATCCGGTCGTTGTTGATAATTAGGAGTGCAGAATAAAGGTCGCGCGGATACCGGCCGACGCTATAGCGGCCGCCATTCCGGTATCTACAACCTGACACTGCACGTGCCGAACGCCTCGGTGACGAACCGGGGAGCACTCGAGCAACTGACGCTGCCGTCGACGTCTGGCGCAAAGGTCCCTCTCGGTGATGTCGCGAAGATCTCGCTGCAGATGGGCGAAAGCACGATCACGCACGAGTTCGGCAAACGCGAGGTCACGATCCGCGTCGACAACCGCGACCGCGCGCTGTCGGACTACCTCGCCGAAGCGTAGCGGAAGATCGATGCGAACGTTCACTTCGACCACGAGAAGTACCACCTCGAATGGGGCGGGTACATTCGAGAACGAGCAGCGCGCGCGGAAGCGTCTCGCGGTTTCATTCCTGATCGTGATGGGCATGATGCTCACGCTGTTGATCGCGAACTTCGGCAATTCGCGCCAGGCGCTGCTGGTGCTCGGCGTCGTGCCGCTCGCGACGCTCGGTGGCCTCGTCGCACTGAACATCCGCGGCGAGACGCTGAATATCGCGACCGCTGTGGGGTTCATCGCACTGTTCGGGGTCGCGGTGCAGAACGGGATCATCATGGTGTCGAACATCAACCGGTTGCGCGGGCAAGGGCCTGCCACTACGCGAAACGCGTGACGACCGGGGCGCTCGAACAGTTCCGGCCCGTGCTGATGACCGCGCCGGTCGCGACGGTGGGCATGCTGCCGGCTGCGCTCGCCACCGGGGTGGGCACCGACGTCCAGCGGGGTCTTGCGACAGTCGTCATCGGCGGCCTCGGGATCGCGACGCTGCTCACGCTCTATATCCTGCCTACCCATTACCTGGTCCTCGAACGCTTCGTCGAAAAACGCGCGGCGAACAAACCGGCCGCAGAAGAGGCATAACCATGGCTAACACATTCAACCACCCCTACGGGAAATGCGGGGCGGCGACAGTGCTGGCCTTTGCGCTCGCAGGCTGCGCGGTCGGTCCGGACTTCAGGACGCCGGCGGTTCCTGCCGCGACCGGCTACATGAAGAACGCGCTGCCAGCCGAGGTCGGCAGCGCGGGGGCGGGCGGCACGCAGCCATGCGCGCAGGTTGATCACCAGCTTGATGGCGTCGAGCCTGTCGGTCTTCGCGCGCCTCTTATGGCGCTCAACAGGGATGCTCGCGGGATCGATCACATGACACTCGATCCCGCGAGCCCGCAGCGTGCGATAGATCCAGAACGCATCCGGGCCGGCTTCGTAGCTGACGACGACACGCACATCCGGCGCCAGAATCCACGTGGCCTTGTGCCGCTCGATGAGGTCCAGCACGGCCTGCAGCCGCCCCGCAGCGTCTCGCTCGGTCACAGATGCACAGATGGCCGACAACGCTGCCCGTCGTGTAGCGCGACCTTCCATTTGGCCGCGGCAAGCTCAAGCGACACCGCAAGCACGATTTGCTCTGTAACCGTTGTGTACGCTGGTTCTGCGCGCATGATTCTCTCCAATCGGCCTGGGTCGACGCACATATTTTAGGCGTCGACCAGGTTGTCGAGGCGGCCAGGCTTCATAGGATCTTTCATTCGATTACCCCTACCTAGAAGGTTCTGCTCAAGTGGTCATTTAAAGACAGGACGAATGCCGTGACGATGTGCCGCCCTATGCGATTCGCGTGGAAGGAACCGACTTCTGGATTGACTGTTGCGCAACGCCTGAGGATGCGAGCAAGCGGGCGGAAATGCTCGGGGTCATGGTTCTAAAGGTGCAGGGGTAGTCCTGGTGTCGGTTTGTGCGAGAGCATTTCCAGCGCGGTTGTGAGTCGCGCATGGAGTCGATCGAATAGAGCCAGCGCGTGTTCATGGCGATGCGCGCGGGGCTCGTCGGGCGGCTTGCCCCGGATCGCTTCAACATCCAATAACAAGAGTTTGCATTGCGCTACCTTGCGGCCAGGAAAGGGGCGCTTATCGGCACCACCGCGGCCGGACCACCTTGGTGACAGTTCGCGCGGTTTCTCAGGTGACACTTTCAGTTCGCAGGCGCCAAGCTACGGATTTCATCCGGAATCTTGTTGATTTCCCCGCGACGGGTGTGGTTGTTGATGACACATTTACCGTCGAAGTTGTGACACTAATGGGATGGTCCCTCCTGCCCCCTCGAGCGCGTAAGCTTTCGAAATCCCAAACCGTTTGGATACCATCATGGACACGGTGACGCTGGTTGGAATAGATCTCGGCAAACACAGATTCCACTTGCATGGGCAGGACAAACGTGGGAAAGCCGTGTTCCGCAAGAAGTTGAGCCGGAAGCAGCTGGTTGAGTTCTTCTCCACGTTTCACCCGTGCACCGAGGCAATGGAGACTTGCGCCGGCGCTCATCATACTGCTCGCCTACTCGCCTCTTTCGGCCATAACGTCAAGCTGATCTCGCCGCAATTCGTGCGCCCGTTCGTCAAATCGAACAAGAATGATTTCGTCGACGCAGAAGCTATCTGTGAGGCCGCTTGCCGACCAGCGATGCATTTGTGACACCGAAGACTGAATCCCAGCAAACGCTTTCGACGCTGCATCGTGTTCGTGAATCGCTGGTCAGGGATCGTACCAAGGCCGTCAACCAGATACATGGGTTCCTGCTCGAGTTCGGCGTTAGCTTGCCCATTGGATCTGCAACGATCAGGCGTCTACCGGCTGTCCTTGCGGAGCATCCGTTGCCGCCAAAGCTCGTAGCGATCATTGAGCGTTTGCGTCTTCACGTTAAGTATCTCGAAGAGCAGATTGGTCAGTTCGAAAGAGACATCGCGCGCCAAGTCTCGGACGATGAGGTTGGTCAACGGCTGATGACCATTCCCGGCATTGGCGTCATCACGGCAAGTGTGTTGTCCTCAGAAATGGGTGACGGCAAGCAGTACCGATGTGGTCGTGATTTCGCGGCGGCGATTGGACTCGTACCACGGCAACACGGTACGGGCGGCCGAAATAACCTGCTCGGCATCAGTCGTCGCGGCGACAAAAACATCCGTCGGTTACTCGTGCGCGCCTACATGATCCGGCTCGATAAGCAAACGGGTCGTCTGGCCGACTGGGTGCGATCAATGATGACAAGGCGACACTCGAATGTCGTAGCTTGCGCGCTTGCCAACAAACTGGCGCGTACTGCGTGGGCAATAACCACTAACCACACGGTGTTTGAGGCTCGTTGCCAGAGAAGCTGGACGTGCTAAGAAGGCGACCCCCAACTGGTTTTGCGACGACTGAAAATTGATGACGTGAACGGCATATCTAGATCAACGCCATGTCTGAGGCCGGTTTGGACCGGGTGCGCACGAAGCTGGCACGAATCTTGTATTTGAGAACGCTAAACGCCGACAATGGGCGCCCCGAGACGCAACCGCATGTCGGCGTCGCTGACCCGATGGCCATCAAGGAACCACACAGTGATCGAAACGTTTTATGAAGTCATGCGACGTCAAGGGATTTCGCGCCGCAGCTTCCTCAAATTCTGCTCGCTGACGGCGACGTCGCTCGGTCTCGGCCCCGCATTCATGGTGAAGATCGCCCACGCGATGGAGACCAAGCCGCGCACGCCGGTGCTCTGGCAGCATGGGCTCGAATGCACGTGCTGCTCGGAGTCGTTCATCCGTTCGGCGCACCCGCTGGCGAAGGACGTCGTGCTCTCGATGATCTCGCTCGACTACGACGACCTGTTGATGGCTTCCGCGGGGCATCAGGCCGAGGCGATCCTCGAAGAAGTGATGACGAAGTACCGCGGCAACTACATCCTCGCGGTCGAAGGCAATCCGCCGCTGAACCAGGACGGCATGAGCTGCATTATCGGCGGCAAGCCGTTCATCGATCAGTTGCGCCGTGTGTCGAAGGACGCGAAGGCCGTGATCTCGTGGGGCTCGTGCGCGTCGTGGGGCTGCGTGCAGGCGGCGAAGCCGAACCCGACGCGGGCGGTGCCGATCCATAAGGTCATCACCGACAAGCCGATCATCAAGGTGCCCGGCTGCCCGCCGATCGCCGAGGTGATGACGGGCGTGATGACCTACATGCTCACGTTCGACCGCATGCCGGAGCTGGACCGCCAGGG
This sequence comes from Paraburkholderia sp. BR10882, assembly GCF_040948855.1. Lineage (NCBI taxonomy): Bacteria > Pseudomonadati > Pseudomonadota > Betaproteobacteria > Burkholderiales > Burkholderiaceae > Paraburkholderia > Paraburkholderia sp. BR10882. The sequence continues at coordinate 25,667 of NZ_JBFPKP010000015.1, read as the reverse complement.
GCGCCCGAAGCTGTTCTACAGCCAGCGCATTCACGACAAGTGCTACCGCCGTCCCCATTTCGACGCTGGCCAGTTCGTCGAGTCGTGGGACGACGATGCGGCACGGCGCGGCTACTGCCTCTACAAGGTCGGCTGCAAGGGCCCGACGACCTACAACGCCTGCTCGACCGTGCGCTGGAACGGCGGCACGAGCTTCCCCATTCAGGCGGGCCACGGCTGCATCGGCTGCTCCGAGGACGGCTTCTGGGACAAGGGCTCCTTCTACGACCGGCTCACCCAGATCAACCAGTTCGGCGTCGAAGCGAACGCCGACAAAATTGGTGGCACCGCGGCCGTCGTGGTGGGCGCCGCTGCCGCGGCGCATGCGGCCGCTTCGGCGATTCAGCGCGCCAAATCGAAGCGCGACGCGAGGCAAGACCGCGACGGCCGATAGCCGCATCTAGCGCCCCGCGCGGGGGCGCCGCCGACAAGCATAGGAAGCAATACAGGAAAAAACAAGCATGACAGCCATTTCCACCCAGGGGTTTCAGCTCGACAACAGCGGGCGGCGCATCGTCGTCGATCCGGTCACGCGCATCGAAGGCCACATGCGCGTCGAGGTCAATGTCGATTCGAACAACGTGATCCGCAACGCCGTCTCCACCGGCACCATGTGGCGCGGGCTCGAAGTCATTCTCAAGGGGCGCGATCCGCGCGACGCGTGGGCATTCGTCGAGCGCATTTGCGGCGTGTGCACGGGATGTCACGCACTCGCCTCCGTGCGCGCCGTCGAGGACGCGCTCGACATCCGCATTCCGCCGAACGCGCACCTGATCCGCGAAATCATGGCGAAGACATTGCAGGTGCACGACCACGTGGTGCACTTCTACCACCTGCACGCGCTCGACTGGGTCGATGTGGTATCGGCGCTGAAGGCCGACCCCAAGCCCACGTCCGAGTTGCAGCAACGCGTCTCGCCCGTGCATCCGATGTCGTCGCGGGGCTATTTCCGCGACGTGCAGACGCGCCTGCGCAAGTTCGTTGAAAGCGGCCAGCTCGGGCCGTTCATGAACGGCTACTGGGGCAACCCCGCCTACGTGCTGCCGCCGGAAGCTAACCTGATGGCCGTCACACACTACCTCGAAGCGCTCGACCTGCAAAAGGAGTGGGTCAAGATTCATACGATCTTCGGCGGCAAGAATCCGCACCCGAACTACCTAGTGGGCGGCGTGCCGTGCGCGATCAATATCGACGGCGATCTCGCCGCCGGTGCACCGATTAACATGGAGCGCCTGAACTTCGTCAAGTCGCTCATCGACGAAGCGATCACGTTCTGTCGCAACGTCTACGTGCCCGATCTGCTTGCAATCGGCACGATCTACAAGGCGCGCGGCTGGCTGTATGGCGGCGGCCTCGCCGCGACCAACGTGATGGACTACGGCGCGTATCCGCTCGTCAACTACAACCCATCCACCAACCAGATGCCGGGCGGCGCGATCCTCAACGGCGACTGGAACACGATCCTGCCGGTCGATCCGCGCGACCCCGAGCAAGTGCAGGAGTTCGTTGCGCACTCCTGGTATCAATACCCGGACAACGACCGCGGGCTGCATCCCTGGGACGGGATTACCGAGCCGCATTACGAACTGGGGCCCAACACGAAGGGCACGCGCACCGCGATCGAGTCGATCGACGAGAGCGCGAAATACTCGTGGGTCAAGTCGCCGCGCTGGCGCGGGCACGCAATGGAGGTCGGACCGCTCGCGCGCTACATCCTGGGCTACGCGCACGCGCAGCAGGGCAATGCGCATTGCGGGCGCACGAAGGAGCAGATCGAAACCTCGCTCGTCGCCGTGAACCAAGGCATGCCGAAGCTGCTCGGCTTGCCCGAAACCTCGCACGGCGCGAAACAACTGTTGCCGACCACCATCGGCCGCACGCTCGCCCGCGCGCTCGAAGCGGAGTATTGCGCCGAGATGATGGCGGACGACTGGCAAAGCCTCATCGACAACATCCGCAACGGCGACACCTCGACCGCGAACGTCGACAAGTGGGACCCGTCGATGTGGCCCGCCGAAGCGAAGGGCGTGGGCGCGGTCGCCGCGCCGCGCGGCGCGCTCGGCCACTGGATCAGGATCAAGGATGGCCGCATCGAGAATTACCAGTGCGTCGTGCCGAGCACCTGGAACGGCGGCCCACGCGACGCTAAAGGGCAGATCGGCGCATTCGAGGCGAGCCTCATGAACACGCCCATTGCGAACCCCGAGCAGCCTGTCGAGATCCTGCGCTCGCTGCATTCGTTCGATCCTTGCATGGCGTGCTCGACGCACGTGATGAGCGAGGACGGCGCTGAAATGACCGCCGTGACCGTGCGCTAACACTAGGCCGCTGCGACGCCTGCGCTCGCCGACGCAGTGGCGGCCAAGAAAGGATGATGACGATGCAATCGTATTCCCGACGCGAAGAGGCGCGCGACACCGTTCCGCCCGCCGAGGCGATTTACGTGTACGAAGCGCCGGTGCGCGTCTGGCACTGGATCAACGCGGCATCGATCGTGGTGCTCGCGGTGACCGGCTACCTGATCGGCTCGCCGCTTCCCACGCAGCCCGGCGAGGCAAGCGCGCATTTACTGATGGGCTATATCCGCTTCGCGCATTTCACCGCCGCCTACCTGTTCGCCATCGGACTCGCGGGCCGCGCTTATTGGGCCATTGTCGGCAATCACCATGCGCGCGAGATGTTCTGGGTGCCGGTGTTCTCGCGCGAGTACTGGCTCGCCATGTTCGCCATGCTGCGTTACTACGCGTTTGTCGGGCCCACGCCGTGCCAGTTCAGCGGGCACAATCCGTTGTCGCGACTCGCAATGTTCTTCGTGTTCCTACTGGTCTCCCTGTTCATGATCGTGACCGGCTTCGCGCTGTACGGCGAAGGCGCGCAGGCGGGTTCGTGGCAGCAGATTGCGTTTGGCTGGGTGCGTCCGCTGTTCGGCCAGTCGCAAGGCGTGCACACCACGCATCACCTCGGCATGTGGGCGATCATGATCTTCGTGATCCTGCATGTCTATGCGGCGATTCGCGAGGACATCATGGGCCGCCAGAGCGTGGTCGGCTCGATGATCTCGGGCCACCGCACGTTCAAGAAGTGAGGCCGCGATGCTGACTTCCCCGCAAAGCGGCGCGCCCGCCATCGTCGTGCTCGGCATCGGCAACGTGCTGTGGGCCGACGAGGGCTTTGGCGTGCGCTGCATCGAGGCGCTCCAGCAGCGCTTCGAATTCGCCCCGCACGTGAGCCTCATGGACGGCGGCACGCAAGGGCTGTATCTGGTCCAGTACGTCCAGGCCGCCGACAGCCTGTTGATTTTCGACGCGGTCGATTACGGTCTCGCGCCCGGCACGCTGAAGATCGTTGAGGATGACGACGTTCCGGCGTTTCTCGGGGTGCGCAAGATGAGCCTGCACCAGACCGGCTTCCAGGAGGTGCTGATGCTCGCGCGCCTGACCGGCCGGTATCCGCGCCGCGTGCTGCTGGTCGGCTGCCAGCCCGACGAAGTGGACGATTACGGCGGCAGCTTGCGGCCCGCCATGAAGGCGTCGCTGGAGCGCGCGCTCGAACTGGGCGTCGAGCGCCTTGCCGCATGGTGCGGTGAACCCTCGCCGCGCCGCACCCCGCTGCGCGCCGACGAGGCGGTCACGCTGCCGCATCTCGCGCTCGCGCGCTACGAAGGCGAGCGGCCGAGCGAAGCCGATGCGTGCCGCACCGGCGACGAGCGCGTGCTGCTGCGCACGCGCCGCGAGGAGCCGCCGTCGTGTGCGTAGGCGTGCCGATGCGGGTAATCGAGGTGCAGGGCTTGCAGGCGTCCTGCGACGGGCGCTGCGAGCGCCGCCGCATCGACACGTCGCTGGTTGGCCCGTGCAGCGCCGGTGAATGGCTGCTGGTCTTTCTGGACGCGGCGCGCGAGAAGCTCGACGCGACGCGCGCGGCGGAGATCGACGCGACGCTCTCGCTTGTCGAGCGGGCGCTGGCGGGCGATGCCGCCATGGCCCGCGCGAGCGCGCATTTTGAATTGCCGTCCGCGCTCGGCGTGGACGACCTGATCCGGCTGACTGGCGGCGCGCGGCACTCACCGGTCCACCAAGGAATCGACGTGACAAATACGGGCGGCGCCGCGCATGAGGTGGCGCCCGTGGTGCAGCGGCTGATCGACGACGGACACGCCGAGTTCGTGGACGAACGCACACTCGACGACTGGCTGGCGGATAGCGGCGAATGCGTCGTGCTGCTTGCGGGCGACCCGGTGCGCTTTCCCGAATCCCTCGACGTGGCCGAGGTGCTGCCCGAACTCGCGCGCCTCGCGGAGGGCCGCTTTGGCCGCCCATTGCGCGTGGCTGTGGCGACGCGCGAAGGCGAGGACGCGATCGTGCGCCGCGTCGGCTCTCAGCGCTGGCCCGCATTGCTGTGGCTGCGCGACGGCGGCTATGTCACGACGCTCGCGGGCATGATGGACTGGGACGATTACGTGGCCAACGTCGCCCATGCGCTCGCGCAGCCGACTACGCGGGTGCCTTCGGTCGGCATTCCCGTCAACGCCGCCGGCGCTTCGGCGGATTGTCACTATCCGTTACCAAGCGTCGATTGAACATCGATCAATCATCGGGATTGCCAACCATGTCCATGACTCCGTTTCCCGTTCCCGTCGTGCCATTCGGCCACGGCAGCCAGGACGAGGGCGATGCGGTGCTCGACTATCTGCCGATGCCGCAAGGCATGCGCACCTATGTAGCGCCGCCGCTGCCCGAGCGCGCCGACGCGCGGGCGCTCGACGCCGCGCGCGGCGTGCTGCGCGATGTACTGCGCGTGCTGGCGGCATACGAACCCGGCACGCCGCCCGAAGCGATCGACCTGACGACCTGCGACGCGGTGGCGCTGCGCATTCTCAACGACGTGTTGGGCGAGGGCGAGGTCAGCGCGCGCATCGACAATGCGCAGCGGTGCAGCGTCCTGATCCAGGAGACGGTGTTAACCGGGCTGTGGCGCGTGGTCGAGCCCGGTGGCGCGAGCGCGGCCGACCGCCTCGAAATCGGTGCAGCACCGGCGCTCCTCGCGCGGCCCGCAGAGGGGACGCAGCCGATGGCGCCGTTGCCGGGGTCGTTGCCACCGGGCGTGATGAACGCGCCGTCGGTCCTGAGCGAGGCGCGCGATCATGTTGCGCGCTGGCGTGCCGGGGACGCGCCCCATGTCGTCAATTTGACGCTCCTGCCGTTGTCGCCGGGGGATGAACAACTGATCGACGCCATGCTGGGCGAGGGCTCCGTGCAGGTGCTCGCGCGCGGCTACGGAAATTGCCGCGTGGGCAGCACGGCGATCGCAAACTGCTGGCGCGTTGCGTATTTCAACTCGCAGGATACGCTGATCCTGAACACGATCGAGATCACCGATCTGCCGGAGGTCGTGCGCGCCGCGCCGGAAGACATCGCCGATTCGTGCGAGCGCCTTGCCCAGTTGATCGAGTGGGTAGGCGAAGCGTGACGATGAACGATCGCATGATGCAATTCGAGGGCAGCTATCTCGGCGATAGCAGCCGCATCGCGGCTCATACGCGCCTCGAATGCAAGATCTGCTGGTGGATCTACGATCCCGAACAAGGCGACCCGGTCTGGCAGATTCCGCCCCACGTGCCGTTCGCGGCGCTTCCCGCGCACTGGCGCTGCCCCGTTTGCGACGGCGCGGCGGACCAGTTCATGGTGGTGGGGGACGCGGCTTGACCGCGCGCGCCATCGTGCGAGACACCCCGCGCGGCGAGCCACGGGTGGCGGCGCTGGTCGCGCACTTCGAGACGGTCGCCAACGGTGCGATGCGCGATCTGCCGGTCGTGAATCGCGCCTTGCCCGTCGAGGCAATCGGCTTCGCGCCGATGCCCGGGGAGGCCGGGGCGCGAGGTGCCTGGCTCGGCGTGCTGATCACGCCGTGGTCCATGAATCTCCTCAGGCCGCCCGGCGCGATGCAGGATTCGGTGCCATGTCCGCGGCCGTGCGGCAAGGCACGCTTGCGCGTAGGCAACGTCGAATGGATCGGCGCGCACGTGCAAGGCGTGGGCGCGTATGCGTGCTGTTCGCTCTTTTCGCCAATGTTCGAATTCGCCGGCCAGGAGAGCGCCGTCGCCACCGCGCAGGCCGTCCTCGCGCAGTTGCGCGGCGGGGAAGTCGGCGCGAAGGGCGATGGGAACGGCGACCCAGCGGGCATTGCGCCGCGCGCGTCGCGGCGCGCGTTCCTGTTGCGGCCGGGCGCGTTCGGGAGCGCTGCATGAATGCGGCGACGCTGGCCGGGCAATACCGGGTGCGCCCCGGCCGGCAGGACAGCATCGCGGGCGGCCGCCCGCCGCTCGCCGCCACGCTGCTGCGCGGGCAACCGGCGGCAACCGCCGCGTCGCGGCTTTCGGCGCTGTTCGCGCTGTGCGGACTCGCGCACCGACTCTGCGCGGAACTTGCCGTCGGCGCGGCGGGCGGCTCAGCGGTGCACGAGCGGGAGGATGCCGTCAAAGCGGCTCATACCTCGATGCTTACGCGCGAAACGCTCGCCGTGCAGCTGCGCTGCATCTGGACCGACTGGCCCGTGAGGCTTGCCGCCGCCGCGCCGCATAGGCTGCCCGATGTCGAAGCGGCAGGCTCGCCCGACTGGGTGGAGCGGCATGTTCTCGGCATGCCTGGGTGCAAATGGCTCGCACACTGGGCGGACGATCCGCGTGGCTGCCTTAGCGCCTGGAGCGCGCGGGCCAAGACGTTCCCGGCCCGGTTGCTGGCAGACTGCCGTCCATACGCCGATACAACCCGTGCCACGCCGCGGCCACTCGTGATCGACGAAGCGCGGTTGAGCGAACTGGCCACAGCGATTGCCGGGAGTCCGGCTTTCGCGCACGCTCCCCTGCAACGCGGTCAGCCCGCGGAGACCGGCGTGTGGACGCGTAGCGACGATCCGTGCGCGCTGGACTACGATACGCCCTGGCTGCGGCTTGGCGCGCGCGTCGCGGACGTGGTGCGGCTAGCGGCGGCCGACGGCGCGCGTGCGCTGCGCTTTGGCGCGCTGACGTGCGCGCCCGGTGAGGCGCTCGGCTGGTGCGAGATGGCGCGCGGCGTGCTGGTCCATTGGGTGCGACTCGCGCCGGACGATACGGCGCGCATCGAGGACTACCGCGTGGTCGCGCCGACCGAGTGGAATTTTCACCGCCAGGGCACGCTCGCGCAAGCCTTGTCGCGACTCGACCCCGCGCCCGGCGATGGAGCGTTCGCCGCGCACGCAGGCGTGTGGATGGGCGCGTTCGATCCGTGTATCGCCTATGCGCTCGACCGGGCGGAACCGACGATATGCATGAAGTAAGCCTGGCCGGCGGCGTGCTGGCATCGGTCGAAGCGGCCGCCAAGCGCGAGCGCTTTGTCCGCGTGAAGGTGCTGAGGCTCGAAGTCGGGCGACTCGCGGGCGTCGAGGTCGAGGCGCTGCGCTTCGCCCTCGAAGCAATCGCCACTGGCACTTGCCTTGCCGGCGCGCGCGTCGAGGTCGAGGAACCATCGGGCAGCGCGTGGTGCATGACCTGCAACGCGACCGTGCCGCTGGCCGTGCGCGGCGACCCCTGCGCACACTGCGGCGGCTACTGGCTCCAGCCGAACGGCGGCACGGAGCTGCGCATCGTCGACCTGACAGTCGACGATGCCTGACAATCATCGGATTAGCGCAAGGAGAAGCAACATGTGCGTGGTATGCGGGTGCGACAGCCCCGGCGATCGGCAAAACGCCGCTCAGGGGCACGAGGGCGCGCAGGCGCACGGCCACTCCGGCTCTCATTCCCACGCCCACCCGGGCGCATCGGGCCAAGACCTGGACTACGGCCTCGGGCCAGCGGGCGTGACGGTGCCCGGCCTCGACCAAGGGCGCACCATCAAGCTCGAGCAGGATGTGCTGGGCGAGAACAATCGCCATGCCGCCGCCAACCGGCGGCAATTCGCGGCACACGACGTGCGTGCGCTGAATCTCGTGTCGAGCCCGGGCTCGGGGAAAACGACGCTGCTGTGCGCGTCGATCGCCGCGCTGCGCGAGCGGATGCCGGGTCTGCCCGTCGGCGTGATCGAGGGCGACCAGCAGACGGCGAACGACGCCGAGCGCATTCGCGCGGCCGGTGCGCCCGCGATCCAGGTGAACACGGGCAAGGGCTGCCATCTCGACGCGGCGATGGTCACGGCGGCCTTCGGGCGGCTGTCGCTGCACGACCATGCTCACGAGCACGCGTCCCTCGCGTCCCACGCACCGCGCAGCGTGCTGTTCATCGAGAACGTCGGCAATCTCGTCTGCCCCGCGGTGTGGGATCTCGGCGAGGAGGCGAAGGTCGCGATCCTCTCGGTGACGGAGGGTGAGGACAAGCCGCTCAAGTATCCCGACATGTTCGCAGCCGCGCGCCTCATGATCGTCAACAAGATTGACCTGCTCCCTTATGTGCAGTTCGACGTCGAGCAGTGCATCGCGTATGCGCGCCGCGTGAATCCGTCGATCGAAGTGATCCGGCTCTCGGCCACGACCGGCGAAGGCCTCGATGCGTGGCTCGACTGGATCGCGCGTGCGCGCGACCCGATTGTCGAGCGCATCGGCGTGCTGGAGAGCGAGCTTGCGGCGTTGCGCGCTGAGCAGCGGCGCGCCGGAGACGCCGTATGACGGCGCATGTGCAGCACCTGCCGCATGCCCTCGGCGATCATACGGTGCTCGCCACCGGCGCGTGGCTGAAGAACGCCGCGTGCGTGTGCATCGGCGGCGAGGTGCACTGGTCGCCGCTGCACGGCAATCTCGACGACCCGGCGCACTGCGTGGCGCTCGATACGTCGGTGGCCGCGCTCGTCGAGGCCGCCGCGCGCGCGGGGCGGCCCGTGCGCGCGATCGCGCACGATCTGCATCCCGACTTCTACAGCACGCGCGTCGCGCTCGAATGGGGCGAGCGGCTCGGCGTGCCGACCGTCGCCGTTCAGCATCATCACGCGCACATCGGCGCGGTCGCGGCCGAGCACGGGTTGAGCGAGCACGTTGTCGGCCTCGCGCTCGACGGCGTGGGTCTCGGCACGGACGGCGCCGCTTGGGGCGGCGAACTGCTGGAAGTGGCGCCCGCCGGCTGGCGGCGCCTGGGCAGTCTCACGCCGCTCGCGCTGCCCGGCGGCGACGTCGCGGCGCGCGAGCCTTGGCGCATGGCCGCCGCCGCCCTGCACGCGCTCGGGCGGAGCGACGAAATCGACCAGCGCTTCGCGGCCGCCGTGGGCGATAGCGCCGCGCGCACGGTCGGCGTCATGCTCGCGCGCAGCCGCAATTGCCCGCCGAGCACCGGCGCGGGACGGTGGTTCGACGCTGCGGCGGGACTGCTCGGCGTGTGCCTGCGCCAGCGCGCCGAAGCCGAGGCGGCCATCGCACTCGAAAGGCTCGCGAGCGGCTACCTCGACGCGCACGAGGCCCCCAATGTGGCGGACCTGTGGCAAGTCACGGACAACGGCGAGCTTGACCTCCGTCCGCTCCTCGCCGAGTTGCTGACGCTCGCGGACGCGGGCGAAGCCGCGCGCGGCGCCGCCGTCTTTCATCTCGCACTGGCTGCGGCGCTCGCCCACTGGGCCACGCTCGCCGCGCAAGGTCGCTCCGTGCTCCTTGGCGGCGGTTGCTTCGCAAACCGGCTGCTCGCCGCGCATCTGCGCACGTCTCTCGCGACGCGCGGGGTGCGCACCCACATGCCCGGCACAGTACCCTGTGGTGACGCCGGCCTCGCGCTTGGCCAAGCTTGGGTTGCCGCATACGATCCGCAGTTACGCGCGATGCTCGCGACTGCGCCAAGAATCAGGAGTTAGCCCATGTGTTTAGCTATTCCCGCACGGCTCATCGAATGGTCTGACGCCGAAACGGCCGTCGTCGATCTCGGGGGCGTGCGCAAGACGGTCTCGCTCGCGCTCGTGCCAGACGCGCGCCCGGGCGATTACGTGATCGTGCATGTCGGCTTCGCGCTGGGCGTGATCGACCCGGAAGAGGCCGAGCGCACGCTCGCGCTGTTCGGCGAAGTCGCCCAGTCGCTTGGCGAGGCGCATGACGCGCCCATCGCGCAACCCGGAGCCGCGCAATGAAATACGTCGACGAATTCCGCGACGGCGAACTCGCCGCGCGCATTGCCGGGCGCATCCAGGCGCAGACGCAGATCGAGCGCCGCTACCAGTTCATGGAGTTCTGCGGCGGTCACACGCACGCGATTTCCCGCTACGGCGTGGCCGATCTCCTGCCTCAAAACGTGCGGATGATCCACGGTCCCGGCTGCCCGGTTTGCGTGCTGCCGATCGGGCGCATCGATCTGGCGATTCGCCTCGCGCTCGAACGCGGCGTGATCCTCTGCACCTATGGCGACACGATGCGCGTGCCGGCCTCGGACGGCCTGTCGCTCCAGCGTGCCAAGGCGCGCGGTGCGGACATTCGCATGGTGTATTCGCCGCGCGACGCGCTGCGCATCGCGCGCGAGCATCCCGAGCGTGAGTTGGTCTTTTTCGCAATCGGCTTCGAGACCACCACGCCGCCCACCGCGCTCGTCGTGCGCGAGGCGGCGGCCAGCGGCGCGGAGAACTTCAGCGTGCTGTGCTGCCACGTGCTCACGCCCGCCGCCATCACTCAGCTGCTCGCCGCGCCGTCCGTCGACGCGAACGCGGTGCCGCTCGACGGCTTCGTCGGCCCCGCGCACGTGAGCATCGTGATCGGCTCCGCGCCTTACGAGGCCTTCGCGCAGGGGTATCGCAAGCCGGTCGTGATCGCCGGGTTCGAGCCGCTCGACGTGTTGCAGGCGATCCTCTTGCTCGTGTGCCAGGTCAACGACGGCCGCGCCGAGGTGGAGAACGAATTCGCACGCGCCGTCACGCGCGCGGGCAATGCGGCCGCGCAGGCGCTAATGCAGGACGTGTTCGAAACGCGCGAGTCGTTCGAGTGGCGTGGCCTGGGCGAGGTCCCGGCGAGCGCGCTGCGCATTCGCCCGAAGTACGCGCGCTACGACGCGGAAAGCCGCTACGAACTCGTCTACCGGCCCGTCGCCGATCATCGCAAGTGCGAGTGCGGGGCGATCCTTCGCGGTCTCAAGCACCCGCGCGACTGCACGCTGTTCGGCACGGTCTGCACGCCCGAGAATCCGATCGGCTCGTGCATGGTGTCGAGCGAAGGCGCGTGCGCCGCGCATTACTCTTATGGTCGTTTCAAGGATATTCCGGTTGTCGCAGCATGAGCCCAGCCCACCCATCTTCGGTCAAGCCCGCCTTCGTGCGGCCCCTGAACTTTCGCGACGGCCGCATCGACATGGGCCACGGCGCGGGCGGCCGCGCGTCGGCGCAACTGATCCGCGAGCTGTTCGTCGCGGCCTTCGACAACGAATGGCTGCGCCAGGGCAACGACCAGGCCGCGTTCGCGCCGCTTGCGCAAGGCCCAGGCGAGCGCATGGTGATGGCCACCGACGCGCACGTCGTCTCGCCACTGTTCTTTCCAGGTGGCGACATCGGCAGCCTCGCCGTGCACGGCACCGTCAACGACGTCGCGATGGCGGGCGCGCGGCCTTCGTATCTCAGCGCGAGCTTCATCCTGGAGGAGAGCTTCCCGCTGGCGGATCTTCGCCGCATCGTCGAGTCGATGGCCGCGGCGTCGCACGCGTGCGGCGTGCCGATCGTGACGGGCGACACCAAGGTCGTCGAGCGCGGCAAGGGCGACGGTGTGTTCATCACCACGAACGGCATCGGCGTCGTGCCCGCGGGCATTCATATCGACGGCTCGCAGGCGCGGCCCGGCGATGTCGTGCTGCTCTCGGGCACGATCGGCGAACATGGCGTGGCGATCATGTCGCAGCGCGAGGACCTGGGCTTCGAAACGCAGATCCGCTCGGACAGCGCCGCGCTGCACACGCTCGTGGCGGACATGCTTGCCGTCACGCCTCGCGTGCGCGTGCTGCGCGACCCCACGCGCGGCGGGCTTGCCACGACCCTCAACGAGATCGCCGGCCAGTCGCGCGTCGGGATGCGCATTCAGGAGCGCGCGATTCCCGTGCTGCCGCAAGTCGATGCGGCGTGTGAGCTGCTGGGCCTCGATCCGCTCTATGTCGCCAACGAAGGCAAGTTGGTCGCGATCTGCGCAAGCGGCGACGCGCCGCAACTGCTCGCGGCGATGCGCGCGCATCCGTTGGGCGTGGCGGCGGCGCGCATCGGCGAAGTGGTCGAGGACGCGCATGGCTTCGTTCAGATTGAGACGAAATTCGGTGGCCGGCGCATTGCCGACTGGCTTTCGGGCGAGCAACTGCCGCGGATCTGCTGATCCGGGTTGCGTGCAACATGGCAATGTACCCACTCCATCGGATCGGCCGCGGTGAACGGCAGGGTCCCTGTGAGCATCTGATAGAGCGTGACTCCGAATGCGTAGAGGTCGCTGCGCGAATCGATCGAGCGGTTCATCCGCCCAGTCTGCTCAGGCGCCATATAGGCGAGGGTACCGACGATCGTTTCCGGCGGTTCCGGCGATTGCCGTTCATACGTGCGTCGAGAGGCGCTTCCAAAGCCAGTGAGCCGCACGTGGCCGTCGACGCAGTCCACCAGAATATGCGCAGGTTTGATGTCCTTATGCACGAGGCCGTGCTGATGGACTTTACCCAGCGCCGCTGCAATGCCCACAGCGAGGGACAACACATGTCCCACCTCGCCAGGTCCGCCGATTTGCCGCTCGAGCAGTTCGCCAAGCGGATCCTCGAGCACTAGTACCATCCGTGCGTCATCGCGCACCAGCTTCAAAGGGCGCGCTGCCCACTGACTGTTGAGTACGTCCTTCAGCGCGAACTCGTGAGCGAGGCGTTCGAGAAGGGCGGTTGGGGGATGTTCGTCGGCGGGACGTACCACCAGCACACTGCCGGTGCTGCCGGTGGGCTGGACCCGGTAGAGCGTGAACTCGCCATCCTCGCGCAGTATGCTGGCGCTGCGATTTACGTCGGTACCGTGTAGGGAGTCCATCTGACGTAGTTTATCGTCGCGCTCGTGCCCGTCAATCAAGAGAGGCAACTCATTCGTCTGCTCATACAGCGGCGGACGTGCCCTTCAAGCACACTACACGGCAACATCTGTGGAGTCAGCAACGCGTGTAGAGCCAGGCGTTCTTCTCTAGAACCGCCTCAAATCGGCCGTGCTGGAGCCGAATCAGTACTTTCATTTATTGGCTGGCTAGCCCATGTGGCGCGGCCTTGGTCGACACAGCCGTCCCTTCCAACGGCGGAACCTGAAGGGGCTCGATGAGGGCTATCGACTACGTCGCCGCCGGCCCCGGTATCAAGTCGTTCACGTCTACGGCAATACTTATCATTTCTTTGAGGCTGCATGGTGACCGCAACGATGCAGGAAGCGCCGACTTCGTCCTCCGGGTCTTCGTCGTAGTGGTCCATTTCGGCGCGGACGATATACGTGGTGTTTTTCGGCACCACGAAGGTCTCGATCTCGTCGTAGTCGATCCCAGGCTCCATCACATAGCCGCCTCAGAATCCTGACACGAAGTTTCGCGCGGGATATTGCACGGGTATTTGGAAGGATCTAGTGTTCTGTCCCAGAAATAACTTTACGTAAATTCAGATTGTTCTATGATCGAATCACGGTGAGTTGGGGGCGATCATGGGACGCAAAGGAATCGAGCTTGTCGTGTCGGAGCTGGAGCCGAGAGCAATTGCTCTCAATGAGCCGCTCGCGTTCGCTGCCTCACTCTCTCGTGCGCCGGGCAAAGATTATCTTGATGGCCGCTGACGGTCATACCGGTCAAGAAATTGCGACGCGGTGCGAAGTAACACCGCCTGCAATTACGCACTGGAAGAAGCGCTTTGTTGCCCACGGACTTGCCGGTCTGCATGATGAAGCCCGTCCAGGCCGGCCTCGCACGCATGATGATGAAGCAGTCGCGGAATTGCTTGCGAGGATGCTGCATGAGAAGCCGGATGGGGCAACGCACTGGAGCGTGCGCTCCGCTGCTGCGCAGACAGGGATTTCGAAGAGTTCGGTGGCCCGATATCTGTCGTTGTTCGCCGCGCTCAATACGGCAACGGGTGAAGTTATTGCGCAATGTAAGCCGCGCCACCGACATCAGGAATTCCTGGCGTTTCTCAGGCATGTGGATCAGGCGGTGCCTGCCGATCTCGATGTGCATCTGATCGTCGACAACTATGCGACACACAAGCATCCCAAGGTCAGGGCGTGGCTGGCCAGGCATACGCGCTACTACATACACTTCACGCCGACTTACTCAAGCTGGCTGAATCAGGTTGAACGCTGGTTTGGCCTGATTACACAGCAGGCGATCCGTCGAGGGTCGTTCAAGAACGTGCGGCAACTCATCACCAGCGAGCGATATATCGAGCAGTACAACCAACACGGCCGGCCGTTCGTGTGGACCGAGACCGCCGATTCAATTCCAGAAAGTGGCTCGGCTATGCAAAATTATTTCTGGGACAGAACACTGGATCCCGACATTGATCTGCCGAAAATTTGGGCTGATGAAGCGGCGGAGTTTCGTACGGGAGTGGAAATGAAGTTTCCGAGGTTTAAGGTCAGTACCGATCAGCTGAAATCGGTGCAGGGACGCGGCGACCCAAGTCGCTTGCCATTCGACACCTCTTGCGAGTAATCGATAGGAAGACGAGCTTCTACGAGTCAAATCGCAAGACGGCGCGCTTCGCAGGCATCAAAGGACAGCTCGCAGGTCTCGGTGAAGACGCCCCGTACAGATTCCTCGCCGGCGGCAAGCGTACGGAGGCGACCCTTAATTCCGCAAACGGAGCGCTCAAGGGGGCGGTGTATAGCGATATCTCGATTGCAAAAGTCGTTTGGCAGCGTAGGGCCGCTGACCAGAGTGTGGCTCCCGTTGCAAGCGATGCAGGGGTCGTCTAAGTGGGCGTGTGGGAGCTTTAAACGTGGTCGTATCTCCGTCGGTCAGGGATGAGGGTAAAAGAATTGTGCCCGCAGGACTTGCACTCTGACACGATCTTTGGTGCAATTTTTGGCGCTTGCGTTCCTCAAAGCCCCACGCTACAAGGCTTTGCTGACTAGCCGAAGGAGTGCAAGGTGGTGGTATTTAAGGTTTTTCGATCAGATCGCCAGAAATTGCACCAAAAGTACGAATACCCAGCTTGCGCCGGGGTGAGGCCGTTGTTGAACACGATGCTCGAAAAGCCAGTTCGTGTCATCGGCAGCGGTTGGTCGATTTGGACGTCGGCATCCTTTGTCCCTAACCAGACGCATCATTCCGGAACTGGAATAGTTCGAGCCCGCTGACACGGGCTTTCAGGGATTCACCGAAGATTCGCATGCAACGAGGCGAAGGCGCGTCCGAGGTCAGACCTCGTCCCCAGCAAACACGCTGTGCTCGGCAAGCACGGTGTCCTTGTCGACGCACTGCACATGCCAGTGCCCTGCAACGACCGATCCGCTCTCGCATTCAGTGCAGCACCAGAGTGCCTCGCCTGATTCCCCCTCGAACGGGCCAGTTTGGGCTTCCACGGCGAGACCGTCGAGGATGAACAGGGGGCGCGCATTCTGCTGGTCGCACACCAGCGTGCCGCGAGCATCGACCCGCAGCTTTCCCCAGTCGGGGAATTGGAGACCGGCATGACCTTCGCGCGACCACTTGTGGGTGTCGTTGTCGAGCCAAAGGATCGCATAGGCATTCGGGTCAAGGCGGTCGAAGGTGCTGAGATGGAGCGTGATGCGCATGAATTTCTCCGGTCGTGTTCGTGGCTTCGTGACCCGCCACAGTAATCGACGGACATATCAACTGTAGGTGCAGCGGCAAGCTTGTGCATGCGTCAGGGTGTCGCTTGCTGCCGCTTTATACTTACTTGGGCGCCGGCACGGCGCTTCCGCGTCTACCGATTTAAATTCGGCAGGGCTCACGATTTCGATGTACTCCATGTCAGGCGCGTGTTCGAAACGGACGGCGCCTGATGCACGCAATCACCCGCTTCGACGAGCGTTTCCTTGTCGGTGTACACGAAGCTCGCCCCGACTTAGAGCATGCTGACGATATGAAAATCTGCTTCATGCGGGTGCCAGCCCGCGCCCGACTTTGGCGCAAGATTTGCCCTAATATTGCGCGACCACCTTGTGCCCCTGACGATTTCCAGATCACGATAGACAAAGAAATCGCGCAGCCCACCGCGCGTGAGTGACGTGTCCTGCGGCTTGACGTGAGAAAAACCAGTGGTGAGTCCGGTTTGCATGACAGGTCTCCCGAGTGCGATGGAAGAAGGGGCACTAGGTTTGGGAAGCACGACGTCTTCCAGCATCCAGAATTTGACTTGGCACGCGGTGATGGTTGCCCCTGTTTCCGGATTTGTGACAGACCTGGATCGACGTCACGCTATCCATCGGCCGGCTCGCATCGACGCCAGGCTTCTGGCTGACGTACACCGTTCCTGCGAGAGCCAGCCCTCGTGGCACGTTGACTCTTATGTGATACCTGATAAAAGTGCGCGAGAGTGCCCCGGTCAACGGCGGAGTATGAGCGCAGCGTCCGCCGTCCTTGCTGGTGCAAGCCGCTTCGGGCGGCATGTCGACTGCGCTCATTCAGATGGATTGTGCTGCCGGCTTCGTGGCCACGTCGCACAATGACGAGGGTGCCGCGATCGCCGAGCGCCTCGGCGCCAACCGGATATTCCGCCACGCCGATCAGTTGCCGCGCCGCACTGATGCAGTCGTGACAACATCGGGGCCGTGACCTGGGCGGACAGCCTGAGGGCTGTCAAACGTGGCGGCGTCGTGGTGATCAATGGGGTCACGAGCCGCCCTGCCGCGGAAACCGATCTGCTTCGCATCTTTATCGAGCAGGTCGACATACGTGGCACGCTCGACGTAGGACGCAATAAATTTGACACTACCCGTTCCCTGTAACCAAGAGCCAAAGCGCGCCCCTCGTGACGGTTTTATTTACCTTTGAATCGTAATAAAAGCGTCAATTCGCATAAGTCCGCATTAAATTCGTCACTTCGCCTCCTAAACTTCGAATCCCGACCGTAACACCTGCGCACGCGTCTTCGCGTGCCTGCCGGCGATGCATGACGAGTTCCTGCGCCAGTGCCGCTCGGTGGGCCTGACTGCAGCGGATTATCCGTTCAACATCGCGGGGCATGCGATCCGTTCCCTGTCGTGCCGGCTGAAGGCGGAAATGCTGCGCAGTTTTGGTACAGCCGCGCGCGCCGCCGGTGCATCGCACCTGAAAGGGGGGGCCGCGCTTTGATGACGACGTGAAGGTGCCGGCGACTCGTCCCTGTCAGGTCGTCGAATTCGACGGCCACCGGCTCGATATCTGCCCCAAGTCCGTGGTGCGCGATCCGCTGTGATTTGAACACGAATTCGAAATGGAACGTGTCTGGCTGCTGGTGATCATCGACGTGTACACGCGCGTCGTGCTGGGCTATCACATCGTGCTGGCGAGCGAGTACAGCCGCTACGATGTCATCAAGACCATCGAAAACGCGCTTGAGCCTCGTCGCGTGAAGGACTTCACGATCGCCGGACTCGGCTACGGTGCGCAAGAGGGTTTCGCGTCGCAGCGTATGCCGGAGCTCGCGTATGCCGTGTGGGAACGTATGAAGCTCGACAACGCAAAAGCGAACCTGGCCGACGACACGATCAGGGCACTTTGTGAATTCGTTGGGTGCCTTGTCGATGCGGGGCCGCGCCACAGCCCGGACGAGCGACCCTACATCGAGCGTTTTTTCGGGACCGTCGCAAGCCGCCTGTCGTCGCGCCTGCTAGGCTACACCGGCTCGCATCCGCGCGATCTGCGGCGGGCGCTGGCTGATCCGAAGGGTAGCCTGCGTTTGTATGTTTCCCTCGACGAGCTCGAGGAACTGGTCGAATACGCGATCGCGAGCTACAACGGCACGCCGCACCGTCCGGGCCGCACAACGCCACGCGAAGCGCGCCTGCGGTAGCGCCCCGGGCCCTGGATCCCGGCCACGCGCTTCGCAGTAGCTGGGCCCCGCGCCCCCTGCGCGCGCCGCACGTGCCCAGCCGCCTCCCCGCCCCCTGGCGGGTGCCGCGCCGGCCTAGGCGCCCGTCCTGCAGCAGTTCGAGTTTGCTCGCAGCTATGGCAGTCTTGACGAGTTTCTGGCGCAATCGAGCGCGGAGAAGGGGGGCCAGCGGGGTGGGAAACAACTGCCTGCTGGATACAGTTCTTCAGTTCGTGCGCAACATCAGGCGACAGCCCGGGGTGGAAACGGAGCAGACGAGGGAACTCGAGGCGCAGGCATTGCGAAGTGGGCTGATCGCGGATGGCCTGGCCGATGAGCATGACTTCATCGACATCTACGCGGCCGGGGACAGGCTCGCGCGCAGCCTTGACATACGCATCCAGACCATTGAGGTCGATCAGAGTGGGCGGGTCACAGCTCATCCGGTTCTTGGTCAGCAAGGCCGGCTTGTGCATATCCTCCATACGCCTGCTCACTTTCAGCCATTATGGCCGCGCCCGCCAGGATCATAAAAAATCTTGGACGGCAGTCATATTGCACCTCCTGCCATGGGCCATGAGGGCGTATTCCACGCCAAACCGAACGCTGACTCCACGCCTGCCCGAGCGCGAATTCCACGCGTAACCGAGCAGTAAGCTGGAGGGATGGCGACGCGGGATAACCGTAAGCGCTAAATTCACCACACCCGATGGAGAATCGTTCGCAACCGAGAGGCGAGCGTGGCCGCATCGCGGCGGCCTGGCATGGCCGACGATGTCCACGACTGCACTCGGGTATTGCGCGCCGACTTCATGGGTGGCGCGCAATTGGCCGATCAGTTCGCGCTCGTTTCGGCTTGCCGTTTCGCGTAGTTGAACGGCAGCAAATCGCTAATGTCGGCGTCCGGTGCTCGCTGTCACGGGGCGGCGTAATCGAGCCGGGGATGGGCGGCGTAATGGAGCCAGCGGAAGCGGGGGTAAAGCGCAGATTCGAACGGCTTCAAGAATGCCGTTTTTTGCCCGATTTGGCAACCGCGTTTTCACTGCTCGCCGGCATCGGTTTGGGCTTGCGGAAGCTCTCTCCCTCGATTACGACGCGATAGGCACCGTGTCGTAGCCGGTCCACATCACGGCGCCCAGAATGCGGTTGTCGGGGAACGCGTCGCCCCATTCACTCAGATCTAAATTTGACGTGACGGTCAAAGCCGCTCGCTCGTACCTGGCGGCGATCAGGTCGTGGAAGTCTTCGTCGTGGGGTGGGTGCAGCGGTTTGACTGCGAAGTCGTCGATGATGAGCAGCGGCACACGTACGAACTGCTGGAACTTACGCTCGTCCAGGTCTGTGGCGCGAGCTGCGTGCAGTTTCTTGAGCAGATCAGTCTGTGAGATGAACAACACGTCACGCCCTTGCCGGGCCGCGCAGTGGCCCAATGCCTGCGCCAGGTGTGACTTGCCGACGCCTGTTCCGCCGACCAGCAAGACACAGACCTTCTCGTCGATGGAGCGACCGGTAGCGAGATCGTGGATATAGGCTCGGTTGAGCTTGGGCCCCAGATCGAAGTTGAACGTCTCGAGCCGGCACGGGCAAGCCGCACGCCCAACTTCTTCGTGTCGCGTCGAGCGATCTCGTCATGCAGCAGCATTGCGAGGAACTCGGTGTAGGCAAGCTGCCCGTCAATGGCTTCGCGGTTGCGCTGCTCGAGCGAGTCAAGGATGCCCGAGAGGCGCAGCTGCTTGAGGATGGGGTTCAGTTCGGGACTCGGATTCATGGCTGGCTTAATGGATCAGAAGGGATTGAAGGTCGCGGCCGAATCGGCCACCATTCAGGTTGGTATCGGTGGGCGCCGTTGCGGTAGATGGCGCCGCAGCCTCGCTGTCGAGCCCCTTGTCGAGGATCGTCTTGATGGTGCGATAGTGGGGACCGGAGAACGCGAGCGCGCGCTCGCATGCGGGGTTCAGGCGCTCATCGCCCACCTTCTCGCGTAGGCGCACGATGCCCTTTGCGCCGCGCAGGTTTTCCAGCACCGTGTTGTTGAACATCGCGAGGATGACGGCGTGGCGGGCTGGCCCGATGTCCTTCGCGCGCGCGAGGCACCACTGGGGATCGTGCTTGAGCCAGGCCTGTGCCTCGGGCGGCTGGTGGTCGCGCACGGTGTGGCGGTCCCCCGGTTTGCGTAGCCGTGGATGGGTTGCGACGAGCTCGTGCCGGTGGAACGCCTGCACGACCGTGTCGGTGGCCTTGAGCCATAGCTGCTTGCCGACCAGCGTGAAGGGCACTGAGTACAGCGCCTTCTTGTAGACAACGTGGCCGTCCGTATACACCTTGACCTCGGACCACACGGCCAGTACTGGCGGCACATCGGGCAGGCGCGTGGGCAGCGGCCGCTCGATCGCAAAGCGCGTGAGCGGCCGCTCGTGCGTGGTGCCGTGATCGCGCACGCCGGCCTGCTGCAGGATCCGCTCGCGCAACTGACGGTTCGCGTCGGCCAGATCGCGGAACTCGCGTAGTGGTACGAAGGACTTCTTGGCGTACTTGACTCCGGATTCAACGATTCCCTTCTTGGCTGGGTCGTGCGGCGGACATGGTTCGATGCGGAAACCATACGTTTCGGCGACCCCCGCGTAGGAACGCTGGACTTCGGGGCTATGCATGCAGTGCCGGATGATCGCGCACTTGGCGTTGTCGATCGTCACCCGGGAAGGACAACCCCTGAACCATTCGAAGGCGCGGCGATGACAGGCCAGCCACGTCTCGACGGTCTGGTCAAGCACAACCTCGGCATACTGATACCGGGACCAGCACAGGGTCATGACGAAGATCCACGTCTTGAGCGGGATGCCGGACTCGTGCGTGAGCACGGGGCCGGCGCCGAAATCAACCTGGGTGGCTTCGGCGGGCGCGAATTCGAGGGTCGTCGTTGCCTTGACGACGCGTTCTGCCGCAAGCCGGCGCAGCATGCGCTTCACGGCGTCGTAACTGCCGGTATACCAACAGTGCCCCTTTCTCCCTTTCCCCGCCGCTCCAGATAGATTTTCCAACGTAGTTCCATGACCGTCTCCCCAGCGCCGCTCAACGGTCCAGTGTAGTCGTTGCCGTCGACTCCCGCCGGCCTCGTCCGCTCCCCCTAATTCAGCTAGCGCGATCAAGAGCGCGGGCGAGGGGGCACCATGGCGTCCTCTGACGAGATAGACAGCCGTGCCGCGAAGGTGGCGGCGGTGTTAGGTGTTGCGACCGCTCGGAGGGGGCCGCTGACTCGAGTTCAGTCTAAGCGCGCTGGACAGTTGCTTGACGTCCGGACAACTGCCTATCGGCTGCGGCAGCGATTTTTGGCGAACCCTGTGACGAGTGCTCTCGATCCGCAGCACCGTGGTCCGACGCCGGGCGGTCGCCGATTAAAGCTGCGTGTCGCGCGGCTCGATCGCGGACGCCTGAGGCGCGTTGGCCTTACACTCCGGCTTTGGTGCAATTTTAATAGCAGTGAGAAGCAGCGTGTTTGCGGCGACCTCATTGAGCAGAAAGAACTGCCTTCCAAATAGCGGGCGCATTTGTATCTTCGAGGCGCAGGTTCGTAAGGTCAAATTGCGCCTTCCGAATGCGATGCATCAACTCGATGCCCGAGATCGTGACGGTCGCGTTTCTGAAGCATTTGAAGCCGAGCATCGCGTTGACCCTGGACTTGATGTTGCGCTGATCTTGCTCGATCAGATCATTCAAGTATCTCAAGGACCGCAACGTCGCGTCTTTAGGCAAGGTCCCATCGGCATTCATTTCGCACACCGCGCGGTGAGGCGCGTAACCGTCCAGCGTGATCGTAGCCCGAGGGCGCCCCTGACTTCTGATCGTCTTCGCAAAGAACGCCTGGGCCGCAGCCACATTTCGCTTGGCGGGAGTCAAAGTCGATCGTTTTCCCGCCCGGTCAAGCCGCGGTAAAGATAGACACATTTGGCAGGGATCTTCACATAGGTCTCGTCGATTGACTGACCGGCTTTCAAGGCCAGCCGATTCCAGCGTTTGACGAATTCCGGCGTGAAGCGCTGGGCCCAGCGCATGATCGTCGTGTGCGACATCGACAGACACGCTTGGCAATCATTTCAGCGAGGTGAAGTCTGAGATTGTAACGCAGGTACCAGCGCACACAGAGGACAATAACTTCGCGAGCGAAGTGGCGCCCGTTGAGCAATCCGTCAATGTCTTTTAGCTTACGCATTGGCTCGTGCTCGTCAAAATCCCGAGCGTAACAGACCAGCGCACCCAAATTGCACCCTACCGTCGCGGAGAAGCGATCGCCGTGATAAAAGCAGTTCGGTATTTTGCATTGCAAGTTGTCACCCGACGCCGCTGTCAGCAACGTGACATTGCTGAAGCTACCGGCTGAAAGCTGATTTGGCGAAGCCATCAGCGCGCATATTTCTCGCACGCATGCATTCGTTACGTGGATCTGTGTTATCCAAACAATCGATTTTTAGTCGACATGGAAATGCCGCATAGTGCGTTCGGCGATGTACTGGGCGTCACGAATGCAAATTTTCATTACCTGCCTGAACGCAATTGGCGTTGTCGACGCGAATATGGTTGTGTCGCGTTAGTGCCGGAACGCTAGAATGCGCGTCTGACGAACTGGTACTGACCCGATGAATAAGAAGGCACTGACGCCACGAACGGCCCTTGCCCCAGAAGTTGCGAAGGTTCTGAAGCGACTGCACCATCCGCTCGATGTCATGCTGCTGATGTGCGTGCCCTCGTATGTGGACTATGGACTGAGCCTGCGAAATCTGGAAAAGATGATGGCTGAGTGCGGCACCGATGTCGATCATTCAACCGTGCACCGGTGGGCGGTCAAGTTGCTGCCCGTTCGGGAAAAGCCATTTGGCGTCGCAAGCGCGAAGTCGTCAGGAGTTGGCGCGTGGATGAGACTGATATCAAGGTCAAAGGACAGTGGAAGTACTTGTACCGGGCCGTGGACAAAGCGGGAGACGCGATCGATTTCTGACAAGGCTGCCGCGAAGCGCCACTTTGAAAAATCGATCGAGCGCAACGGCGCACCCGAGGCGGAGACCGAACGACAAGAGTGGGGCAAATCTCGCTGCGTTTGAGTCTATCAACGCCGGGCGGGAGACGCCGATCAGTATCCGTCAGTCGAAGTATCTGAATAACATCGTCGAGCAGGACCACCGCGCGATCAAGCGCGGGACCCGCCCGA
Organism: Paraburkholderia sp. BR10882; assembly: GCF_040948855.1. NCBI lineage: Bacteria > Pseudomonadati > Pseudomonadota > Betaproteobacteria > Burkholderiales > Burkholderiaceae > Paraburkholderia > Paraburkholderia sp. BR10882. The sequence continues at coordinate 2,490 of NZ_JBFPKP010000015.1, read as the reverse complement.
TGCTCGGGTTTAAGAATCTCGTTGCGTCCGCATTCTCCTGGGTGGCATCGAAGTCATACACATGATCGTCAAGGGAAATTGAACGATGGCGGCGTTGGTGCAAACTCCCGCACAGCAGTTATGTTCGCTGGTTGGATAAGGAAATCCATACCATACCGGTCTTGGACGGCCTCTCGGTCTTACTGCGACAGAACCCGCCCGACCCCGGCATTGAATCAGCAAAGGGCGGAACGCGTGGCGGCGTCCCGATACAGCCTAACGACTTCGGACTGGAAGAGGTTATGAACCGGATGTCACGAGCGGCTAAGCGATCCAGTTCGCGTGCCGGTGAGCCGCTAACCGCGATCCCGCAAGACGGCCAATCTGGCCTGCGCGACTGGTCAGAGCTGGCGGCCGGGATCGAGCGGGGCCGCTACGACGGTATCGCACGATTTTTCCATTGGACATTTGCTGTCTGGATTATTTACGCCAGTGTAGCGGGTTACTCGCTCACCCGGGTCGCCAATGGACCTGTGCATGATTTCCTGTCGCGACTGAACATGTCGATAGCAACGGTTCTGATTGTGCTTTTTCCGCTGAGGGTGGGTTGGAAGCTGGTCAGAATCGCGCCACCTGCGCTGCCCGATGTGTCCGTCGAACAGCAACTACTGGCACGCGTAGTACATCTCTTGATTTACGTCATGATCTTTGCAGTGCTGGCGAGTGGCTTCCTGATGGTGCCGAATGGCTATCCGTTTTTCGGACTGGTTGAAATCCATACTCCGTTCCAGAAAGGCCCGCTAACCGACGAATTGTTCGCGGTGCATCGCGCAAGTTGCGCACTGCTGGTTGGACTGGTCATGTTGCACGTGGTAGCGGTAATCAAGCACCAACTGATCTCGCGTAACGACGTGCTGCGAAGGATGCTTTAAATACGGTTTGTCTTTCATGGTCGCTGCATTTTTCATTGATGCCTGTATCTGGGAAAAGACCCGCCGGTCAAGGTGGCCAAAAACATCGACCTCATGGAGGTTAGCACATCTTAAATTTTCCGCACGGCGTTGCCGCGCAGCATGGCATGGATTCGCGAAACGCGGCGCCATCAATGCGTATTTCACGGCACCCGAGCCTGGAATTAAGCCGCCATCGACAGGCACGCCCGAAAGACCCTTTTGAACCGGCCGAGTGCCGCCAGCGCATGCTCAGCGCCCTACGGCTGCTCAATCTCGCGCTGCTGGACCGGCTGGGCACCCGTCGCGAGCAGTTCGTTTCCAAGGCGTGCGCCTATTTGTTCAATTCTTCACACTCCAGCTCGAAGCCCTCAACGTCCCGCGACAGGTGTACTGGATTCCTTGCGTTAGAGAGCATCAACCAGCACGGCCGGTCAGCGACAACTATTTTGGCCGGTCAACGGGGTAGTTGTCGTTCGATATCAGCTCATATTTGACGTTTCTCCTTCGTAGTTGTCGTTGCGTGATCGTGTAGTTGACACACATCGTTACTGCGACAACGTTGTCGTGGTCAGGCAACTGGGCGCTGAACGGATTGGCAGGGTTGTCGTCGTGCAATTGACGCCGCAGTGCATTTTGTTTGTCGCCGGCCTTGCGGCGGCGGTAGCTTTCGACGTTGAGTTCGAAGGTCGTCGAGTGATGCACAAGCCGGTCGATGGCGGCGATGTCATGCCGGGGTCGGGGAGCACGTCATTCCAGTCCGAGAATGTTTCGTTTGCAGTTATCGGAAGACTTTTTCGCTCATACCTCTCTGCAATCCGCTCGAACAGAACGCTGGCCTCGGCCTGATCCTTGCGAGCATACGACAGGTCGTCCAGTAACGTTTTGCATAACGTTACTCGATCTATGTGTAGTGCACCGTTATGTGGAGTCCGGTGGGTCAAGGCATAGTGATAGTCGGCAGCCGTGATTCGAACTCCACATAAGTATCAGAGCCGCTTCAACCAGTCGATAATCGGCAAGCGTCCGAATGTTCCTCGGTCGGCCGATACCTTCGTCAATATGTCTGGAAACACTTGAGGGAGTGCCTGGCGCTTCATGTCGATGTCTGATTGCGCATAGCGCATCGTTGTATCGAGACTCGCGTGACCAAGCCATTGGCTAATCGCTGGGAAGTCTACACCTGACTTTAACAAGGAGAGCGCTGTCGTATGCCTCAGAGAATGAGGGTGGATGCGTTTCTCCCGGAGGGTAGGTACGGTCGCTCCGGCGGCGACCAGATGCTTGCGAAGCAGGTAGTACACCCCGAAGCGGGTGTGCTTGTCGCCGCGATTATTGACAACAGTGCTGTGGTTGCATTAAGCGGATACGGGCGTTCTTCGACGAGTCGCTGCAACAACTTGGCAGTCTGCGGCCAGATCGGACAGACGCGGAGAACCTGTCCGCATTTTTGTGGGCGAGGCGGTTAAAAAAAACGCTACCCGCGCGCCCGCGTAAACCGCTCGCCAAACAGGATGGCAAACTGGTTCATCGCAGATTTCCAGTCATAGGCATGGCGCAC